>CAXRCC010000055.1:0-4980 GCA_964228975.1 Paraneptunicella sp. | reverse complement strand
GTGATACCCGCAACCACACCCATTGGCTGGAATTCAGACCAACTGTCGATGGCAGGACCTACATTACGTGAATGCTCGCCTTTTAATAATTCAGGTACGCCGCACGCGTATTCTACGTTTTCAATACCGCGCTTTAACTCGCCTAATGCATCGTCGGTGACTTTACCGTGTTCAGCGGTTAAAAGAGCGCAGATCTTTTCTGCATTTTCTTCCAATAATTCTTTGAAACGGAACATCACATGCGCGCGCTTTAGCACTGGCGTATTGCGCCACGCTGGGAACGCAGCAGCGGCTGCATCGATGGCTTCTTGTACCGTGGCAGGAGAGGCAATCGCTACCTGACCAGATACCTTGCCCGTTGCCGGATCGAACACGTCTTGATAACGCTCGCCGTTATCGACATCTTTTCCGTTAATAAAATGCGTGATTGTATTCATGACTACCGAACCTCATCGTTAAATCTGTTCGGGCTCAAGTTGCACTTCACCCTGAGCCACTAAAAGTTAGTGAAACTACTCAGTTGCTAAAATGGCATCGCTCAATACATTGAAGACGTGATCGATTTCAGACTTGCTCGCAATAAACAAAGGCGCAACTTGGATTGTGTTACCACCACAGCGAACGAATACGCCCATCTCCCAACAACGACGGAAAATCTCAAAAGGACGCTTAGCGGGTTCTTTACCACCAAAGGCTTCAATTTCAATCGCGGCAGCTAAACCAAAGTTACGGATATCAACAACGTGCTTTAACCCTTTTAATTTATGCACTTGCTCTTCAAAGTAAGGCGATAACGCCTCGACTTTTTCCGACATCTTCTCTTTTTCAAAGATATCTAACGCAGCAAGTGCAGCCGCGCACGCCACCGGGTGGCTCGAATAGGTGTAACCGTGCGGCATTTCTACCATGTAATCCGGGCCGCCATTTTCCATAAAGGTGTTGTAAATATCGCCTTTACTTACCACAGCACCCATAGGTACACAGCCGTTTGTAATCCCTTTTGCCATTGTCATGATGTCCGGCGTAACACCGAATGCATCTGCACCGAAATCTTTACCGGTACGACCAAAGCCCGTAATCACTTCATCAAAAATCAATAACACATTGTGTTTAGAGCAGATTTCGCGGATGCGCTCAAGGTAGCCTACTGGTGGTAAAATCACGCCAGCCGACCCGGAGAAGGGTTCCATGATGACCGCCGCAACATTAGACGGATCGTGCATCATCAACATGGTTTCTAATTCGTTAGCCAGCTCAACGCCTTTATGCGGAGGCAAACCTTTAGAAAAGCGGTTTTCAGCTAGTAATGTGTGAGGTAAATGAATAGAGTCAACGCCCTGACCATAAAGCTTACGGTTTGCAGCGATACCGCCAACACTTACGCCGCCCCAATTCACCCCGTGGTAACCCATGGAGCGACCAATAAAGCGCGTTTTGGATGCTTGACCTTTTAAGCGCCAGTAAGCACGCGCCATTTTCATTGCGGTGTCGGCAGCTTCTGAGCCAGAGTTAGTGAAGAAAACGTGATCTAAGCCATCTGGCGTTAGCTTTTTAACCTTGTTCGCCACTTCAAAAGCGATGTCGTTACCAACTTGGAAGGCGGGAGAGTAATCAAGGCGTTGGATCCCTTTAGAGACCGCTTCGACAATTTCCGAGCGACCGTGACCCATTCCTGTACACCATAATCCGGAAAAGGCATCGTAAACCGTTTTGCCATCTTGAGTAGTAAATTGGCAACCTTCAGCACCAGTTACAATGATAGGATTTTCTTTGAAGTAGCGGTTGGATGTGTAAGGCATCCAAAACGCTTCTAGTGATTCCTTGTTGGAGAAATCAGTCTCGAATACAGGTTGTTCAGCCATTATTTTCCTCGTTAAAAAATACTGCTGTTAAACAAATCATTGAAAAGCTTAGCTATTTCTAAAAGTCACCATTATTTTTCAGTGGCACATTTTCAAATGCATAAACAACGGTGAATATTTTACTCTAAAAATACCAGTACTTGAGTTTAAATTCAGTTTTATATTAAATACATATTAAATTATTAACTTATACTTAAGCATTTGCTTAACTAAACGAAGTGGCATATGGATAGAAAGATCAACAAGCTACCACAACTCACTAACTTTGATATTCGATTATTAAAAGTATTTCGAACCGTGGTGGAGTGTGGAGGCTTTTCCGCCGCAGAAGTCGAATTAAACATTACCCGCTCTGCAATTAGCATTAGCATGTCTGATTTAGAAGAAAGGTTAGGTTTACGTCTGTGCCAAAGGGGACGAGCCGGCTTTTCATTAACCGAAGAAGGAAAATTAGTATACCAGGCAAGCCAGCAACTTATGGCATCCCTAGAAGATTTCCGAACACAGGTTAATTACATACACGAAAAGTTAACGGGAAACCTCAATATCGGCATCACCGATAACCTTGTCACCATCGAGCATATGAAAGTTTCACTGGCGCTAAAAGCCTTAAAAGAAAAGGGGCCAGATGTGCAAATCGACATCCACATGATCCCCCCGAATGAAATCGAGCGTCACTTATTAGACGGGGGTTTGCACGTAGGCGTGGTACCCGCTATTCGCCCCATACCGGGGCTGCAATATCAAGACCTTTACAACGAAGAATCCCTGCTATATTGCAGCTCAGAGCACCCCTTGTTTGAAGTAGACGATGCCAAAATCACCAACAAAACGCTGCAAAAATACGATGGTGTTGCCCCAACCTACGCACAAGATGCGCAAACACGAAGCCATTACCAAATACTGAAATCAACGGCTACCTCAACCGATAGAGAAGGGGTTGCCCTGCTCATTCTCACAGGGTCCTATATTGGTTACTTACCCACGCACTTTGCCCAACGTTGGATACAGGCAGGAAAGATGCGTGCCGTAAGGCCGGATAAATACAATTTTGTGACTAATTATCAAACAGTTACTCGAAAATCAGGACGGCATAATATGGTGTTAGAAACCTTTATGCATTTCATTCAAGAATAAAATAAAAATGAAAGGTAAATTCAATTTAAGGTTTTAATTAAATCGATACTTGCTATTGTAAATTCGTTTTTCATTGAACAATATTAGCCAACATCCGGGTCGAGCATTTCAATTAAATGCCGTAAAAATTTATAACTTGGCGTATCTTTAGGATCTGTTTTTGCTTATCACAATTTGCTTTATTAGCGAGTTCGACAAGTGTTTTTCCTGCTAAATACATGCGCCTTTTTTCCTCCAAGAAAGCGTCATTCAGTAAGCTGAAATCAGCCGAAAAATTCAATATGCCTTTCTAATGGAGAAGTCACTTATCAGGAGTTTGTATGTCAACATTAATAAAAGGTGGAAAAATTGTCACGGCAGACAAAACATATCGGGCAGACGTGTATTGCAACAACGGCAAAATAGAAGCGATTGGTGAAAACCTCGACGCCCCTGCCGGATGCAAAGTTATCGACGCTGGCGACTTGTTAGTGATGCCAGGCGGCATCGATCCACACACACACATGCAATTACCCTTCATGGGCACCGTCGCAAGCGAAGACTTTTTCACTGGAACCAGCGCAGGCGCAGCCGGTGGGACCACATCCATCATCGACTTCGTTATTCCTAGCCCACAACAACCTATCATGGAAGCCTACAACCAATGGCGAGAGTGGTCTGAAAAGTCCGCCACTGACTACGGCTTCCACGTTGCCATTACTTGGTGGGATGAATCTGTATCACAAGACATGGAAACCTTGGTGCGCGATCATGGCATCAACAGCTTCAAACACTTCATGGCATACAAAAATGCCATCATGGCAGAAGACGAAACCCTCATTAACAGCTTCTCTCGCTGCCTTGAATTAGGTGCGATGCCAACGGTTCACGCTGAAAACGGCGACTTGGTCTACCATTTACAACGCCAAATTTTAGAAAAAGGCATCACAGGACCAGAAGGCCACCCACTGTCACGCCCATCAGAAGTAGAAGGTGAAGCAGCAAACCGTGCCATTCGCATTGCTCAGGCGCTTTCTGTTCCACTTTACTGCGTACACGTTTCTTGTGAAGAGGCGCTCGACGCCATTACTCACGCCAGAAATAACGGCCAACGTGTTTACGGTGAAGTGCTTGCCGGGCATTTAGAAATAGACGATTCCGTTTACCAAAATGAAGACTGGGAATTTGCTGCTGCGCACGTAATGAGCCCGCCATTCCGCCCGAAAAAACACCAAGACGCACTTTGGAAAGGGTTGCAATCCGGTAACTTACAAACCACCGCGACGGATCACTGCTGCTTCTGCGCAGACCAAAAAGCCATGGGCAAAGAAGATTTCTCAAAAATTCCAAACGGCACAGCAGGCATAGAGGATCGCATGTCGATTATTTGGGATTCTGGTGTTAACTCCGGCAAGCTAACGCCGAACGAATTTGTTGCGGTAACCTCAACCAACACCGCTAAAATCTTCAACATTTACCCACGTAAAGGCGCGATTGAAGTAGGCTCAGATGCCGACATCGTACTTTGGGATCCGCAAGGCACCCGCACCATTTCAGCCAAAACACATCACCAAAATATCGACTTCAACATCTTTGAAGGCAGAACCGTTAAGGGGATTCCAGTACACACGTTGAGCAACGGCAATTTGGTGTGGACCGAAGGCGACTTGCGCACCGAAAAAGGCGCGGGTAACTATGTGAAACGCCCTGCTTACAGCAGTGCATTTGAAGCCATGAAATTAGTACAGGCAAGCAACGAGCCTAAAGCGGTGAAACGCTAATTTTCAGCCTAAAACGCTAAGCGTACCCCCGTAAATGTGCCCTAACTGCCAATTTTAGGGCAATTAAACGAACCTAACCGCTTTGCGCTTTTTATAACGCCTTAATTCTCTACCCTTGATTAAAAAACGCCAGCACCAAACAAACAACGAAGCAAAAACTCGGGAAGAAATCGCCCAAAACGGTTATTAAATCAGCATCCTAAAACCCAGTTTTCATTTAA
>CAXRCC010000054.1:0-5255 GCA_964228975.1 Paraneptunicella sp. | reverse complement strand
CTTCTATCATTTGACCCTGAGGGTGACACTGATGATAAAAAGCAAAAAAGAGTTCTTATTCAACATCTTGAGTCATTGTCTAAGTTTGAGATTGAAAATCTAACAAGTTTGTTAAAAGGACGCTCCTGACGTCGCGCCTTTTACAAAAGCGTTATACCAAAAGGAAATTGTAGATTTGAATAGATATGATATCGCTAAGGCTCATGCAAAAAACAGAACAAAAATAAAGAAAGCGATTACTCAACTTAATCGGAGTCTTAACCAAGCAATAAAAGAAAATAAAAAAGAGCTTGAGTACACAAATATAAGAATGATGATGATTCTTTATGCCGCTTATCTTGAATCATCGCTTTCTTATCTTCTCTATTTTCACGGCGCCCAAATAAAAATGGTTAGTGTAGATTACATTCTTGATAAACCAACAGTTTATGAACGCTGGAAGCATTTTACGGATTATTCCTTCAGGCGAAACTTTCTAGATGGAAAGAGAAGAGCATTAAATTTAATCAACTTGAAGCATACAAATTTTAATCGATATCAGTACATAAACTCCCTGATAGATAATGAAATAAGAGCGATCATTGAAATACGAAATAAATTAGCTCATGGACAATGGGCTATAGCTTTCAATTCAGATGGAGATGAAAAAAATCATGAAGTTACTACCAAGCTTTGGACTCTTTCAAAGAAAGATGTAATCGCGACTAAAAATATCGTAACTAGGTTCACCGAGATAATGCATGCTTTGATTTCATCAAAAGAGCATTTTTCAAGTATCTTTGATGAGGTGGTAGGTGCATTGGAAGAAAATAAAGTAACCCATGAAGAACAATACTCCATGATGCTGGAGTCTATTAAAAGAAAGAAACGCCCATCAGAGGTATAATCGGGTAGCTAAGGGTCTCTAACCCTCAGCCCCCACAACACCCTGCATGCGGCTCCGCACAGGGCGTTTCACTTAGGATAGTGAAGTGCAATCCATCCATCACGCAATGAATAAAGCCCTTCGGATTTTAAGTAATCAAGTGATAAAGCTTGATTGATCCCCGGGGTTTTAGCACTGCGCCACGGCCCTTTGCTGGTGATGCCACAGGCAACAGCGGCTTGAATATGCACACCCAACTTCATTAAGTTTCTCACTTTAGTACGCGGCTTGCGCCACTGTCGCCAGTAGGCCATTCGGACTCTGCGCCTGATCCAGTGATCGAGGTCGACACAGCGTTGATACCCGCTAGCGATACCGAAGTAATTGATCCAGCCTCGTAAATACTGGCTGAGTTTAAAGAGTTGGTAGTGCATAGATACACCCCAGTTGCGGTTCGTTAACCGTCTGACTTGTTGCTTGAAATTCTGAACAGTCTTCGGGTGCCATTGAATGCGACCTCCCTTGAATGTGAATCCAAGGAATTTACTATCACTGGTTTTAACGACATGGCTTTTGGTTGTGTTAACGACTAACTTAAGTCGGTGAGAGAGGTAATGGCTAATGCTGCCAAGCACACGTTCGCCTGCTCGGGGAGACTTTACCAAGATGGTGAAGTCATCCGCGTAGCGAGCAAACTTGTGACCTCGCTTCTCAAGCTCTTTGTCCAAAGGGTCGAGCATAATGTTCGCCAGAAGCGGCGATAATGGGCCGCCTTGGGGAACACCTTCTCGACTCTCACTATAAAACTGGTTATCGATAACCCCAGCTCGCAAGTAGCGTTTGATCAGTTTAAGCAGACGCTTATCCTTCACTTTATAACCAAGATAGGTCATGAGTAAGTCGTGATCGACGCGGTCAAAGAACTTGGACAGATCCACATCCACAGCAAAACAGCGTCCCGTTTTAATGATGTGGTTGACCTGTTTTACCGCTTGTTGCCCATTCCGATGAGGCCTAAACCCAAAGCTGTTGTCTGAGAAGGTTGGATCGAAGATGGGCGTCAACACTTGAGCAATACCCTGTTGGATAACCCTATCGACAACGGTGGGAATACCTAATTGGCGTTTACCGCCATCAGGCTTAGCAATTTCCACGCGTCTAACAGGTGAGGGTTTATATTGTCCTGAACGAAGCTCAGTCACAATGCGTTTCCAATTACCCTGTTTCGCCCAATCGGGGAAGTCATCAATGGGCATACCATCGATGCCAGCGGCCCCTTTGTTGGCTCGAACTCGTTTCCATGCAGCCAAAATATTGGACGGTTGTAGAATAAGTTCAAGTAGATCTGCACTAAAGGCTGGCTGCTCATCGATACGCTGTGTCACGTCGCTACCGGTCGGCATTCGTGTGTTCAAGTTCAATAAGGCTCCTCCTTTGTTCTAGGTGTTCAGGCCTTCACCGTGTCCCAACCATTACGATGGGCGTTTGGCTACTATGCCGTCTGCTGACTTCTGCTTAATCATCAACAAAGTTACCTTCGTTGACGCTATCGGTTTTCATCTCATTCGCTCTTTTCCAGTCGATGAAACTGAAAAGCCAAGGCACTTGTATACCAGAGCCTCACTGGTGAGTTACCGATCGCTTGTTAAGCAGATCTCCCCAGATAAGAGCATGAACTTTCTCTGCACTGCTGCATCATTTACGGTAGCCGTTAGATCACATGGTTTCGTCGTCTTGTGCCAACTCACCTTCAGCCTACGCCTCATATGATGTTCTTGTTCATCAGCTCGCAGATTTGCTAGCGGCTTCCTCCAGACAAACCCTCACGGATTTGCCCTTGCCATTCGCTAGTAGTTATCATCTAATAGCGATATTAATCGCTAAGGATGGTGACCTTCCTACAGAGGACTTTCACCTCATTAGTTCATGCCCATGCTGGGCGTACACAAGGCGTTTAAGGGCGGGCACAAAAAGCTTGGCTTGTGCTCGTACCTCGCAAATTATAACCAAGCCTTTTGTGCCGCTTAACGCGACGTTATACCGCAGTCAGTCATTCAACCTTTTGAGAGCGTTTTTGTATACTTCACTTCTCTCTCGCCTTCCAACTGCAACTGCCACTACAGTAATTCTCTGTTGTTCTACCTGGTAAACTAAGCGATACCCGGATTGCCTCAACTTAATCTTGTAAATTTCTTCAGCACCCGAGAGCTTATCAGCTTGAACGCGCGGGTTTTCAAGTCGCTCTCTTAATTTACGAGTAAATTGTTGTCGAACTGTTGCACCCAGTTTTTGCCATTCTTTCAGTGCGGTCTTTTTGAACTCTAGGTTATAGGGCATCAATATCTACCGACACAGATTCTTCAAACTCTCGTTCTTTCGCAATTGCCAGTAGCTCCAAATCTTCCAGTTTGTCCATCATTAATTCATAAGCTTCGGCTGGCACGCAATAAAATGCAGGTTCATTTCTGTTTAACACAGCTACAGGGTCTCCGTGTGCACTTGTTGCGACTTTCATAGGATTGGCCTTCAACTCGGTAATGCTTGCAGCAACATCTGCCAGAATTCTAGTGGTCATCTTAAAACACTCTAATTAGGTCTCTAAAGTGGTCAATTTAGCATGCGGTATAACAAATGCAATCAAACCGGACAAAAATCCATTGGCTGCTCTTCGTCCCTCAGGCATTATAGCCAATAAATTTTCGCCGTTTATTACGGCAGTTAGGTGCTAGAAGGACTTTAAAATGACAGGGATGGTTATCGTTTTTTGCCTACTAAATGTGGTAACGATTACTTTTGTCTACGTCGGACTTTTAATCGCACACAAAGGACGAAGAGATCTTATAGCGGGCTATAGAGAATCCAAATTCAAACAACCAGAAAAATATGGAAAGCTCATTGGTTATTCCCTAATAGGTTCTGCTGTTGTTAATTTTGCTTTCTCAATAGGAGTAGTCGTGTTTTTTCAAAACCCAAACATAATTGCGGGGTATAGTTGGTGTATCGCGCTTCCACCAATTTTGGCAGCAATATATGGTAATTTTAAGCATCGCACCTAACAAAAAATTTTAAACTTGGACGCTTACTCGCTGGCTCCCCCTCATTCTTCAGGTAGTATAGCCAGCAAGCAATCGCCCTTTAAATTAACCGTTAGCCCCCACTCGAATTTTGTACTTTTTCTGAATAGTGGTATCTTCAGCTAATCAGTTCAGTTAGTGGGTATTCAATGAAAAATCAACAATCTGATATTACTAATGCAGCTTTGTCACTCCCCTCTGATGCTCGAATAGAACTTGTAGAAAGCCTCTTAAAAAGTTTGGATGCACCAACCACTGAGTTTGAGGATATTTGGGGCAAAGAAGTTGAATCTAGATTAGATGCTCTAAATTCAGGGATTTTAGAAACAATTCCAGCCAAGGACGTGTTGGGAAAATATGTCAAAAAAGGTTGAATTTACAAAACTTGCTCAACTGGAGTTAGATGACGCATTTGAATACTACGAATCTCATCTTTTAGGTTTGGGCACGCGATTCATTTCAGAGGTAAATGCTGGACTTCAGAGAGTTATCTCGCATCCCACCTCTTAGCAGAAGATCACTAAAAGAACGAGAAGGTGTTTACTTCACAACTTTCCATTCGGTTTAATTTATACCGTGAATAAGAACTCAATAATTATCATAGCTGTTGCGAATCTACATCGTAAACCTGAATACTGGGTCGACAGACTCGGGGGCTAACAAATCGGTTCAAACGGACACAAAAACGTTGGCTGTGTTCGTGCCTCACAAGGTTTAGCCAGCGTTTTTTTGCTCGTTTAACCGGAGCGTTAGTTGCCCGTGGGAAACTGCTGTTTTTGATGCAACACTCTCAAAACATGAATTACATCTTCTTTTATGAAATATGACACAATCATGGACACTTCAGGAATAATTAACAGTCGCCCTGGTATTCCGTCACGTTTTACACCCATCAATGGTTGAGAAAGCAGATTTTCAACCTTCGTCTCAATTAAGGTGTCTGTTTTTTCGGCTGCTAACGGATTAAATTCATAAAGAAACTCAAATATGTTTTCCCGATCGTTTAGTGAGCTTTTTTCCCAAACGATCATCTTTTAGCTCTGCTTCTGATTCTCAGCTTTCTGGTTTCCATTTCAGCTTTCGCATCTTCATGACTTACAAATTCACTTTTTCCTTCTTCGAATCGCTCGAATGCTGCATTAACCTGCTCTGTAAGCCACTGTTGGTGCGTAACAACTTTACGTTGTTGCTCTGCTAATTCTTCAGTTAACTCTCTACATGCGTCACTCAAGGTACGCCCTTGGCTTTCGGCCATCTGCTGTGCCAATCGTTTAGTTTCTTCATCGACTCTAAATTGAATACGAGTATCCATAAAT
>CAXRCC010000053.1:0-19835 GCA_964228975.1 Paraneptunicella sp. | reverse complement strand
ATATGCCAATTGTCAGTTTTCTACTTGATGAATTCTGTAGGAGTCAGGAATCTGCGCTTTTTGGGACGGCATCCATATTCTGTGTTGATTATGATGTGTCTATTAGCCGAGGTCATCGCGGCGTGACTTTTTTTCCTGATTAGTTTTCACTTCTCTTACTTCCTGATTCTTTTATTTTCCACTTGTCCCTTATCCTTCTTGGGTATACAGCTTTTTCCATCGTTGCTTTAACGTCTTTTTTCAAAAAAGGTTTTACTTTTCTCGGATTTAACCGATATAGAAATCGGGAGGACGTCAGTATGTCGAGTCATAGTTTGATAGCGAACCTGCAAAAGGTGCTAGAGAATCATGTTGCTCAGTCTGACATCGAGGATGACGAAGAGTTACGTGGAATCATGTCACGGCTGTCGCAACTGAACGATTCTGTGGAGCGGGTAAAAGATAAAATACTTGCTTTACGAGAGGAAAAGGAAAACCAAGACTAGGCGAAATGGTTCACGTTTTTATCCGAACCATTTCGTTTTTCTCCAATCCCTAAACCGCCTTAATAGGCTTGCAGGATATTGCTACTATTAAGGTGTTTAGTTTTCTTCCTTTTTCACTTCTTTATAAAGCTCTGGCAGGATACGCACGGTTTTTACAATGTTGTCCTTCATTTCTACAATTTCCATTGGGTAACCGGCTAAGCGGAAGCTGATTTTGTCCTGTGGAATGTCTTCAAGGTATTCAACAATCAAGCCATTGAGGGTTTTGGGTCCTTCTGTCGGGAAAAGCCAGTTCATTTCTTTATTTAATTCCCGAACGTTGGCTGTACCATCAATTAAGTAACTGCCATCTTGTTGAGCAATGACATCTTGGCTCTGTTCCTCGGGAATGTTTGTTGTAAAATCACCAACGATTTCTTCCAAAATATCTTCAAGTGTGACTAGCCCTTGAATGTCGCCGTATTCGTCCACGACCAAACCAATACGCTCTTTTGCGGTTTGGAAGTTGTACATTAAGGTATGCAAGTTTGCTTTTTCAGGCGTGAAGTAAATCTCTCTTACTGCGCGTAACAAGGTTGCTTTAGTGAATTGATCCTTGGATAGCATTCTTAGCGCGTCGCGAACATGGATAAAGCCGACAGCATCGTCGATGGAATCCCGATAAACCAGTACTCGAGTGTGCTGTGAGTGGGTTAGCTGCTTCTGGATGTCTTTCCATTCGTCATTAATATCGATGCCAATAATTTCATTTCTCGGCACCATGATGTCTTCGGCGGTGACTTTCTCAAGGTCCAAAATACCCACAAGCATATCTTGGTGTTTCTTTGGTATGGTGACGCCGGATTCGTGTACAACCGTACGTAATTCCTCTCTGCTCAAGCTTTGTGCGTCAACATCATTGGTGTTGATTTTAAACAGCTTTAGCAAGTTATTAGTAATGTAGTTAACCGCAACCACAAACGGGAAGAAGATCTTCATCAAAGGATGAAGAATAAAAGAGCTTGGAAAAGCAACTTTTTCAGGGTAAAGCGCGGCTACGGTTTTAGGCGTGACTTCGGCAAATACAAGCAAAGCAAGAGTTAATCCTGCTGTTGCAACAGCGATACCTAAATCACCGAAATAGCGCATTCCAATGATGGTTGCGATAGATGATGCCAAGACGTTAACAGCGTTGTTGCCGATAAGAATAAGACCAATTAAACGATCAGGGCGCTTGAGCAACTGTTGAACTCGCTTCGCGCTTTTAACCCCTTCTTTTTCAAGGTGCTTTAGTCGATAACGGTTGATCGACATGATCCCCGTCTCTGAGCTAGAAAAATAAGCTGATAGTAGAATTAATAAGATTAGCAGGGCGAACAAAGCGCCTGTGGAAAAGTCTTCCAACTACACGTTCCTTAATGATGAAAACATTAGCAAATTTATGTGCTATTGAGGGCTGCTTCAAGGGGTGATAAAGAATTTTTTTATCACCCTTCTTAAGTTGTTGATATGTATCAATAAAATTGAGCTGAATATTTCGAGTTTACGCGCCTGTTAGAATGACTTCTTTCACGATACGGCTCCCAAAGTAGGCCATCGTCAAAATTAACGCGCCAACAAAGGTGGCAGCAACCATACCATTTCCTCGCCATCCCATGAATTTATGACCAATCCAAACGCCTGCGAATATAAAAAATGAGATGACCGACAATATGGTTTTGTGCGCTTGTTTTTGGGCCAACATGTCGTCTAAAAAGATAAAGCCCGTTGCAAGCGATAAAAACAGCAGTGCTGTACCAATTAACAGGATGCGAAATAAGGTTCGCTCAACACGCATGATAGGTGGTAATGACGAGTGCAAAATGGAAGCTCTGATATGCTTAAGCCGGTAATTGATATAGCTAAACTGAATGGTGTAAAGCACAGAAATCATCAAGGTACCGTAGGCAAATAGCGCTAAACTAATATGAATAAGCAAGCTTGGTTGCAGTTCGATATGAATCATATACATGGCAGGGATGATGGTATTCATCGCTAGTATAAGCGCTGCAAAACCGTACACCATCGGCATCAAGAAAACAGGAGTAATACCAAAGGCGGACGCGGTAATCGTGGCGGCCATAATCCACGCGATGATGGAGGCCACGTTGGTAATGCTTAAGTTTTGGCCTCCTTGTAATACGACTTCGTTGACCAGCTCGATGCCATGCAGCACGACGGCGATAATAGCCACACTTCTAGACAGTGTTACTTTAGGGCCGTCTTGATGAAACAGGCGAGAAGAAATTAAGCCTGTGGCGATGCTGTAAAGAAGGATACTAATAATTGTAATAAGGAGAAACACGATAGCTCTTGGTCCAGTGTCCAACATGATTACCCCGAGTATATCCGTTTGTTTTAGAGTGGACCAGAGGGTAGGTTAGTTTTCCAACAAGTTAGCGTATTTGTCTTTTTATTACAGAAAATATACAAAGGAACACGAGAAGACCGTTTTCTTATAGATGCTGCAGTATTATACTCTGCGCAATTTTTTGAAAAGCGTGCAATCGAAGCGCACAAGATACCAAAAGGGTGTATCTAATGTTTGAGAATTTATCCGAACGCTTAGGCCAAACACTTAAAAATGTAACGGGCCGAGGTCGTCTGACAGAAGACAATATTAAAGACACCATGCGTGAAGTGCGTATGGCACTGCTTGAGGCCGATGTGGCCTTGCCTGTTGTTAAAGATGTGGTTGCCTCGATTAAAGAGCAAGCGCTTGGCACTGAGGTGACAAAAAGCCTAAACCCGGGTCAAGTCTTTATTAAGATTGTTCAAGCAGAGCTTGAAAAAATCATGGGTGAGGTGAACGAGAAATTAAATCTCGCGGCCCAGCCTCCAGCCGTAGTTTTAATGGCTGGCTTGCAAGGTGCGGGTAAAACCACCAGTGTTGCCAAGCTTGCGAAATACTTACAGGAAAGAGAAAAGAAGAAAGTGCTCTTGGTCAGTGCCGATGTTTACCGTCCGGCAGCGATCAAACAGCTAGAAACGCTTTCTAGTGAGGTAGGCGCAAGCTTCTTCCCTTCATCAACCGATCAAAAACCGGTTGATATTGCTAAAGCCGCAATCGAGCACGGTAAAAAGCAGTTTTACGATGTTGTGATGGTCGATACTGCGGGTCGTTTGGCCATTGATGAAGACATGATGGCGGAAATTCAGGCTGTTCATGCTGCCATTGACCCGGCTGAAACACTCTTTGTGGTTGATGCCATGACGGGGCAGGACGCAGCAAAAACCGCTAAGGCCTTTAATGAAGCGTTACCGTTAACGGGCGTTATCTTAACGAAAACCGATGGTGATGCACGAGGTGGTGCGGCGCTTTCTGTTCGCCATATCACGGGTAAGCCGATTAAATTCTTGGGTGTGGGCGAAAAAACCGATGCGCTTGAACCGTTCCACCCAGATCGTGTCGCTTCACGCATCTTGGGAATGGGCGATGTCCTGAGTTTAATCGAGGAAGTTGAACGCAAGGTCGATAAAAAGAAGGCGCAAAAGCTTGCTCAAAAAGTACAAAAAGGAAAAGGCTTCGACCTGCAAGACTTTAAAGAGCAGTTGGAACAAATGCGCAATATGGGCGGCATGATGGGAATGATCGATAAGCTTCCGGGAATGGGAGGCATGACTGATAAGATTAAAGATCAGGCCAATGATAAGTCGTTCAACCAAATGGAAGCCATTATTAATTCAATGACGCCTGCGGAAAGAGCGCGTCCTGACATTATTAAAGGCTCTCGTAAAAAGCGTATTGCAGCGGGTTCCGGTACTCAAATTCAAGACGTGAACCGTCTGCTTAAGCAATTCACGCAAATGCAAAAAATGATGAAGAAGATGTCGGGTGGCGGAGCGAAGAAAATGATGCGCCAGATGCAAAACATGATGCCCGGCGGAGGCATGCCAGGAGGTCCTGGTGGCCCGGGCGGATTGGGTGGCATGTTCCGCAAATAGCCCGTTTTTTCATTTCAGCAAGGCGCGCACTGCAGAGCGCCATTTTTGCCCGAAAGATGAATCGAAGAAGAAGCCGTTTATCACTGTATTTGATAGCGGCTTTTTTGTTTGCTGAGGGCATCTATAATTACTTGCAATTATCAATAAAATACGTACAATTTCGCGGCCTTTATGTGCACCCATTGCACAGGAAGGCTAAGTTAACATTAGCGTTAATGGGAACGTTTCTTACTTTCGAACTCACTAACAGCTAAATTGAGGCAATTATGGTAACTATTCGTTTACAACGTGGTGGCGCGAAAAAGCGTCCATTTTATCAAGTGGTAGTGACTGACAGTCGCAAACCTCGTGATGGTCGATTCATTGAAAACATCGGCTTCTTTAACCCAACTGCACGTGGCCAAGAAGAAAGAATTCGTCTTGACCTAGAGCGTGTTGAACACTGGGTTAGTCACGGTGCTGGCATGTCTGATCGCGTTAAGCGCTTGGTTAAAGACGTTAAAAAAGCAGCTTAATGTTGCTGAAGTAGGACAGTAAACCGTGACGAATTCTACTAAAACCCTTGTGGTCGGTAAAATTGGCGCTCCACATGGGGTTCGAGGATGGGTTCGAATTACTTCCTACACGGAAGAGTCGGATGGAATTTTCGATTTTTCGCCTTGGCAGTTAACTGTTCAAGGAAATGTAAGGGAATACAAAGTCGTTGAATGGAAGCATCAGAATAAAAACTTGCTTGCCAAAATAGAAGGTATCGACACAAGAGATGATGTTGAGCTGATTAAGAATGTAGAAATCTGCATTGATGAAGCTCAGCTGCCGGATCTTGAGCAAGATGATTTCTACTGGCGCGACTTAGTCGGTTTAAGTGTGGTAACAGAAAAAGGTTATGACCTCGGCAAAGTAGAGCAGTTATTCGAAACTGGCGCTAACGATGTTTTGTTAGTAAAGGCGAATGTTAAAGATGCTTTCGGAATGAAACAACGCATGATTCCTTATCTGTATGAGCAAGTTATTAAACATGTCGATTTGGAGTCAAAAACCATCACTGTTGACTGGGACCCGAGTTTTTAATGGCATCCTCTCATTGGTTTGGAGTGGTAACACTTTTTCCTGAGATGTTTACCGCTTTTACCGAGCAGGGTGTATCGGGTAGGGCAGTTCAAAATGGTTTATTGGAGGTAGAGTACTTTAATCCAAGGCACTTTACACACGATAAACATCGTACAGTGGACGACCGACCTTATGGCGGTGGACCCGGTATGTTGATGATGGTGCAGCCATTAAGTGATGCGATTGATGCTGCAAAAGCGGCATCGAAAGCAAAGGCAAAGGTTGTGTATATGTCGCCACAGGGGCAACCCTTAACGCAGCAGTTAGCACAGTCTTTAGCTCAGGAAGAATCACTTATTTTAGTGGCTGGGCGTTACGAAGGAATTGATGAAAGAGTGATTCAAAGCCATGTTGATATGGAAATCTCAATAGGAGATTACGTGTTAAGTGGTGGCGAGCTTCCAGCGATGGTACTGATGGACACTGTGTCTAGGTTGGTGCCGGGAGTACTAGGTCATGCTAGTTCTGCAGTTGAAGACTCGTTTAATGATGGACTGTTAGATTGTCCCCATTACACTCGACCTGAAATTTTAGACGGCGAACCCGTTCCCAAAGTGTTGCTAAGTGGCAACCATGAAAAGATTAGGCAGTGGCGTTTACAACAGTCTCTTGGGAGAACTTGGTTGAGACGTCCTGAATTATTAAATTCTCTAGCTCTGACTGAGGAGCAAAAGCGATTGCTGAGCGAGTTTCAAGCAACGCATTTGCAGCAAAATGACAGTTAACTAGTAATCGAGGTTAAGATGAGCAAAGTTAATCAAGATATCATCAAGCGTATCGAGCAAGAACAGCTTAAAGCTGATGTTCCAGCATTTGGTCCTGGTGACACAGTTGTTGTTCAAGTACGTGTAAAAGAAGGTGAAAAAGAGCGTCTTCAGGCATATGAAGGTGTTGTAATCGCTAAGAAAAACCGTGGTCTACACTCTGCATTCACAGTTCGTAAGCTTTCTAGCGGCGAAGGTGTTGAGCGTGTATTCCAAACGCACAGTAAATCTGTTGCTTCAATTGACGTGAAACGTCGTGGTGACGTACGTCGCGCTAAACTTTACTACTTGCGTGGTCGTACAGGTAAGTCTGCTCGTATCAAAGAGAAGTTGGGTTAATTACCCTCATCCCATTGCTAATGTTAACGCCAAAGAGCCCGCTTTACGCGGGCTTTTTACTATCCAACGTAAAACAGTTGTTATTTCGATTAAGTCTGGCAAACTCTAGCGCACTAGTTTCGTGCACAGCGCGAAAAACAGATAAATAACATAACTATAAATAAAGAGGACGTATGGCAAGCAACTCCTTTGTGACTCGAGCCTTGGATAAGGTCGAAAGAGTCGGCAACAAGCTACCTGATCCCGCAGTGATCTTCCTATTCTGTATGATTGTCGTGTGGGTTTTATCTGCACTATTAGCCGATGTTAGCTTTACAACAATAGATCCACGTACCCAAGAGCCTGTTGTGGTTAATAACCTACTAACAGGGGCTTCCTTAGCAGACTTTCTGTCTCGAATGGTGGGAATTTTCACAGGTTTTGCGCCGTTAGGCGTTGTACTTGTCGCAATGCTGGGTGTGGGCGTTGCTGAGCATTCTGGCTTTATCAATGCCGGCCTTAAGCGCATGCTTGATTCAACACCTAAAAAGTTTTTAACTCCTTCTATTATTCTTGTTGCATTAGTGAGCCATACCGCAACGGATGCAGGATACGTTCTTGTTATTCCGCTGGCGGGTGTGATTTTCTATGCAATGGGACGTCACCCGCTTGCAGGTATTGCGGCAGCTTTTGCGGGTGTCAGTGGGGGCTTTAGTGCGAACTTTGTTCCTTCAGCTATCGATCCTCTACTGCAAAGTTTTACCCAAAGCGCGGCACAAATCATTGATCCTGCGATTCAGGTCAACCCGTTAAATAACTGGTTCTTTAACTCCGCTTCTAGTTTATTAATTATTCTTCTCGGTTGGTATTTAACAGACAAAATCATTGAGCCCCGTTTGAAAGATACGCCTATTGATGGTGATCCTGATGAAATTCCTAAATTCGACGAACTTAATGAACGTCAGTCAAAAGCGTTACGTGCGGCAACACTGGTGATGCTTGGCGGCATTGTCGCGTTAGTGGCAATACTGTGGCCAGCTGACTCTCCAATGCGAGATGCTAACGGAGAACTCACTTCTTTTGCTGCGCCAGTGATGCGCTCAATCGTCCCGCTTATTTTCTTGCTATTCCTACTACCTGGCTTGGTTTATGGTTATATGTCTGGCACCTTCAAAAACAGTAAGGATGTTATAGGCAGTATGAGCAAAGCCATGAACAGTATGGCCTATTACATGGTGATGGCATTTTTCTGTGCGCTGTTTATTGATGCGTTTGGTAAATCTAACCTTGGTGCATTATTGGCAATCGAAGGCGGTCAGCTGCTTAAAACGTTAAACCTTCCGAGCATGGTTACGATTGTTGGCCTTATCTTCTTAACGGCTTTTGTTAACTTGTTCGTGGGGTCATCGTCGGCGAAATGGGCACTACTTGGGCCTATTTTTGTTCCGATGTTAATGCAACTGAATATCTCACCAGATTTAACGCAAGCAGCATATCGTTTAGGTGATTCATCCTCTAATATCATTACCCCGTTAATGCCTTACTTCCCGCTGGTTGTTGTGTATTGTCAACGCTATGTGAAAGGGACGGGAATTGGTACATTGCTGTCATTGATGTTGCCTTACGCATTTACCATTATTATAGCCTGGACAGCATTCTTGTTGATTTACTGGGGTCTAGGGTTACCGCTTGGCATTCAATCAAGTTACTTGTATATGCCAGGTTAATTATTCTGGTTTGAATAAAACAAGTGATGTTAATGATGAGGGAAGCAAGTGCTTCCCTTATTTATTTGCTCTGGTCCGTTAGAGTGGATTTAAGTTACCGCTCATTCGTGAGTATTGGCTTTGTGTTGCAGAGGATAATGGAAAGATGATGACAAAACGCGATCTCTTTATTGCTGTCGCCTTAATGTGCCTATGGGGCTTAAACTTTTCCGTTATCAAAATCGGCGCAGACCAAATCAACCCCGTTGTATTGACCGCGCTTCGCTTCACATTTGCAGTGATTCCTGCCATTTTCTTTATTTCTAAGCCACAAGTTTCGTACCGTTACCTTGTTGCGTATGGGCTTTGTTTTGGTGTGGGCTTATGGGGCATGATGACGTGGTCTATTACGCTAGGGCTATCGGCGGGAATGGCAGGCGTGCTTATGCAAATAAGCCTTGTTTTCAGTTTGCTGCTAGGCTGGTTAGTACTGAAAGAAAAGGTGGGGCTGAATAAAATCATTGGTTCTATCTTAGCCTTGTCAGGGCTTGTTTTTAGCTTATCGTTGCAAGATGGCTCGGCGCCGCATGTGGCTCTTTTTTTTGTTTTAGTTGGGGCTTTGAGTTGGAGCTTGGTTTCACTCATTGTAAAAATGTCGAATGTGAAAGAGGCCTTTGCGTTTAGTGTTTGGGGTATGGCGTTTGCGCCTATTCCGCTCGTTTTTATCGCGTGGGTAACAGGGGGAAGTGAAGCGTTCTTGGAGTTACCTGAAAAAATGACCTTATCAGTGTGGTTTTCGGTTTTATTTCAAGCCTATCCAACCACCTTACTCGGGTACTGGGTGTGGAATAAATTAGTGCTGAAGTATCCGCTTTCAACGGTTTCTTTACTCACAACGCTTGTGCCAGTGTTTGGCATGTTAGGGAGCGTGGTTTTATATAATGAAGCGTTTAGTACAACCAAGTGGATTGTGTGCAGCTTGATCCTCTCAGGATTACTTATCAGTCAGTTAAAATGGCAACGACTTCCTTTCAAAAATACCGATAAAAATGCACGCTCGCATTCATAAAATTCGGCTATTTTGATGATTTTTTAGGTAAGTTTGAAATAATACTTGTGCTTGTGTTTGATGAATGTTAGAAAGTCAAGTTCAGGTGCTGGCATTGTATTTTCAAAGCAGTGTTAAAGAGTAAATATAAATTTACGGTAGAGTATTAATTGATGAATTTCCGCGACTCATATCGCTATCCTCCTTACTATCACTATTATTGGTGATGTTCTTGTATGGCGTCTCATCAGCGCCACTTGCCACCGACGGCACCCCTCAATTTTCCAAACAGCAATTAAATTAGGTTAAACGAAAGATATGGCACACGTAGATAATATCCACGTTTCTTCGGAACAAGTATTAGTCACGCCAATGCAGCTTCAACAAGAGCTGCCAGTCAGCGAAAGAACTTTGGATCGCATTGAGGAATCGAGAAAAACTATTGCAGACATTATTCACCGTCGTGATCACCGTCTTTTGGTGATTTCTGGACCTTGTTCCATTCACGATATTGAAGCGGCTAAAGAGTATGCTTTGAAGCTAAAAGAGCTTCATGAAATGTGTAAAGACACTTTGTATATTGTCATGCGTGTATATTTTGAAAAGCCCCGCACTACAGTCGGTTGGAAGGGGCTGATTAACGATCCCCATATGGACGGCTCGTTTGATATTGAAGTGGGCTTAAGAAAGGCCAGAGAGCTGCTGATTTGGTTGGCAGAGCTTGAAATCCCCGTCGCGACAGAAGCGTTAGATCCGATTTCCCCGCAATATTTAGCCGAATTTTTCAGTTGGTCGGCAATTGGTGCAAGAACCTCTGAGTCCCAAACTCACCGTGAAATGGCCAGCGGTTTGTCTATGCCAGTAGGCTTCAAAAATGGTACAGATGGCAGTTTAGACATTGCTGTAAATGCATTGCGCTCCGCATCATCTGGGCACAGTTTTATGGGGATTAACAAGTTAGGCCAAGTGTCTATCATTAACACACAAGGCAATGAAGATGGGCACATTATCCTTCGTGGTGGCAAGCAACCCAATTACGATTCAGTGTGTGTTGCAGAGTGCGAAGCTCAACTAGAAGAAAAAGGCTTAACAGCCGGACTTGTCGTTGATTGTAGCCATGCGAATTCTTCAAAAGATTACAAGCGCCAAGTGCCCGTTGCACTGAATGTCGTGAATCAAATTTTAGAAGGTAACCAGTCCATCATTGGCATTATGTTGGAGAGCCATCTGCAAGAAGGCAATCAATCCAATAAAGGAAAATCTTTAGATGAATTGGAGTACGGCCTTTCAATCACAGATGCGTGTATTAGCTGGGAAACCACCAAAACCTTGATGCATCAAGCACGAGAGAAGCTAATTACGGTATTGCCGATGCGTTTAAATAAACGCAATCAAGGCATTTAGGTAGGTGATTCGCCATGAAGCAAGATAAGCTACAAGCACTGCGGGTTCAAATCGATGACATTGATAGTCAGCTAGTTGATTTGCTCGGTGCAAGAGCGCAACTGACAAAACAGGTTGGCGAGTACAAAAGCGAAGTGGGGTTGCCTATTTATGTACCGAGCCGAGAGGCTGAACTGTTAGCGAAGCGCCGTGAGCAAGCTGAGCAAAAAGGAGTGTCGGCGAGTTTGGTAGAAGATATTTTGCGTCGAGTGATGCGAGAATCATATCAAACACAAAGCCACCAGTATCGCTGCGCAAATCCAAAAGCCGGGAATATTGTTATCATTGGTGGTGGCGGTGCTTTGGGCGGCTTTTTTGTGAGCATGTTTGAGCGAAGTGGCTATCAAGTTGATGTGTTGGAAAAAGAGGATTGGCATCAGGCCGAGACATTATTTCAAAATGCCAGTTTGGTAATTGTATCCGTGCCTATTCGTCTGACTGATGCGGTGATAAGACGGTTAAGCTCATTGCCCGAGTCGTGTATTTTAGCGGATATTACCAGTGTGAAATCATTGCCGTTACAGGCAATGTTGGATGTGCATAAAGGGCCCGTAGTTGGCCTGCACCCAATGTTCGGCCCCAATATTAAGAGTATGGCGAAACAGGTTGTGGTGGTGTGCAAAGGCAGAGACGAAGCACAGTACCAGTGGTTGGTTGATCAAATTGCCATTTGGGGGGCGGCGGTTTATCACACTTCGGCTCAACAGCACGATGATGCGATGGCATTTATCCAAGTCATGCGTCACTTTAGTAGTTTTGTTTACGGCGCGCACTTGGCCAAGGAAAACCCGGATCTTGATTTGCTTGTCTCGCTCAGCTCGCCAATATACCGACTAGAGCTTGGCATGGTTGGGCGTTTGTTTGCTCAAGATCCTGTACTTTACGCAGATATTATTTTTTCTAACGAGAAGGGATTGTCACTCTTGAAGCGTTTCTCCGCACGGTTAGAGGAATGCTTGCAGCTGGTTGAAGCGGGAGACAAACAAGGCTTTATTGACCAGTTTCACGACATTTCTGAATGGTTGGGGGACTACGCTAAATCGTGTTTGCACGATAGTGAAAAGTTGCTGCAAAAGGCCAATGACGATCGGACTTTGAACACGGGCGTTTAACGAGTCAACTCGCTCAGTGTATTCATTGGCGTTTTCAGAAAAATTTATGCTGATAACGCCAATGACCTTCCCATTCTTCTCATCCTTTGAGGTTGATACCTAAACGCTTATAAATCGTCTTCTGTTAGTGCTTTATAAACGGGTACTTTCGTGTGAGTGACATTTTCTATCGGGTAGCAACCTAATATTTTAATAGAGCGCGTCATTCCCTCTAATTGCGCTAATGCTTTTTGCATAGGACCATCATCCACATTGCCATCTATATCTAGGTAAAACATCTCCTCCCACGGGTTACCGTTTATCGGGCGAGACTCAAGCTTAGTCATGTTAATTTGATTGTCTTTTAGCACGATTAGCGCATCAACCAATGCACCGGGTTTTTGAATCGTTGACATAACGATAGTGGTTTTAGCGGGGATCTGAATTGGCACTTTCACAGGTTTGCGTGCGACGACAATGAAACGAGTGTGGTTTTCTTGTTGATTTGCAAGGCCTTGTTTTAAAGCGACAAGGTTGTATGTTTGCCCGCCTTGTACACTGCCTACAGCAGCAATATCAGTGGCATCGGATTCACTGACTAACTCCATTGCCGCAGATGTGCTTGTACACGGGATAGCGGTAACCTTGTCTAACGATTCGGTGAATAAACGACATTGTGCCAGCGCCTGTGGATGGCCATAAATCGTTCTGATGTCATCAATATTTTGTGCGGCATTAACTAACAAAGCGTGTTCAATGGGCTGGGTCAGCTCGCCGATGATATGTAAGCTGGTGTGTTGAAGTTGATCGTAAACTTCGTTAATACTGCCAGAGGTGGTGTTTTCGATGGGGAGTACCGCATAATCAGCCTCATTATTCTCCACTTTAGTGATGACTTCCGAGAAGGTTTTGAACCCCATTTCATGAAGTTCGCCAGGCTTTCTTGAAAAATAGCGTTGGGTTGCCAAGAAGCTATAGCTGCCTTTGTTTCCTAAGAAAGCAACACGGTTGAGAGGTTGGTTAAGTTCAGGGTTGGCGCGTTCTGCGAGTAAAGCTTGTTGATTGAGTACCGAATTTTCAATGATGACATGGAAAATACTGGTGACAAAAAGCGGGTCGAGGTTCAGTTTCGATCCTTGTTTCACCAAAGAAACGAGCAGCTCTTCTTCTCGTTTAGGATCCCTGACATCCACATGATTTTCTATTTTATTTTCCGCCACTTGGTGAGTCAATTGCAGACGTTTCGCCAACAAGGTCAACAACTGCGTATCGGTTGCTGAAATCTCTTTCCTGATAGTTTCTAAATCTGTTGCCATAAAATTGCCTGCTTCGTGTTTCGATTACCCAAAAAAAAACCTCCCAGCTGGGAGGTTCTTATAATTTGCACTCAAGCGCTATCCTCCCGGGTTAGGGTGAGGTAAAAAACTGAAATAGTGCGCTTAATTTGTTCATGTTTGAAAAACTATAATTTGGCTCTCTTAATGTCAATAAAAACTTTTCACACATGCTGTTATTCCGGGGATAAAGTAAGGTGATATTCACCTTTTCCTGGTAACAATGGCGACGCTTTCCCGTTTAGCCAATCCGTATGGCCTGCACCATAGTAGGGAGAAAGCGGGTGAGCCGCTTGACTGGTAGGCATGTGCAAAATCGCGTTATTTTCATGACCCGGTGCAACGACAATACGTTGTGAAGCGCCGAAGGCTGGGCCGCTTACTCTGGGCATGAAGGTGTCCCCAGATTGAGGTGCTTTAGGCATATCAGTGAGCATACCAAGCAACGGAACGAAACGGCTGAGAGGGTGCTGTATGGCAACGGCATTGAACTTACCCCATGTCATTGTTTTCCAGTCACCAAACTCATCGTTTAATTCTTTAAGTGAATCAGTTAGGGCCTTTTGGAGCAGCGCATCCCAAGAGTCATAACCGGGAGGTAATAAGTGCGCAGGGCGCTCGGAAATCATGGTGAATAATGCCTCTTCTACGTAACGCTGTGCGGACTTAAATCGGAAGCTTTCATCTTTCTCTTTTAACTGGGCCACAAGGTGGTTGAAAACGAGATCTTTGGTTTTCAACCTAAACTGCCTGACTAGCAAATAGCCTAAGTCGTCTTTATTGGCGGCGTAACTCCACGTGTTGAGCTCTTCAATGATACGAGATTTTTCAGGGTGTGTTGAAACCGGTAATACGTCTTCTAGCATTGTCATGTGCCAGCGAGAAAGGAATATGGCTCTGGAGTCTAGCTGGATGTTGAGAAGGTCCTTTTCTGTGAAGTGCGATTTAGCAAATAAGCCGTCGCGAATTTGCTTTGTTCTTGCGCCTAATGCATAGCCGCCATCACCAATGTGCTGATACATTTCGCCGCCAACAACTCGCGAGTTGCCTGTCCAAATGCGTTGGTGCTCTGGGTTGATAATTCTGGGGTAATCTTTAGCGGCTAGTTTACCAGTCCATGCTTGTGTACCGTCGCTCCAATCTGAAATGTAGTGACCATCGTAGCCGGAACGAACAGGAATGCTGTTGGTGATTGTCCAGCCGACATTGCCTTGCGAATCTGCTGCCACCATGTTTTGAGCTGGCATTCCTAGTGTTGGCGCGATGTCGAAGGCGTCGTGAACGGTTCTGGCTTTTTCAAGTGCCAAAAAGTTGAGGTTTGTTGCAGTGTTATCATGAGCCACCCAGCGATAAGCCAGCAAGTTGCCTTGTTCATCCTTCCCAATGACAGGTCCCCAAATGGTTGATTTCACCTCTAACTCGGTGCTTTGCTCGTCAGCAACGAGAATGCTTTCCTTTTCAACGTTAAACGCTTTGTAACCATCAGGCGTAAGGTACTGAGTCTGCTCTTCATTGGTACGAAGGCGGATTACATCGCTCCAGTCGCCATAACTGTTAGTAAAGCCCCATGCAACGTGGGTATTGCTACCAACAACCAAGATAGGTGCGCCAGGCAGCGTAACGCCAACAAGTTGATGGGCTTCTCCATTGTCGTGCCATTTAATATGAGCGCGATACCACAAAATGGGCACGCGAATACCTAAGTGCATGTCATCTGCCAACATGCCACTTTGGTAGGGGGTAAGATTGCCAGATACTGCCCAATTATTGCTGCCGGGCATAAAATCTTCTGGTTCCATGTCATTTAGAACCTGTCCTACGTTAGCAAGTTGCCCGTGGTTTGCCTCTGATACTGGCCAAGGGTTGGCTGGAAGGGGAGACATCTTTTGTATTGAGCCATCAATTGGCGCATCCCATTGGCCGCCTTTAGGGCGAAGAAAGGCAAAAATATCATCGGGAAGGTGCGATTTGAGTAAAGAAATTGAGCGCTCACCCATTCCGTTGTGTTCCTGTAGGTCGAGGTACATGCTGAAGACGGTGAGTAGCGTATCTTCCTCTTGCCATGGTTGTGGAGATTGACCAAGAATCGTGTATTCAAAAGGGGCGCTACCAAGCTGTGCAAGCCCTTGATTCACACCATCGGTATAAGCTTTGTAGATCTCAGCCTGTTCAGGTGGCGCTTGACTCACGGATAATGCGGCGCGCTTTCTGAATTGGTGCAGGCGGATTTGTTTGTCTCGTTTTAGAGCGGCTTCTCCAAATAATGCGGAAAGTTCACCGGCAGAATTGCGCCTTTGTAAATCCATCTGAAAAAAGCGTTCTTGCCCGTGAATGAATCCTAATGCTCTTGCGGCATCGGCACGAGAGCCAGCTTCAATGACGGGAATACCTTGTTTGTCCCGAATAATACTTACGGAGGAGGTTAACCCGGGTAAAGTGCTTTTGCCGTTGAGTTTAGGTTGGCTTGTTGAAAGCCATAGGTAGCCGATAATGGGTAATGAAATGAGGATAAAAATTAAGATGAGGAGGGCGAGTTTTATTCTTCTTTTAGCTGACATAAACCTACCTGTAAAGCAAACCACAATGAGTGTACGGTGTCGTCAAACTAAAACAAAAAATGAACATAAGCAATGAATTAAGGGAATAAAAAAGCAGCCTTACAGCTGCTTCTTTATCAAATAAATTGCGGGTCTTGAATGCTTCAGATTATTCGCTGAGCAGTGCCATGAGCATGCGACGAACTTCTTGCGGCTCGAAGGGTTTATCACACAATGCGTTAACGCCAGTTTGTTGGATGTTACTCATTTTGGCGCTATCGGCGGCTTCGGATGTCACCATAATGATAGGAATGTGAGCCGTATTGGGATTAAATCGAATAAACTCGGACAACTCGCGGCCATCCATTTCAGGCATGTTGTAATCGGTGACGACGAGGTCGAATTCTTCGTCTTTAAGCAGCGTTAGTGCCATTGCACCATTTTCAGCTTCTTTAATACTTTCAAGGCCCATATTTTCGAGTACGCGTCGAATATGGTTACGCGCTAATCGGCTGTCGTCGACAACCAGCACGCGAACAGATTTCACATCAAAGAATTCAAGCTCAACTTCTTCTTCGTTAATTAAATCCAAGGATGTTTTCAGTGCGCGTTGCAAGTGAGCAGGTTGGAAAGGCTTAGGGAGAATGGCGGCAATACCCGCTTGTTTGAATTCTTCAAGCTTTGCGACGCGGGTTTCACTGGACACCAACATAAACGGTGTAGAAGCCAGCTCGGTTGAGTTTTTAATATCTTGTAACAAATCTAGGGCGGTTCCATCTTCGAAATACATCGCGCTAACAACAAGATCTGCACCGTGGGAACGAAGCGCCGTTTTGGCTTCTGCTACTGTTGATACAGCGTCGATTTCACCTACTTGCTCTTTGATTAGAAGTGCTGTGATGATTTTCCGTTGGGTATCTGAGGGTTCGACTAACAAAATATTTAAGTCAGAAAGCGTTACGGTTTCCATATTTCTTCCAGTTTGGAGAGGCCTGTTAGCCTCCCGCTAATTTAACGTTAAAGCCCCGCTGTTCCAGCACGTGTTTGATTTTATCTCTATTGTCACCTTGAATTTCGATGACTCCCTCTTTTACAGCTCCACCTGTGCCGCACAGCTTTTTTAGGTCTTTCGCGAGTTTTTTTAAATCTGTTTCTGGCAAGTCTACGCCAGTAATGGTGGTCATTCCTTTGCCTTTACGGCCTTTGGTTTCCCTTCTAATACGAACAATTCCGTCACCTTTTGGGGCTGTGTCCGTATTCTTATCATCAGAAGTGATTTTTCCGAAATCCGTACTATATACCAAGGGATTGTTCTGCATTCTACTATACTATCGTCTACTTGCTATTTACTTGGGATTCTATGAAAAAAACAACAAGATATACACGCCTATCTTGAAATGAATATAGAAAAAATCAGTACAAATGTAGAATCATTTGAAACTTAAGAGCCGCGTTACTGTAAATATAGTACAAAACATAAACAATAAGCATATTTAGGAAATACCGATGAGTCTTTCTAGAAAAATTACTGATGACGGGAAAGTGTTAACAATTGTGTTAGATGAGAAGTTTGATTTTGGCACAGTGAGAGAGTTTAGAGATGCCTATGCCATTGACTACGATGACAAAAACATCGAGAAAGTGGTGATAGATTTAGAGCAAACGGAGTACATGGATAGCTCTGCGCTGGGCATGCTACTTAATATGCAAAAGTCGCTACAGGACAGGATTTCTGCGTTTAGTATCATCAATGCTTGTCCAAAAGTGGCGAAGATTTTAGAGATTTCTCGTTTCGATAAGAAGTTCGAAATTATCGGGGCAGATGATTAATAGTTGGGAACCTTTTAACTAAAAAGGTTGCCCAACGGGTGTTTAAATTCCCGCTAAATTAGTGCAAGATGCTGTTTACCTCAGAAGGTGATTTGTGCCTTTCTATGTAGTTAAGCCCTTATCTTCATCAAGGCTTAACGTGATTAAATGCCCAAACAGGTCCCGATTTATATGCGAATTCTAATTGTTGATGATGAGTCAATTAACCGTTTCCTACTTCGCCATATGTTGGAGGAAGAAGGCTTCACGGAAATTTTTGAAGCTGATGGTGGTCAAAAAGCGCTGGATATTTTTCCTGAAGTGAATCCGGACTTGGTATTGCTTGATGTGGTCATGCCGGAAGTGGATGGATTGGAAGTCGCAAGGCAAGTTAAAGGGCAAACGGAAGAGCAATATCTTCCTATCATTTTCATTACTTCGCTTGATGACGAAGACAGCTTAGCACGATGTTTAGCCGCAGGTGGAGATGACTTTGTATCTAAGCCATTTAACAAAGTTATCTTATCCGCAAAAATAAAAGCGCATGCACGTACCCGCAGTATGGGGCAAGATATTTACAAACAGAACATTGAGCTTTTATATCACCAAAACAACATCAAACGAGAACATACGATTGTCGAGCATATTTTCTCTAATGTGCTTACCTTGGATGAAGAACTGACACAGTACATCGATTACCAAATGGCACCTGCCAGTCGCTTTAATGGTGATCTCTTGCTCATTGAGCAAAGCCCGAATGGTGGCCTTTACATCGTGCTTGGAGACTTCACAGGGCACGGCTTAGCCTCGGCAATTGGTGCAATTCCCATTTCAAAAGCTTTCCAAAACGTAGCCAAAAAAGGGCTGACTGTTTCGGAGATCGCCAGTATATTCAATCAGACGCTGCTCGACTTCTTGCCTCCAGATATGTTTTTTGCAGCAGCGATTGTTGAGGTTTCGGACAATGGGCGATTGCTGGATGTTTGGAACGGTGGTTTGCCTAATTTGTTGCTGGTGGATTCCTACGGCAATGTGAAAAAACGTTTCAAGTCTCAACACATGGCGCTAGGCATTCTAGAAATGAGCGACTTTGAATCGCTGTCAGAACGTTATGATGCAGAATTAGGTGATCGCTTTATCGGTTTCACCGATGGTGTGATTGAAACCCATAACGATCAAGGCGATATGTTAGGAGAGGAAGGATTCGAAGAATGGATCACTGAGCAGCCTAAAATATCGGTGAAAGCACTGGCTGAGAAATTATCTTCTTATGAAGCGTCGGAAGAACAAAATGACGATATTTCGTTGCTGAGCTACACCTGTCAGTCGCTGGACTTCGAGAAAAAGCTACATAAAAAACCAACCATTCCGTTTGAGCTAACGTTGGATTTAAACGCACAGCGTATACGTGAGTCCGATCCGGTGTCGGAGGTGGTGACGTTATTGAGCGGAAACCCAGCCTTTAGCGGTGTACGCTCGAGTTTATTCACTGTGCTAAGTGAGTTGTATAACAATGCATTAGAGCATGGTATTTTGGGCTTAGAGTCCAATTTAAAAAATACCCCTGAAGGCTTCATGGATTACTTCGATATGCGAATGGAACGGTTAGAATCGTTACAAGAAGGAAGTATTCAAATTCACCTCAAATATATCACCGAGTCACACCATTTTAAGTTAGAGATCAAAGATTCAGGCAAAGGCTTTGACTTAAGTGATATTTCGTCTAGTGTTGATTCAGATTTAGGTTATGGACGTGGCATTGCGTTAGTCAACGAGCTAACGGATGAGTATACCTATTCTGAAAATGGCACTCGCGTTCATACCACGATCAGCTTTTAAGCGGTTTCATGGTAGCGACGGCATCTAAATCTTATTAAATAATCGTGACTGCGGTATTTTTTATTGAGAATAATTCTCAATAACGTTAGGATGCCCTCCGAAATAGTAAGCCAAGTATGTGTTCAATTCGTGCTTGGGTTTACTGCTATGAAAAGCCTGTGGAAAGGAATGGTAAAGCATGACAGTTTTAAAAAAAATACTGGTAGCCGCTGCACTGAGTGCAGCTATTTTCCCTAGCCTAGCTGAGGAAGTGAATGTTTATTCAGCTCGAAAAGAAGCCTTAATAAAGCCGATTCTTGATGAATTTACAAAGAAGACGAATATTAAAGTTAACTTAGTAACAGGCAAAGCCGATGCACTTATTTCTCGTCTTGCATCCGAAGGTGAC
>CAXRCC010000052.1:0-29156 GCA_964228975.1 Paraneptunicella sp. | reverse complement strand
CTTTAACACGCTTATTGATAACCGCGTTTTCTAGCTTTCCTTACATTTATGAGCTCAAAAGATAGCGAATTTACTAAAGGCAATTTGCAGGCATTAAAAAACCCGCTCTAAGCGGGTTTTTTATTATTTATACAACTGTTTTACTCTAAACTATTGCTCTTGCTCTGACGAAGCGTAAGTGATCTCCGCTTCCGCTCTTAATGCTTCAATAAGTCCTTCAAAGCTACTCCCGCCAATTTGCATAGCTAAACGTTGTTGCGTGCTTTTCACTTCATTTTCGTCAAGGCTTTCAACATTTGTCACCTTTTGAAGTTCAATCAATGCAACATCGCCACTCACAAGCTCAACAACATCAAACTTGTTGCTTTCCGCTAACTTAAACAATGCCGTTCTTAGCTCAGAATCCAGCACGCCAGCATTACGACCAATGGCTAAGTGCTCTTCCCATGCTAATGCTTTTTCACTCAACACAGCTTCAACACTCTCGCCTGCGAGCAATTTCGTTTTAACAGACTCAGCCCACGCTTTTGCAGCAGCAATGGCTTTATCTTTAATTAATGCTGCATCAACTTGTTCTTGCACTTCTGCTAACGGTTGCGTTCTACGAGGCTGGTAATCCATCACTCTTACAACGGCCACGTGGTTTTCACCAACGCTCAACACTTCACTATTAATTTTCTCGTCAATTGCTTCTTCAGAGAACGCGGTTTCCAACAAAATAGCATTTTCCATCAAGCCCTGCGCTTCCGTTTTACTAAAGAAGTCCGAAGATTGCACTTCAACATTTGCAACGGCTGCAACTTCTTCTAACGAGTCAGGTTGCTCGAACGCTAGCTCTTCTACTTGTGCTTGAACGTCATAGAATTGCTCCAGCGCTTTCTCTTCTTGGATTTCGACTTTAATTTCCTCAGAAACATCCGCAAGCAGCTTGATTTGCTCTTCTTTTAAGTCGGTTAACTTAATGATGTGAAAGCCAAATTCACTCGCTACTACTTCCGATACATCACCAACATTTGCTAATGCATAAGCAGCTTCTTCAAATGCGGGGTCCATCTGACCTTTTTCAATCCACTCAAGATCACCGCCATTTTCACCACTGAATGTGTCAGCAGAGTTATCGCGTGCCAAGGCAGCAAAGTCAGCACCTGTGCGAGCGATATCAAGTAATCCTTCTGCCGCTTCGCGACTTGCGTCTTCATCTTCACCAAACTCAATAAGGATGTGAGAGACACGTCGTTGCTCATCACTTCTATAACGCGTTTGGTTACTTTGATAATAATCTTCGATTTCTTGCTCTGATACCTCTACAGCATCCATGAAATCGCTCACTTCGAAATCGATGAACTCAACTTTTACTTTTTCTTGGGTATCGAAATTTGTAATGTTGTTGCTGTAGTAGGTGTTACGTTCTTCATCACTAACTTGTACATCCTGGCTGAACAAGTCCGTTGAGGCTTTTACAAAACGCACATCTCGAGTTTGCTTTTCAAGCTTCAGTGCTTTGTCAGCTTCACTAGGTAATGTAAAGTCACTGGCTAAAACGGCTTCTGATAGCTGGCGTCTTGTTAAATCACCACGCAGTAACTCTCTGAAGTCATGAACCTGAAGACCTGATTGTGCGATCAGCAACTTGAAACGTTCATTATCAAACTGACCACCTAGCTGAAATGAAGGGGTCTCAAAAATGGCTTGTTTCACTTCTTCGTCACTAACTCGCATTCCTGATTCAGTTGCGAATTGATCCAATAATTTCTCGCTGACCAATCGCTCTAGGATCTGCTGTCTGAAATTGCTCAAATACTCAGGGTTTGCGGCTAACTGAGAAAATAGCTCACCAAGTTGCGCTTCCATTCTTCCGCGCTCATTTTGGTAGGCTCTTTCTAATGTTAAGTTTGAGATTTCCTCGCCATTAACAATGGCTGCAGGAACATCGTTTCCCGAGTTGATATAGCTACCAACGCCTGCAAAAACAAAGCTCAGGATAACTAAACCCAACACAACTTTTGCGAAGATGCCGGTTGCCCCTTCTCTCATTCTTTCCAACATTGTATTTAACACTCTCCAATTAACGTTCCGCCCTTCAGGTCGCGAACGACCCAACAAACTCCACCGCCTAGATTGTCTAAACTCTTTCGGACTTTAATGAATAACCACGTTACTAATCGTTTGCTAGGCATAAAATTTGACGCAGTATTATAGACTAATTATTCAGGAGGGAGTACTGACAATTTTGCATCTTTCGCTGTCGTTTTAACGAGAAAGCACATTTATTAATCAGTTACAGCGTTTAGGGGAACCACACAACAAAAATTACTTTTCGTCAGATATAAAAAAGCCCCCGTAAAAACGGAGGCTATTAGAAATCTGTAAACAGCTATGCTTAGTTACATGCGTCTTTCAGAGCTTTACCCGCTTTGAAAGAAGGAACTTTAGCTGCTGCAATCTGGATAGTTTCACCAGTTTGTGGGTTACGACCACTACGAGCTGAACGCTCACGAACAGAAAAAGTACCGAAGCCAACAAGCGCTACTTGATCACCGCTTTTTAGTGAATCAGTTACAGCATCCGTAAACGCGTCTAAAGCGCGAGTAGCAGAAGCTTTGGAAATATCAGCACTAGCCGCGATCGCGTCGATAAGTTGAGCTTTGTTCACAATATCATCCCCTTCAATTGTTATTATTAATTGTTCCGCATCAGTAATTGCAGAGACGTTATAGCAAGCCTGAATATGAACTTCAAGCAATCTTTAACAATTCTTTTAAAGTTTATTGAATCGCTGTCATCCCTTTATTCATAAGGCTTCCAGCAAATCTGCTCCTAAGGCTACCACAACTTTTCCGTTTGGGAAGCCCTTTATAAGTAAATTAATTAAAAAAATTGCGAACGGGTCGATCCTTTTCCCGGTTTACAAGCAAAAACGCCTGTGATTCAGGCGTTTCGCCGTTTTTAGCCTACTAGCTCAACCCCTTCAGGGTTATCTTGAAGTGCAATATTCAGCACATCATCAATCCATTGAACCGGATGAATTGATAAATCTTGCTTAACATTATCCGGAATTTCTTCAAGATCACGTTCATTATCTTTCGGAATAACGACTGTTTTAATACCACCACGGTGAGCTGCCAATAGCTTTTCTTTTAATCCACCAATAGCTAATACTTCTCCGCGTAGCGTAATTTCACCTGTCATGGCAACATCACATTTAACCGGATTCCCCGTTAAACTGGATACAAGTGCTGTGCACATTGCAATACCTGCACTAGGACCATCTTTGGGTGTCGCACCTTCAGGAACGTGAACATGAATATCTCGTTTCTCGTAGAAATCTTCATTGATGCGCAGTTTCTCTGCACGGCTACGAACTACCGTCATTGCCGTCTTAATGGACTCCTGCATGACATCACCTAAAGAGCCCGTAAATGTGGTTTTGCCTTTGCCCGGAACAGAGGTTGTTTCAATTGTGAGCAAGTCACCACCTATCTGAGTCCACGCCAAGCCTGTCACCTGACCAATTTGGTTGTTCTTATCTGCTTTACCATAGTCAAAACGTTGAACACCAAGGAAGTCTTTTAAGTTTTCTTGAGAAACCACGACAGACTTACACGTTTTATCAGAAAGAATGTTCTTAACCGCTTTACGACAAATTTTAGAGATTTCTCTTTCTAAACTACGCACACCCGCTTCGCGAGTATAATAGCGAATCACACCAATAATGGCTGACTCATCAATTGTAAGCTCACCTTCTTTCAAACCATTTCTAGACATTTGTTTTTTAATCAAATGGCGAGTAGAAATATTTAACTTTTCATCTTCGGTGTAACCCGACAAACGAATGACTTCCATTCTATCTAACAATGGACCCGGAATATTCATGCTGTTTGATGTTGCCACAAACATCACATCAGAAAGGTCATAATCCACTTCTAGATAGTGATCACTAAAACTATTATTTTGCTCGGGATCCAACACTTCAAGCAGAGCGGACGCTGGGTCACCTCTCATATCGGATGACATTTTGTCGATTTCATCGAGTAGGAACAACGGGTTTTTCACTTCAACCTTAGACATCTTTTGAATCAACTTACCCGGCAACGAGCCAATATAAGTTCTTCTGTGTCCACGGATCTCAGCTTCATCCCTCACGCCACCGAGTGCCATACGAACGTATTTACGCCCCGTTGCTTTAGCCACCGATTGACCCAAAGAGGTTTTCCCCACTCCAGGAGGACCAACCAAACACAAAATCGGACCTTTCAGTTTTCTAACACGCTGCTGCACCGCTAGGTACTCAATGATGCGTTCTTTCACTTTTTCTAAGCCATAATGATCAGCATCGAGAATTTCCTGTGCTAGCAGCAAGTCTTTTTTTACTTTGCTGCGTTTGTGCCATGGCACATTCACCAACCAATCGATATAACTTCTGACCACTGTGGCTTCAGCGGACATTGGCGACATCATTTTTAACTTGTTAAGTTCGGCTTTTGCTTTGTCTTCTGCCTCTTGAGGCATTTTGGCTTCTTCAATCTTTTTCGCGAGCGCTTCAAACTCATCAGGCGTGTCGTCTAGCTCTCCAAGTTCTTTTTGAATCGCCTTCATTTGCTCGTTGAGGTAGTACTCTCGCTGACTTTTTTCCATTTGCTTCTTAACACGAGTACGTATTTTCTTTTCAACTTGCAGCAAATCAATTTCGCTTTCCATCAACGCCATCAAGTATTCAAGGCGTTCAGCAACATTTGTCATCTCTAACACTTTTTGCTTTTCGGCAAGCTTTAACGGCATATGCGCAGCCATGGTATCAGCAAGTCTTGCAGCTTCCTCAATACCATTTAACGATGTTAATACTTCTGGCGGGACTTTCTTGTTGAGCTTTACATAACCTTCAAACTGAGAAATAGCGGAGCGAATCATCACTTCTTGCTCTGCTTCTGGTAGCTCTTCATCTTGATTCTTAATAACATCCGCAATGAAGTAATCATCTGTTTGCGTATATTTGTCTATTGAACCTCGTTGATTCCCTTCTACCAGTACTTTAACCGTACCATCCGGCAACTTGAGCAACTGTAAAAGAGTCGCAACGGTACCGACTGTATAGATGTCATCAGTTTTAGGGTCGTCGACCCCGGCGTCCTTTTGAGCCACCAAAAAGATTTGTTTATCTTTATCCATAGCAGCTTCAAGACAACGAATTGACATTTCACGCCCAACAAATAATGGGATGACCATGTGCGGATAAACAACCACATCACGTAACGCCAACACCGGCATCTCAACACTGGTTAGCTTTTCTTCACTCATCTTGATTCTCTTTTACAATCGTTCAATTCAATAAAATGGAATATGGGGATAGCCAATAAAAGATCAAATGCTTCACTGCATTTTTCTTGGAATTTTCTACACTTAACCATTTTGTAGACAATAAAAAAGGCCCATTGGGCCTTTTCTAAAGATATAACATTTACTCAGATGCGGCTTTTTTATCTGTCGCACTGTCGTAAATAAGAATAGGTTTAGACTCACCTTTTACGACGGTTTCGTCAATAACAACTTTGCTCACCCCTTCCATTGCAGGAAGTTCGTACATAGTATCGAGTAGAATTGACTCAACAATTGAACGCAATCCACGCGCCCCAGTTTTACGCTCCATCGCTTTTTGAGCGATCGCGTGTAACGCATCATCTCTAAACTCAAGCTCAACTTCTTCAAGAGAGAACAAAGCAGCATATTGCTTAGTTAGTGCATTCTTAGGCTCTTTCAAAATTCGGATTAACGCATCTTCCGTTAACTCTTCCAAACTAGTAACGACTGGCAGTCGACCAATAAACTCTGGAATCAGACCGTATTTGATTAAATCGCCTGGCTCAACCTTTTGGAACAGTGTACTCAAAGACGCAGTGTTGTCTTTCGACTTCACTTCCGCACCAAAGCCAATACCTGTACCAGTATTCGCACGCTGCTCAATAATTTTATCTAGGCCAGCAAATGCGCCGCCACAAATAAATAAAATCTTAGAGGTATCGACTTGTAAGAACTCTTGTTGAGGATGCTTACGACCACCTTGAGGTGGAACAGAAGCAATAGTGCCTTCAACAAGTTTTAACAATGCTTGTTGAACACCCTCACCCGACACATCTCGTGTAATTGACGGATTGTCAGACTTGCGAGAAATCTTGTCGATTTCATCGATATAAACAATACCACGCTGCGCTTTCTCTACATCATAATCACACTTCTGTAGTAATTTTTGAATGATGTTTTCAACGTCTTCACCTACGTAACCTGCTTCGGTTAGCGTGGTTGCATCAGCCATCGTGAAAGGCACATCTAACAAACGCGCTAGAGTTTCTGCCAATAGTGTTTTACCTGATCCGGTAGGACCAATTAGCAAGATATTACTTTTTCCTAATTCAACACCATTGTGAACATCACCATTACGCAAGCGCTTGTAGTGGTTATACACCGCAACAGATAACACTTTCTTGGCAAACTCTTGGCCAATAACGTAATCATCTAGATGGGTATGAATTTCTGTTGGTTTAGGAAGCGCATCTTCCTTTTTCTTCGGAGAAATTTCTTTAATTTCTTCGCGAATAATATCGTTGCATAGCTCTACGCACTCGTCGCAGATAAATACAGAAGGGCCAGCGATTAATTTACGTACTTCGTGTTGGCTTTTGCCACAAAACGAGCAATACAGTAATTTGTTATCGCCGTCTCCACCTTGTTGCTCACTCATTTAATACCCCACCTGTGCATTGATTTGAGCCGCTCTCATTAAAAAACGTCCTACTAAACCTGTTTAATTGAGATAAGTTCCATTACTGATATGCATCATATAGACACGAAAACAATCGCATCTTATTTCACTAATACACATTTTAACTATAGAGGTTTGTATAACTTCAACCTATTCACATAATGTATAGGCTGAAGTTTAAAAATCCAAGGCCCAATGGCTCTCGTCACTAACCTATTTTAGTTAGTCTTTCTTGAACGCGTCTGCTCTGCTGGAAAGAACTTGATCAACAAGTCCATAATCCATAGCTTGTTGCGCACTTAGGAAGTTATCTCTGTCTGTGTCTTGAACCACTCTATCGTACTCTTGGCCTGTGTGATCGGCCAATAAGCGATTCAACTTTTCTTTAATTGCTAAGGTTTCACGAGCATGAATTTCAATATCAGACGCTTGGCCTTGATACCCGCTCAACGGCTGGTGAATCATGACACGAGAATTTTGCAAACAATAACGTTTGCCTTTAGCGCCGCCAGAAAGAAGGAAAGCTCCCATCGACGCAGCTTGTCCAATACATACAGTGCTGACATCTGGCTTAATGAAATTCATTGTGTCATAAATCGCCATTCCAGCCGTCACTGATCCACCTGGAGAATTGATATAGAGGAAAATATCTTTTTCTGGGTTTTCAGCTTCCAAAAACAACAACTGAGCCACAATTAGGTTTGCCATGTGGTCTTCAACTTGACCCACTAAGAAAATGACGTTTTCTTTTAAAAGGCGAGAATAAATATCGTAAGAGCGTTCACCTTTAGAAGTTTGCTCTACGACCATTGGAACTAACGCATCGTTAATGTCGGGAATGGGATTCATCATATAAGAAGTCTTTTTTTAAATAAAAAAATGCTCAGAAAGTACTGAGCATTTAAACAGGATGAATACTGAAAAGTCAATTCAATACAAGCAAATTATGCTTGTTTGTTCATGATCTCATCAAACTCTTTATTGACTTCTGTTACAACCGCCTTTGCAGCGATAGCATCGATGGCTTGATCTTCTAGAGCAAGGTTTTCCATCTGCTGAAGTAACTCTTTGTTACTTCTGTAATAATTAATCACTTCTTCAGGATCTTCGTAGGCAGAAGCAGAAGTTTCAATCATGCTATCAACACGAGCTGCATCGACTTTCAATTCTTCGTTGTTAATCACTTGACCTAACAATAAACCGATTGAAACACGGCGGCGCGCATTTTCTTCGAATAAATCATCAGGTAGCTCAGGCATGTTACCTTGAGCAGCTTGTTGACCGAAACGCTGCATTGATTGCTGACGAAGTGCGTCAATTTCTTGCTTCACTAGTGCAGACGGCAACTCAACAGGGTTCTTTTCAATCAAACCAGAGATAACTTGCTCTTTAACACGATTCTTAAGGTTTTGATCAAGCTCTCTTTGCATGTTGCGCTTCACTTCTTCACGCAACTTATCAAGATCACCATCTTCAATACCGAATACCGTAGCGAATTCGTCGTTAAGCTCAGGAAGCTCTAGCTCTTCAACTTTCTTCAAAGTCACTTCGAACTTAGCGTCTTTACCTTTTAGCTTTTCAGCGTGGTATTCTTCAGGGAAAGTCACTTCGATAGTGAATTCATCACCGACTTTCTTACCAAGAATAGGTTCTTCAAATCCAGGGATCATGCGGCCTTTGCCCATTTCAAGTGCGAAGTCTTCAGCTTTACCGCCTTCAAACTCTTCACCGTCAACAGAACCAACGAAGTCGATAGTTACTTTATCTTCTTCTTTTACTTCGCGCTCAGCTTCCTTCCAAGAAGCGTGCTGCTTACGCAAAGTTTCCATCATGTTTGCTAAATCTTCGTCTTTGATTTCAACAACGGGCTTTTCGATTTCAATTTTATCTAAGTCTGAAACTTCAACTTCAGGATAAATTTCGAAAGAAGCTACGAATTCAAGATCTTTACCATCTTCATCGCTTTTCAATTCGAAAGCAGGCGCACCAGCTGGATTAATTTTTTCTTGTACGATTGCTTCGTAGAAATTGCGCTGCATTACTTCACCAGCGATTTCTTGACGAACCGCTTTGCCGTAACGCTTTTGAATTACAGAAACAGGTACTTTACCGGGACGGAAACCATTGATACGTTGGGTCTTAGCCAACTGTTGTAAACGGGCTTTAACAGCAGAATCAACGGTGTCTGCTGGAACAGTAATAGTAAGGCGGCGTTCTAGACCTTCTTTTGCCTCTACTGAAACTTGCATTCTTTTACCTCAACTTTAGTGCATCTGCACTTCTAAAAATTGTTTCCAGTTCTTAGAAATTTAAACGTCTCGACCTGTTAATAATCTAGCTTAAGGCCAATCTATCTAAGAGAACCGGAGACATTACCTGACAAAAAGACGCAGTAGTATACCGATAGGTTATGCATGAGTCGAGGCCTAAAATGCAGGATATTCCGCCGAAGAGAAACTTTTTAATTTTTTTTTATGCAAGGTGAAAAATTTGTTTAATAATCAGATAGATAATTAAATCAGAATGAATAAGTATGATAACCAGAAGAAAGGGAAGTGGGGTGGACGATGGGACTTGAACCCACGACAACCGGAATCACAATCCGGGGCTCTACCAACTGAGCTACGCCCACCACTGGAATGCGAGAATATTAAATCATATCTCTAATTTTGCTAATTTGCCTATTACGATAATTATGCTTTCGTTAATGGCGCGTCCGGCAGGATTCGAACCTGCGACCCACGGCTTAGAAGGCCGTTGCTCTATCCAGCTGAGCTACGGACGCATCGAATAAAACCGAACATCAACACTTGACGTTGCTAAGCATATTCATCGTATAATCGACTAATTCAGCTTAAAGTAAGTGGTCGGTGAGACAGGATTTGAACCTGCGACCCCTTGGACCCAAACCAAGTGCGCTACCAAGCTGCGCTACTCACCGACATATTTCTTACTTTTCGTGCCACCGTTTTGCTCAGTGGCTACGGGTTGCGAATACTACGGACTTGAATTCATTCCGTCAAACACTTTTTTCAATCTTTTTTTCGTTCGCTGAAAAACACGCCAATATCAACACTTTTCCAGCAATAAGAACGCTTTTTAGCCTTATTCCATGGCGTTTTCCTCATTATTCCCCTGATAACCCCACAACAAAGAAAGATACGATTAATTTATCGTCAAAATAGCAACAAAAGCCGTTACGGTATCTATCATTACTTTTACATCTCACCTTCTTTTTAGGTTAATGGTGATTTCATCAGCAATCTCATTGCGGGTCGCAATTAGTTCGTGAGAAAATACGCACTTCTTTTTATTCAGTTAAATGGCTTTAGTTTCAGTATGACGGCACAAATCATCGACGGTAAGAAAATCGCAAAACTTTTAAGAGAGGAAATTGCTGCACAAGTTTCTTCTATTGTTTCTTCAGGAAAGCGTCCGCCAGGTTTGGCTGTAATTCTCGTTGGGGGAGACCCAGCTTCTCAGGTTTATGTAAAGAACAAACGTAAAGCCTGCGAAGAAGTCGGTTTCATTGAGCACGCTTTCGACCTCCCTTCTAATACTTCACAACCCGAGCTAATTGCGTTAATCGATAAGCTTAATCACGATCCAGAAATAGACGGCATTTTATTGCAGCTACCTCTTCCTGCAGGTTTAGATGCCAGCGAAATATTAGAACGAATCCACCCGCACAAAGATGTAGATGGTTTTCACCCCTATAATATTGGTCGACTTGCCCAACGTATTCCTGCCCTACGCCCCTGCACCCCCAAAGGCATCATGACAATGATTGAATCAACCAAGCGCCCGTTAAAAGGGTTAGACGCTGTTGTTGTAGGTTCATCAAATATTGTTGGACGCCCAATGGCGTTGGAGCTTTTATTGGCAGGGTGCACAACAACCGTTTGTCATAAATTTACCAAAGACCTACTAAGCCATGTACACCGAGCAGACTTACTCATTGTCGCCGTCGGAAAACCGGACTTCATTCCCGGCTCATGGATTAAAGAAGGCGCGATTGTTATTGATGTAGGTATTAATCGACTCGACTCAGGCGAGTTAACAGGTGATATCGAGTTTGAAGAAGCACAGAAACGTGCGGGCTGGATTTCTCCTGTTCCAGGCGGTGTTGGTCCCATGACCGTTGCTAGCCTAATGGAAAACACGCTAGAAGCTTACGTGAAATACCGTAGTTAAGAAGCCTGTAACAAATAAATGGGCGTCAGCATCTCGTTGGCGCACATTGTTTACTCTCGTAATAATATGTCAACGGATTGAGTAAACGGCTGTATTGCGAACGGCGTCACCTGATATACAAAACCGCTTTCAGCAGAAACGAGTGTTTTAGTGTGTCGCAATTGAAACATTCCCTCCTCGCCTTGCCTAATCATCGTTTCTACTTGCCGCCCATCATGCAGGGTTAACACAAAACGCATTGCTTGAGGCATGTCAGGTACTACTCTTTCTGTGCTCCTCGTTTTCTCTGGGCTTTCTCTTCTCTTTGTGCTTTCTATTCTCTCTGGATTTTTTACTTTCTCTTTATTTACACCCGCGGAAGTATCCCGTTTCAGGATTCTATCGAATCGCAGGCCGATAAATTGTTGAATAACGTTTTCCAATACGCCTTCATAAGCTAAGGTCTGATGAGGGTGGCTTACCAACTCCCACTTGCCCTCTTCATCTTTAGCAATTTGCCAGCCTTCCTCTCCAAGTTTACGTAAGCTTGATATCGCGTCGGCGGTTACAGGCAAGATTGGTTGTCGTAACCAATCTTGAGAATGATAAGGCAATGAAAGCTCATCACGAATAAACCAAACTTGGTTTTCATGGCTTCGACGAAGGTACGCCCCTTTCACTTGGGTATTGCGATGCTCGGCTGGAAACGGTTCACTATCCAATACGTCTGTCATTGAACTTACGCTTGATGATGCAGTTAACCTCTGCGTCTTGTTCCCCATCAAAATAGAGAGCACTTCGGAATCGTTAATATAAAACGTCGCTTTAACCGCATTTGCATTAATATCTTCAATACCCGACACCCCTAAATACGCATGATGTTCAACCGATGTCGTTCTCGGATGCGCCTGTGTTGCTCTGACTAATTGCTGAAGCCACTTCGACAAAGCGCGTTCATTAACGGGATAATCAAAAAAATGCGCAGCAACCCACTTCCCCTCTTTTTTCATACCACTGAAAAGCATGCCATTCGCATCTTTAATCTCTATCCGGTTAATTTTCAGTGCATTGCCTCGCAACTCTTTAAATAGCGGAGCATCAGAAGAGGTCGACGATTGAATAGCAGGTTGTGTAAGCCATATGGCCATGCCAACAAGGAAGAGAGCTGTTAACAGAGCAGGGATAGACTTTGACATGATCTAGTCCCTATACTTTTTTCGAGTTACACGATTCATACGAACAAGTGCCGCAAGCAGCAATATCAATAGCGCAGGAGCCACAACAATATTGATGATTTTTACACGCATGCCAAGGGATTCAATGTCATTATTAAGCTGGTGACGCACTTCTCTTAATGCTTGGCGTAAAGACTGTCGCTTTTCTTGGTAAGTGAGCAGGCTTTTTTCTTGTTGCTGCGTCAACATCAACACGCCGGATTCAAACGGCTGATTTTCAATGGCAAGCAAGGCATTTTCCACTTCCCGTAGCTGTTGCTCTAGCGCACTCTCTTGTTCTCGAAACTGCTTTTCAGCGGCTAATTGTAAGGCCACAACTTTGGTAAAAGGACGAGAGTGTGTACCTCGACTGCGCATTTCAATCAGCGCCGCACTGCCACCTAAATGCTCAATAAGGTTGGTAAGAAAATCGGGATTATCAGCAAAAGCGGACACCACTGTTTCATCGTAAAGTTGTGGCGTTTCCGCCCAGAATGGATCCGCAAGCATATCGACATCCGCTACCACTACAAGGTTTAACAGCCCTTCTTGCCGATGAATTGATGCACCGTTTTCCTGTTCGAAAAAGGCCGCTTGCGCTTCAGTCAGTTCGCTTTGTATGCCAGAAGGGGCGTTTTGTGATGCCGATGAAAGCCTGCTGCTCTTATCAACAGTAGCGGTTATTTTCCCGGTAAAGCGTGCAGCGAGCACATAAGATGACTGATGCTGAGCCATTAAGGCTTCTATTTCTTTTGGCTCATGAAGTAAGGCGTAATCGGCACTTGGCGCTAAACTGCTTAACGAAGATGAAACCAATAATGGCTGCATGTTTATTTGATGCGCCGAATTAACCGACAAGTGCCCAAACGAGCCCCCATTAATCAGTTCCAGATAAGCAGAAGCAATATCAGATTGCTCTATGCCATCTCGCCCTAACCCTATCAACCCCACGTGTTGAAACGGACCGTTAAAGGTATTCACTTCTAATCCGTTGATAGGGTCTAACACCACATTTGATAAATCCGCTTCAACTCCCCACCCTGCTAATAGCAAGTCCATGTTGGAACGATTAACACTACCTTGTTCAAGTATGGCCAATGCATCGCTTTCAAAATGCGGATCGACAAACGCAATGACCCCTTTTCCGCTTAAGGAAAACTGCTCGATGGCATACCGTAAGGAAGCGGAAATCGACTGTGGGTGTACCAACACCAGCACATCAAGATTATCGGGAATGCGGGCTTCCTCTCCCGACAACACAACCAATTCGTACAGGGTTTCAAGTTGAGAATAAATATGCCACGGCGCTTCAAATTCGCCCGTTTCACGCGAGTGCCCACCAGAGATATTCACGCTAGAAAAAAGCCCCACCCGTATTTTTTTCTGCTGATTTAATTGGAACAACATTTTACTGATGTCGTATTCTAAAAAACGTTCTTTTTGTTGATCGAAAAAAGGAATAACACGCCTTTCATCCAACGCATTTCTTGCGGTTAACCCAAAATAAATAAGATCCGTATCGCTTGTAAACGCCACGCCATTTAATCCGGCGGCTACCGCGTTGTCTTCGTTAACGCTAAATGGTTCAGGATTAACCCACTGAATGACGAGCTTACCGTTTGATGCTTGCTCATATTCACGCAACAATCGCTTAACTCGGCTGGCATATTGGCGAAGCTCAGGAAACGCCTCTGATGCTTTTTCCGAAAAATAGAAATCAATGTGGATTGGTTCAATAATATCCGAAAGAATGCGTTTGCTTCCCTCGGATAATGAATAAATTCGCGCGTCGGTAAAATCCATTTTAACGGCATGAAAAAGACGATGATTTAACAGTACGGTGGCGAAAAAAAGCACCGCCAATAACCCCATCGTAACAAAAGTAGAAAGACGTCGACTCATGCTTATTCCGCCTTTTTCTGCTCAATAAAAAGCAGTCCAGCGTAAAGCCAAAAAGCCATCACAATCAAAAAATACAGCACATCGCTTAGGGCTATCACGCCTTTTGCCATTCCCTCGAAATGCAGCAAAAAACTAAAAGAAGCAAGCGTATCTAAAAACCACAAAGGTACCCAGCCTTCGAAGATATCTAACACGGCATGCGCACCGCTTAATACAAAGATAAAGCACATCACCACCGTCAAAATAAACGCAATGACTTGGCTTTTAGTCAACGCCGACATGCACACGCCAATCGCCAGAAATGCGCCCGACATCAACCCGCTCCCCAAATACGCGGCAACAATAACACCATTATCTGGCTCACCTAAATAGTTCACCGTTAGCCATAAAGGAAACGTCAATGACAATGAAAGTAGCAGCACCGTCCACGCTGCCAAAAACTTGCCGAGCATGATTTTCCACGTTGCAATGGGGAGCGTCATCAAAAGTTCAATGCTGCCGGATTTACGCTCTTCTGCCCAAACGCGCATTGAAATAGCGGGCACAAGAAACAAGTACAACCAAGGGTGAAAACGAAAAAATGCCTGTAAGTCAGCCTGTCCAAACTCGAAAAATTGGCCAATATTGAAAGTAAAAACCCCTGATAAAACCAGAAAGATACTGATAAAAACATAAGCCACAGGGGTGGCAAAAAAACTGGTGAGCTCACGTTTATAAACGCTATAAATTTGCATTATCCATTCGCCCTTTGCACTGTGGTTTCTTGCGTCATTTGCCTAAACACCTCATCTAATCGTCCCTGCTCAACATAAATGGCTCTGGCTTGGATAGCATTGTCTTGCAAACAACGCGTTGCCGATTTTAATAACGCTTCGCCTCGAACTTGCGTATCACGCTTAGGAAATAAGGTGACGACTCGCTGTGATTCATCGATGACAAGATCGGATAACGCATCGAGACCTAAGAACAATTCTCGTGGTGGCAATGTATCAAAATGAATGGACACCGCTTGATGGAATGCCGATTTTGCCTGTAAAGCTTGCGGTGTACTGTCGAATAAAATCTGGCCTTTTGCTAGGACCATGGCACGATTACATACTGCGCTCACCTCTTCCAAAATATGTGTAGAAATGATGACCATTTTGTCTTTAGAAAGTTGGCTAATTAGCTCACGAACCTGATACTTTTGGTTTGGGTCCAACCCGTCTGTTGGCTCGTCTAAAATAAGAATAGAGGGATCGTGTAAAATCGCTTGCGCCAATCCAACCCGGCGTTTAAAACCTTTCGACAGCTGCTCAATAGGTTTGTCGAGCACCGTATCTAAACTGACTAAATCAATCACTTCATTAATGCGTTTTCGCTTAAAACCAGAAGATAAGCCGCGCACCTCAGCAATGAAATCCAGCATTTGAATCGGTGTCATATCAGCATAAGAGGGCGCTCCTTCGGGCAAATAACCCATTTGCTGCTGAATGGCTTTTTTCGCATTCTCAATCGGCAAGTCATTAATGCGGATTTCACCTGAATCTGGTGATAAAAAGCCCGTCAGCATTTTCATTGTGGTCGACTTCCCAGCACCGTTAGGACCAAGAAAACCGACAACATCTCCGGGGCGAACTTGAAACGAAATACCCTCTACAGCTGTCACTCCATTAAAGGATTTGCGTATATTGGTTGCTGTGATCATGCGGTTCCTCATATGATCCACGAAAATCATCTCATCAATGAAGGGTATGAGGAATTATATTGATGGAAATCACCCCTATCGGTTACATCACCACCCCTTACAAAGAAAAATTTGCCATACCAAGGCAACCGGGACTCGCGCCCGCAGCCAAAGGCGTCATAAGCATAACACGTGAATTTAGTGATATTAACGCCTTTAGAGGGATAGAAACCTTTAGTCATTTATGGCTCATTTTTCAGTTCCATCAGGTACCCTTAGGTCAATGGCGTCCACTTGTTCGCCCTCCGCGATTAGGGGGTAACGCTAAACAAGGTGTTTTTGCTACGCGCAGTACACATCGCCCAAATAATATGGGCATGTCGGTTGTAAAACTGGAGCAAATAGAACAGCAACAAGGCCAAGTATTACTGCATGTATCTGGTATTGATTTACTTGATCAAACGCCCATTTTTGACATAAAACCCTATATTCAATACGTAGACAGCATTGAGACCGCGCATTCGGGCTTTGCCCCCGAGCCCCCGCCACAGTTTCCAGTAATTTTCACACAACAGGCTCAACACAAATTGGATCAGCTTCCCGCAAAACAATACCCTCAGTTAAGCGCATTAATAAAACAGGTTTTATCGTTTAATCCCTGCCCGGCATATCAACATGCAAAAAACAATGAGCGTTTGTATGGCGTTCAATTGTTTGATTTAAACATTACTTGGTTAGTGAAACCTACGTCCACATTGGAAGGTATCAGTAAGAATAGCGGGAGTCTGGTTATCGAAGTACAGGATATCGAGCGTGTTTGACGCTTCTCGAATTCAAATAAAAAAGAGGCTCCACAGGGGAGCCTTCCAGGCATCACTCAACAAAATCGTGAGTAAAAATCGAATGCGCATGAGAACTATCCCCATCACACGCACGAAAAATGAAAACGCGAATTAAAAGCCGATATTCGGCGCAAGCCATTTTTCAGCTTCTGCAACCGACCAACCTTTGCGCTGCGCATAATCTTCAAACTGATCGCGTTGAATCTGAGCCACTGCAAAGTAACGAGACTCAGGATGAGAGAAATACCAACCTGAAACGGACGCTCCAGGCCACATTGCATAGCTAGAGGTAAGCGTCATACCTGTTCTGCTTTCTACTTCCAATAAATCCCAAATCACTTGTTTTTCCGTGTGTTCAGGACACGCGGCATAACCCGGTGCAGGACGGATCCCCTGATACATTTCTCGAATCAGTTTGTCGTTTTCTAAATCCTCATCCTGCGCGAATCCCCAGTACACTTTGCGCACTTGCTCATGCAGGTATTCGGCAAAAGCTTCAGCTAGGCGATCGCACACCGCTTTCACCATAATGTTATTGTAATCGTCGTGCTGGTCTTCAAAGGCTTTAGCCAATGCGTCTTCTTCTAATCCTGCGGTCACCGCAAACATGCCAATATAATCATGTTTGCCTGTACTTTGCGGTGCGATAAAGTCGCTCAAGCAATTGTTCGCGCCTTTTGGCTTTTGTGTTTGTTGACGTAAATGGCAACTGGTGGCAAGCACCTTGTCTCTTGCTTCGTTTTGGTAAATTTGAATATCGTCTTCAACTGCATTTGCAGGGAAAAGGCCACATACCCCTTTAGGCTGAAGAGACTGCTTTTCTATTAACGATTGCAGCAGGGTCTTCGCGTCGTGATACAGCTTTTTCGCCTCTTCGCCCACCACTTCATCGTCTAAAATACGCGGGAATTTTCCAGCCAAAGACCATGTCATGAAAAAGGGTGTCCAATCGATATAATCAACCAGCGTTTCAACCGACACTTCAACCTGATGCACTCCAAGTTGCTTCGGCACAGGTGGCGTGTAATTAGCCCAATCAATCGGCGCGCGATTTGCTCTTGCCGCTTCCAATGAAATAGGCTTGCTCTTCGGGCGTTTACGCGCATGTTGCTCTCGTACCACCACGTATTCATCGCGAACTTGCTGTGCAAATTCTGCTTTGGCATCTGGCGACATGAGCTTTTGACAAACACCAACCGCACGCGAGGCGTTTGGCACGTAAACGGTCGCGCCGCTATAGTGCTCTTCAATTTTTACTGCGGTATGCGCTTTCGACGTTGTTGCCCCACCAATCAGCAAAGGCATGTCCATTTCAAGACGCTGCATTTCCTTAGCAACATAAACCATTTCATCCAACGAAGGCGTAATAAGCCCAGAAAGGCCAATCATATCGACGTTTTCTTCTTTGGCTTTTTGCAAAATATTGGCGCAAGGTACCATGACGCCCATATCGATAATTTCAAAGTTATTACACTGCAATACAACGCCCACAATATTTTTGCCGATATCGTGAACATCGCCTTTAACCGTTGCTAACAGTATCTTGCCATTGCTACTGCCTGCTTCTTTTCCTTTTTCAATATAAGGCTCTAAATACGCCACTGACTTTTTCATAACACGTGCCGACTTCACCACTTGAGGCAGGAACATTTTGCCTTCCCCAAAGAGATCGCCCACGACATTCATGCCATCCATAAGCGGGCCTTCAATCACGTGTAATGGTTTTTCTGCTTCTAAACGCGCTGCTTCCGTGTCTTCTTCAATGAAATCGGTAATGCCTTTAACTAATGCATGCTCGAGCCTTTTATTCACAGGCCAAGAACGCCACGCTAAATCTTCTTTAACTTCTTCTTTTTTGCCACCTTGATACTTAGGCGCAATATCCAGTAAACGCTCAGTTGCGCCGTCATCTTTATTTAAAATAACGTCTTCAACCGCGTCTCTTAGTTCAAGAGGAATATCGTCATAAACCGCAAGCTGACCCGCATTTACAATAGCCATATCCATACCAGCGCGGATTGCGTGATATAAGAAAACAGAGTGCATCGCTTCTCGAACCGGATTATTGCCTCGAAATGAAAATGAAATGTTCGATAACCCACCAGAAATATGCGCATGAGGCAAATGCGCTTTAATCCGTCGCGTTGCCTCTATAAAGTCCATGGCGTAGTTATTGTGTTCTTCAATCCCGGTGGCAACGGCAAAAATATTGGGATCAAAAATAATATCTTCAGGCGGGAAGCCAACCTCATCCACTAATATGCGGTAAGAACGTTCGCAGATTTCAAACTTACGATCTTCGGTATCCGCCTGCCCCGTTTCATCGAATGCCATCACGACAGTTGCGGCACCGTAGCGTCTGATCAATTTGGCTTGATGCTTAAATTGCGCCTCGCCTTCTTTCAGCGAGATGGAGTTCACAATCGCCTTGCCCTGAACACAGCGCAGCCCCGCCTCGATAACCGTCCACTTCGACGAGTCAATCATAATAGGCACACGAGCAATATCAGGCTCTGAAGCAATTAAATTCATGAAGCGCGTCATGGCAGCTTCTGAATCCAACATGGCTTCATCCATGTTGATATCAATCACTTGTGCGCCATTTTCAACTTGCTGACGAGCGACATCGAGCGCTGTTTCGTAATCCTCTTCTAAGATGAGGCGCTTAAATTTTGCAGAACCAGTGACATTAGTGCGTTCACCGATATTAATAAATGAAGAAGAAGCGTTAGACATATATTCTTTTTCCAGATCAAAACTAGTGAACAAACGGCTCTAGGCCAGATAAACGCAATCGAACATCTTGCTCAATTAACGGCCTTGGAGCACACTGCGCCACTCTGTCGCTAATCGCTTTAATGTGCTCAGGCGTGGAGCCGCAGCAACCGCCCACAAGGTTCACTAACCCCGAGTCGGCCCATTCGCCAATTTGTGTCGCCATCTCTTGAGGGGTTAAATCATATTCGCCAAACTCATTAGGCAAACCCGCATTGGGATACGCCGACACAAAGCTTTCCGAAATATTAGCGATGTCTTGCACATATTGGCGCAAAAGATCTGGCCCTAAGGCACAGTTCAGCCCAAACGTTACCGGCTCCGCATGGCGCATTGAGTTATAAAATGCTTCTGCAGTTTGGCCCGATAAAGTCCGCCCAGAGGCATCGGTGATAGTCCAGGAAATCATCACGGGCAAGCGCACATCCAGCTCTTCAAATACCTGCTCTACAGCAAAAATAGCGGCTTTTGCGTTTAGGGTATCGAAGATGGTTTCTATTAAAATTAGGTCAACCCCGCCATCAATCAGCCCTTTGGTGGCCTCTGCATAAGACGCAACCAGTTGCTCAAAATTGATGTTGCGTTTTCCAGGATCGTTAACATCAGGAGAAATCGATGCCGTGCGGTTTGTTGGCCCAAGCGCACCTGCAACAAAGCGCGGTTTGTGCGGTTCGCTTTTTGTGAATTTCGCCGCAACCGCTTTGGCAATACGCGCCGATTCCACATTCAATTCATAGGCCAAAGATTGCATGTCGTAATCAGCCATTGAAATGCTGTTGGCGTTAAAGGTATTGGTTTCGATGATGTCGGAACCTGCTTCAAAAAACTTTTCATGAATCGCCTCAATAATGTGAGGCTGGGTCAACGACAACAAGTCATTGTTACCTTTTAAATCTGAAGGCCAGTCTTTAAAACGCGCACCACGATAGTCCTCTTCCGAGAGGCTGTATCCTTGGATCATGGTGCCCATACCGCCATCCAACAACAAAATTCGTTGAGATAATTGTTGGCGGAATAATTCAGCAATGTTACCAGTCAATGTATGTCTCCAAATTCTCGTGTCTTTTAGAACTACTGCTACAGATCGTTCGCAGACAACTCTGCTAAATCGTATGGCGTTGTTTGATAAACGTAATAATTAAGCCAATTCGTGAACAACAAAGAGCCATGCGAGCGCCACGTCATTTGCGGACCAAGCTCAGGCTCGTCGTCTTTAAAATAATGCTCAGGAATCGCGGTGTCTTTCCCCTGCTTTTTATCCCGAATGTACTCGTCTTCTAATGTGGTTAAATCGTACTCTGGATGCCCGGTAAGGAAGACCACACGCTTGTCTTTCGATGCGACTAAATAAGCGCCGACCACATCAGAGCCGGCCAACACTTGTAAATCGTGTATTGACTCATACTGTGCTTGAGGAATATGACCATAACGAGAGTGAGGCGCCCAAAAACGTGGATCGAATCCGCGAACCAGTTCATCTAATGGCTGATAAACCTCGTGTTCAAATACGCCAAACAGTTTGTCATCGCGCAGCCCTCGTTGAATACCGTAATGGTGATACATGGCTGCATGTGCAGCCCAACATAGATACAAGGTAGATTGAACATGGCTTCTTGCCCAGTCCATAATCCGCGTGATTTTATTCCAATAAGCAATTTCTTCGTAAGGCAATAGCGCGACTGGCGCGCCAGTAATGATCAAGCCGTCGTATCGTTTGTGCTCTACCGCGTGAAAGTCATGGTAGAAATCATCCAAATGTTGTTGGGGCGTGTGCTTTGATTCACGCCCGTCGATACGAATCAAATCAATATTGATTTGCAACGGTGTATTCGATAACAGCCGACAGAGCTGAGATTCTGTTTGAATCTTATTCGGCATTAAATTCAGTATTCCCACTTCTAACGGTCGAATGTCCTGACGACGAGCCACATCAGTATCCATCACAAAAATATTTTCTTTTAGCAAAATATTTTGTGCAGGGAGTTCAGAGGGAATTCGAATAGGCATAACTGAACCTGATATATAAGTTAGAACAAAAGTTAATAAATAGCCAAAGTTTTTTTACCTCATTGGTAACGTTAAAAAATCCCTTGGCTCAATACGGTGCAAAGTTAACATCTTTACTTCTAGACGTCTATACGGTCAAAGTGATTTGTATGCGCTTTCTTTTGAATTATGGAATGCATTGGTTAAGATACGGGTCCTTTGGGGCAAAGCCCTTTACGTAAACTATAGCAAGCACCTACCATTAACTCAGGAATTCACATGCAAGCGACTATCAGTAAACTTCACGTCTATCCCGTTAAATCTATGCAAGGCATTGAAGTCTCTGAGATTACTTGTTGGGAGACAGGCGTTGAATTCGATAGAGAATGGGTTGTTATCGATGACAAGAATTTGTTCGTCACTCAAAGACAGTTGCCAAAGCTCGCCGCCATTACTGTGACGCTTAGCAGCGAGCACCTTATTTTGTCTCACCCCGATCACGAGCCATTATCCATTCCTTTGAGCCGCGATCATTTAAACGAAAGTGACATTATCACTTTCACAATCTGGAAAGATCAGGCTCAAGGTATTAACGAAGGCGATATTGCCAGCCAGTGGCTCAAGGAGGTATTGGGCGCTTATCGTGGCGGCAACCTTCGACTATTGCGTTTTTCACTTGATTACCGCCGCGCGGTTCATGAAAAGTATTCCACCCACCCCACCGCACACCTTAAGTTCGCGGATGCCTGCCCCTACCTCATCGTGAATAGCGCGTCTTTAGAAGCCTTAAACGCCGTATTACGCGACAACCAACACGAGCCCGTAACGCTTGATCGCTTCAGAGGCAACATTGAAGTTGAGAGTGAAACACCCTGGGTGGAATACCAAGGTAACACCATCGAAATTAATGACGTGACACTTAAGGGTGTGGGTCCTTGTATGCGTTGCCCCATGATTGGCATGGATCAAGAAACGGGAGAAGTGATCGAGCCTGGTCAGCCCTTTAAAACCTTAATGGAAATGCCGATACCAAGCGACAAAGACGGCGCCTATTTTGGCATGCATGCCAGTTTTTTAAGCGGAAACGGGAAGAGAATAAAAATTGGCGACACGATAAATTTAGTTACCTCAAAATAAAGCATTGCATCCTTGAAATAATGGGATAGAATCTTTTTTGAACAGCAATTGGGTTCATGTCAGTGAATGAGTTGTTCTGGCATGTCCGCGAGGTCAATTTCCTGATCCATTCGTTCCCTATAAGCAGTATTAAGGGCGTGACATCTGCATGACAGACAAGTTCTTTTTCACTGACGTAGTTGAATCAGTGCCGTTCTACACTTGTATGTGTTCATCGTTTTTATCACGTTAACTTAAAGATAAAGGAACAACCTTGGAACTGCCAATCCCCCAAAATATCATACCGTTAGATAGCATTTTGCCAGACGAACCTCTACTTATGATGGGAGCCGGCCCCGTGCCGATTCCAGCCAGAGTAGCGGCCGCCAACGGCATTGTTATCAACCACCTTGGGGATACAATGTCGCAGATCATCGAGCAGGTTAAAGTGATGAGCCGGTATGTATTTCATACCCAAAGTGGCTATATTCTCGGCGTGGCTGGCCCTGGCTCAGCTGCAATGGAAATGGCCGTTGCGAATATTGTATTGCCGGGTAGCAAAGTACTAAACATCTGTAATGGCTTTTTCAGTAGTCGATTGTGGGAAATGTCTAATCGTGTTGGCGCTGAAACGGTTAAATTACAATTCGATAATGCCACTGCCGCATCGCCCGAGCGCGTCGAAGAATACATCATCACGCACAAGCCTGATGTTGTGACGATCGTGCAAGGAGAAACCTCAAACACAGTGTGCAATCACCAACTTCCGGAAATTGTGAAAATTGCGAAACGCTATGGCTGCTTAGTGATTGTAGACGCAGTCTGTACCCTTAGTACCATGCCTTTAAAAATGGATGAATGGGGTGTAGATGCTGTCATTACGGGTGGTCAAAAAGGCTTATCCTGTATTCCGGGTATTTCGCTTGTTGGGTTTTCAGAAGAGGCGTGGGAGCACATTCTTAGTCGCAAAGACAAGTTAAAACATTGGTGCTTAGACGCAAAATTAGCGGATCAATTCTGGAATAAAGATTCCTATCACTACACTGCCCCCGTGTCGGGCATTCTAGCGATTCATGAAGCGCTTCGATTAATATGCATTGAAACCTTACCGCTGCGTTTTGAAAGGCATAAACGTTGCTCTGAAGCGTTGCAATCTGGCATTGAAGCCATGGGACTTGAACTGCACGTCAACAAAGAGTCGCGCCTTAATTCGGTTGTCGGCATTGATGTCCCAAAAGGCATAGACTCCAAGCAATTACTGGAGCAAATGTCGGCTCGATATCGCGTAGAGATTTCCGGCTCATTTGGTCCTAACATCGTTCGCATTGGTCAGATGGGTGAGCAGTGCCGAGATCATAACCTATTTAGAACCATTCACGCGTTAGGCTCATGCCTGAACGCCTTAGGCGCCAACTTAAATCTGCCCGCAGGTGTTGCCGTATTAGAAGATACGCTCGGACGCGCTAACTTCACTGCAAGTTAAAACCAAAAGCAGGGACGCTAACTCAACAACCTTATCATCTCCCTGCTTTCTGCTTTCTGCTTTCTGCTTTCTGCTTTCTGCTTTCTGCTTTCTGCTTTCTGCTTTCTGCTTTCTGCTTTCTGCTTTCTGCTTTCTGCTTTCTGCTTGTAAAGCATCTTCCTTTTCGAAAAGCAAAGTAAAGTGAAAATTCAAACAACAGAGTGATATATTTTTACCCTTCGGAGGGAAAATAAGATAAAGTCACAAAGTAAACGACCAATTACTGGTGAGCCCTAAGGAAATTGCTTGGTCGCAAGCAGTATAAGTTGCCGTATTGTGGGAGGAGTTGTAGGTGTACTTAAAGGTTCTTTTACTTGATAAAAGCAAAGAAAACATTAAGTTGATGTCACTATGTGCTCGTCAGGCTGGCTATATTCCTTTGTTCAGCCAATCGGAAGAACACGCTTTACAAGTCATTCATCAACAATCAAAAGAGCTACTCGCGGTCCTATTTTCTTCTGAATACAAGCATTTTATTACAAGCAATATTAACTCCCTCGAGTCGAACCTTCCTCAACTAAAGCTGTTTGAACTATGCTGCACCGAACTAAATCGCTCTGAGCGAGTCGACAGTGCGCCAGGGAGCAATGACTTAGACCGCATTGACTTAAACCTCAGTGACTTAGGCCGCAGTAACATAGACCCTAGTAACTTAGACCACAGCGACCTAGGCAACAATGAACGGGACAGCAATGAGCTAAACAAGGTTTCACCGCCTCTCTTTCCCACTATCTCGTTATCAGCTACACCAGAAGAACTTGATACGAAACTCAGTTGCCCAAGTAATGGCCTCTCTAAGCAAGCTCATATCAATCATGTTGAGCAACACAAACGTCAAATTTCAGGGCACAGCGTGTTACTGGTAGAAGATGATGGCATCAGCTCGTTTGTCGCCAAGCACATACTAGAAGAAGCAAAGATTATCGTCAGCACCGCTAACAATGGTCAAGAAGCCGTCGATATTGTCGCTTCAGCCCCTAAGGCTTTCGACTTAATTTTGATGGATATTCAAATGCCAGTTTTAGATGGGCATAGCGCAACCCAAGCTATTCGTGAATTGGATAGCGTAGACAACGCTTTACCTATTATTGCCATGACCGCACAGGCTTACGAGGATGAGAAAGACAAATTTATACGCTCAGGCATGAATGGCTACATAGCAAAGCCCATCAATGCAGAAGCGGTTTATTCGTCACTGGCTCGTTGGTTAAATAAAAGCGCAACACCTTAAACCAAAAAGCCCACCTGACAGGGTCATACCAGGTGGGAAGGATATGCGCTTAGGGAAGTGCGCTACGCAAATTGTTACTGCTCAGCTGACGGCTCACCTAACGGCTCAGATTCTTCAGCAGCTGACTTTTGAAGTAATAACTCGGCTCGTAATTTAGATTCGATATCTTGAGCCATTGCAGTGTGTTCTTTTAAGTACTTAACAACATTGGCTTTACCCTGACCAATACGCTCGCCATTACAGCTATACCAAGCACCTGCTTTTTCAATAAGCTTATGCTTCACGCCAAGGTCGATAAGTTCAGCTTCTTTGCTAATACCTTCACCGTACATGATTTGGAATTCAGCTTGTTTAAACGGCGGAGCAACCTTGTTCTTAACCACTTTAACGCGAGTTTCGTTACCAACTACTTCGTCGCCATCTTTAATTGCGCCAATGCGGCGGATATCTAAACGAACAGAAGAGTAGAACTTAAGAGCGTTCCCGCCTGTTGTTGTTTCAGGGTTGCCGAACATAACACCAATCTTCATACGAATTTGGTTGATAAAGATACACAAGGTGTTAGAGCGCTTAATATTCGCAGTTAGCTTACGCAACGCTTGAGACATCAAACGTGCTTGAAGACCCACGTGGGAATCCCCCATGTCACCTTCAATTTCAGCTTTAGGCGTTAACGCTGCTACCGAGTCAACAATAACAACGTCAACGGCACCAGAGCGCACTAACATGTCACAAATTTCGAGCGCTTGCTCACCCGTATCAGGTTGAGACACTAGTAACTCGTCGACATTAACCCCCAGCTTTTCAGCATACACGGGGTCAAGGGCATGTTCCGCATCAACGAATGCACAGGTTTTACCCATTTTTTGTGCTTCTGCGATAACTTGCAAAGTAAGAGTTGTTTTACCCGATGATTCTGGACCGAAAATCTCAACAACTCGCCCACACGGTAAACCACCAATCCCCAAGGCAATATCAATACTTAGCGAGCCTGTTGAAATGGCTTCAATATCCATTGCTTGGTTGTCGCCCAAACGCATGATAGTTCCTTTACCAAATTGCTTTTCAATTTGACCAAGTGCTGCGGAAAGTGCGCGAGATTTATTGTCATCCATTTTCGAATCCTCATGTTACTTAAACGCCGTAAAGGTAAGAGAAGGCGTCAAGATAAAACTAAATAATAAGTGGTATGCACAAAAGCCTTAAAAACATTTCATGTTCAATTGGGGCTTTTTCTGGTAGATTCCGTCCATCTAAAGTTCCATGAAAGTTGGAACCTTCCTCAAACACACCACTCTCGATTTCTGTTGCAGGAGTATACTGTACATTCATACAGTTGCAATACTGTATCGTTAACTTTTTTATAAGCCATTCATTTATAAGTATATTTCTAAAAGTGTAATGCAGTCTATTCACTTGATTGAATGGCATCTAAACAGTACTGAAGTGCAAATAAAATTGTTTTCTCTCTCACTTCGTGGCGATCGCCGCTAAACACTTGTTTCGTCGCACAAAGGTCGCCATCTGCATATCGCCCAAACCAAACTGTGCCGACAGGTTTATCTTCACTGCCACCGTCAGGCCCTGCTATACCGCTCACCGAAATCGCTAACTCTGCCTCCGTATTTCGTGCCGCCCCTTCTGCCATTTGAATCACCACTGGCTCAGAAACTGCACCGTATTTGTCTAAATCTAAATCCGATACCTTTAGCGTGCTGGCTTTTGCCTCGTTGCTGTAAGTAATAAACCCTTCACCAAACCACTGTGAACTGCCCGATACACTGGTGATCGCGTAACCAATTCCACCGCCAGTACAAGATTCAGCGCAACTCACACGCCAGCCCTTTTGTTTTAAGGCCTCTCCTAACTGACTCGATAATGTAAGAATTGAAGTAGATAAACTCATGGCTTTACACATCCTTTAAAATTTAGTGTGAACACATTATGCCTATACAAATACACGAATCCAGCGAAAGCCAAACAATTCATTTGGATCACAAAAGAAATGTGTTTTTTGGTCAAATCAGGCGTTGGAATTGTTAGAATAGACCTATTAAACAAAAGACACGAAATTAACTTCCCCATCGGCAACGCTAATGTCCCGATGTGTCATCAATGATTTAGGATTACTGTGGCAAAAGACACTTCTCAACACACTCCAATGATGCAGCAATACCTCCGCATCAAAGCAGAACATCCAAACACTTTACTGTTTTATCGTATGGGAGATTTTTACGAACTTTTCTACGACGATGCCAAAAAAGCTGCTGAATTATTGGAAATATCACTGACCGCAAGAGGCAAATCTGGCGGAAATGCCATTCCAATGGCGGGCGTGCCTTACCACGCTGCCGACAATTACCTTGGGAAATTGGTCAAACTGGGTCAATCCGTTGCCATTTGTGAGCAAGTTGGCGACCCTGCCACCAGCAAAGGCCCCGTTGAACGAAAAGTCGTGCGTGTTGTCACTCCAGGGACCATCACCGATGAAGCCCTTCTCACCAATAATTCAGATAATCTACTCGCGGCCGTTTGCGAATTTAAAGGCAGTATTGGATTTGCGACGTTAGATGTTGCCAGCGGACGTTTTCAAGTCACTCAGGTGACTAATGAAGCAGAACTGGAAGCAGAGCTCGAACGCACTCAGCCCGCCGAGCTGCTTTACCCGGAAGGCTTTGCGCTTAGTCATATTCTCGATTTAGCATCCGGCGCTCGCCGTCGTCCAGAATGGGAATTTGACTTCGACACCTCTTCAGCACAACTCAATAAACAATTTGGCACCAAAGAACTCACAGGCTTTGGCATTGATAGTCACGCCATGCAACAAGGCATCTGTGCAGCGGGGGCAATTCTTCAATATGTGAAGGACACGCAAAAAGCCTCTCTCCCTCATATTCGCGCAATTCAGTCCCTCGAAAACAATGATATCTTGCAAATGGACGCTGCCACACGTCGTAATTTGGAACTCACCGTCAACCTTTCAGGCAATGCCGACAACACACTCATAGAGGTACTAGATCAATGTAAAACCTCGATGGGACAGCGCATGTTAAAGCGTTGGTTGCACCACCCTCCACGCTGTCGACATGTCATTAGCTCACGTCACAACACGGTTTCAGAGCTATTGGAAACAGGCTATATCGATATTCAAGACGTGCTCAAACAAATTGGCGATATTGAGCGAATTCTCGCAAGACTTGCCATTCGCAATGCGCGCCCAAGAGACTTTAGCCGACTGGCATTAGCGTTGTCTGTGCTGCCAGAATTACAAGATATTCTCACCCATTCCAGTGAGCCTCACATTGCTAAATTAGCAAACCAGATCAGCACTTTTCCGGAGCAATCAACACTTTTAAATGAGGCCATTATTGATAATCCGCCTGTAGTGATTCGCGATGGTGGAGTCATTAAACCGGGCTATCATGCAGAGCTGGATGAGCTGCGTTCAATGGCCGACGGCGCAACGGATTTATTACAAAAAATCGAAGTCAGAGAACAAGAAAGAACCGGGATTTCTACGTTAAAAGTTGCCTATAACAAGGTACACGGCTTCTACATAGAGGTCAGTAAAGGACAAGCTCACCTCGTACCCGAAGATTATATTCGTCGCCAAACGCTCAAAAATAACGAACGCTATATCATTCCAGAACTAAAAGTTTACGAAGAAAAAGTGCTCACTAGCCAAAGTCAGGCTCTCGCTATAGAGAAACAGTTATATGAGGCGCTTTTCGATAAACTTTTACCGCATTTAGATGCACTGTTAGATTGCGCCACCGCGATTTCTGAGTTGGACGTGCTGTGTAATTTCGCTGAGCGTGCAGAAACGTTGGATTACCACAAACCAACGCTCACTCAAGACACGGAAATTGACTTTTCTCATGGTCGACACCCTGTGGTGGAGCAAAAAACCGAAAGCCCATTTATTGCGAATCCTGTCGTCATTAATGAAAAGCGAAAAATGCTTGTGGTGACAGG
>CAXRCC010000051.1:0-35770 GCA_964228975.1 Paraneptunicella sp. | reverse complement strand
GGCCGTTACATTAGGTAACGAGCGCGATGCTCAGATGATTGATGAGCTTGGTGGCACACGTAACAGCCGTTTCATGTTGCACTACAACTTCCCTCCATACTGTGTAGGCGAAACGGGCATGATTGGCTCACCAAAGCGTCGTGAAATTGGTCACGGTCGTTTGGCGAAGCGCGGTATTCAAGCCGTAATGCCTGATCAGTCAGAATTCCCATACGTTGTACGTGTTGTTTCTGAAATTACAGAGTCTAACGGTTCATCTTCAATGGCTTCTGTATGTGGTACGTCGCTTGCGCTTATGGATGCTGGTGTACCGATTAAAGCATCTGTTGCAGGTATTGCAATGGGTCTTGTTAAAGGTGACGAGAACTTCGTCGTACTTTCAGACATCCTAGGTGACGAAGATCACTTAGGCGATATGGACTTTAAAGTTGCAGGTACGGATGACGGTATTACTGCGCTTCAAATGGATATCAAAATTGAAGGTATCACCAAAGAAATCATGCAAATCGCGCTTAAACAAGCGAAAGAAGCACGTTTACACATTCTTGGTGTTATGGATCAAGCCATTAAAGGCCACAGAGAAGAACTTTCTGAGTTCGCGCCTCGTATCTATAGCCTTAAGATTGAGCAAGACAAAATCCGTGATGTTATTGGTAAAGGCGGCGCAACTATCCGTCAAATTACAGAAGAATCTGAGTGTAACATCGAGATTGAAGACGATGGTACCGTGAAGGTTTACGCGACGGACTTAGAGCGTGCCGAGAAAGCGATTGGCATGATCGAAGCGATCACTGCTGATTTAGAAGTAGGCAAAACGTATAACGGTAAAGTGACGCGCATCGTTGATTTTGGTGCATTTGTTGAAGTACTGCCTGGCAAAGAAGGGCTAGTACACATTTCACAAATCGCTCACGAGCGTGTAAACAAGGTTTCTGATTACTTGAAAGAAGGCCAAATGGTTGATGTGAAAGTAATGGAAATCGATCGTCAGAACCGTGTTCGTTTGAGCATGAAAGAGCTGATTGAAAAGCCTCAAGCCGAAAACAAAGGCCCAGAGCCGGGTAACGAAGCTTAAGTTGCTAAGTTAAATTGAAGAAAGGGAGCTTAGCTCCCTTTTTTTATCTCTTAATTTATTGAAGGAGACATGATGACGCCAGAACAAATTCAACAAGTTGAAGCTGGGGTGTTTAAACGCCTTGTGGCCCATTTGGATAACAACAAAGACGTGCAAAATATCGATTTGATGATTTTGGCGGATTTTTGCCGTAACTGTTTGTCGAAATGGTACGTTGCAGAAGCGAAAGCCATTGGCGAAGAAGTAGACTACGAAGCGGCGCGTGAACGTGTTTACGGTATGCCTTACTCCGAGTGGAAAGCGAATCATCAAGCGCCCGCGACACCGGAACAAATGGCCGCGTTTGAAGCAAAGCAGGCTAAGAAATAGTCACTTTGTTGTGGTGGGTTTTATTTTGTGACGAAATTGGGATGCAAGGTTATTGATGTTCAATTTCAGTTCATTAGACTACTGAGACCATTGCTGTTTTTCCCAATATTCGTTTATCGAGTATCTCACTAAAAGGATTGAGAATGACGCGCGTTAAGAGTGCCTTATTGATTGCTGCCATGTTGATGGCATCGGGTTGTTCATCGCTTTCAACGCAAAGTGCTGGCTCGGCACAAATGAATAATTTGCTGATTGCAGAGCCTGAGCCAGGAAGTATTCGAAACCAAAGATGGCTAGCAAGACTCAACCACATTTTAGGTGAGGTTGAAGACATTCCCAATGAGCAGCGTGCAGAGCTGCTATTTCAACGCGGTACACTTTACGATGGATTCGGGCTTTCCGCGCTAGCCCTTGCCGATTTTCATAATGCCGTACAATTAAAGCCCGACATGGCAGAAGCGCACAACTTCTTAGGCATTCATTACACGCAAAACCAAGAATTTATTCGCGCTTTTGATTCGTTTGACTCTGCCCTTGAAATTGATCCCTCCCATGAATTTGCTCACTTAAATCGCGGTATTGCCTTGTATTATGGTGGCCGCCCCGAATTAGCAGTAGCAGATTTTGAACACTTTTATAATGAAAGCCCTAACGACACGTTTCGTGCTTTATGGCTGTATATTGCAGAGCGAGAAGTTGATCCAGAGCTTGCTAAAGCGCGCTTAGCCTTGCTAAGAGATCACTTAGATAACCGCCGTTGGGAAGTGAATATTGTCGATTTTTATATTGGCCAAATCTCCGAAAGTGAATTGAAAAATCGCCTTGTCTATAACGTTCACAATGATTTAGAGTTAACGCGAAGATTGTGTGAAGTTTATTTCTATCTTGGTAAATATCATGCCGCTATGGGGCGTCATGGTGAAGCATCGAATTACTTTAAATTCTCGCTAAGCACAAACGTTTATGAGTATGTTGAGCATCGCTATGCGCGGTTAGAGCTCGACTTAATGCGAAAGCAAACACTGGTGGAGTAAGGGTTTGGTATCACTGTTAGGTCAATACCGTCGAGTTTTGTTGCGCGCGATATTAGTGGTTTTCGCACTCACTGGCCTGACTTACAGCACCAATCATCATATCCCGTCATTATTAGCTTGGTCTGAGAAAGCCTCAGATCCGGGTGTTCCCTTATTTCGCGCCGTTAAACTTGGCAGTGAACTCGCTAGCCATACGTTAATTCAATATGCGAGAGAAAATCAGCGGTTACATTGGTTAGCCTTATTGGCAGAAATGAACATTGCAGAGGCCCAATATAGTTTGGGCATGCTCACCACAAGCAAGTCTGTTCGAAGCCGAATGTTAAATTTAGCAGCGCAGCAAGATCACCTCGGCGCGTTATTTGAGTTGGGGCAAACAAGCCCAGATGAAGGCAGTAAAACACGCGCATTCACCCGGGCTTCAGAGCTTGGGCATCAACCGTCACAATATGCGCTTTACCAGTGGTTTTGGATGCAAGAGGAATACGGCCTCGCGCTACCTTGGCTTAAAAAAGTGGCGAATAGGCATGGCCCGAGCGCATTATTATTAGCGCGCTACCTTTGGAAAAACGAACAACCAAAAGAAGCAAAACGTTACTTTCAACTGGCTCATGAGTTAGGTGAACAAGAGGCAAAATCGTATTTATCCTTAATCAAGTCCTACTGGAAAAAGCCTCCTTTAATCAACGACAACCACGCAAATTGGGTGACAAGGCAGTGCGCAATGAAACTGCAATTTGTGGCTAATAGTCTTGAATCGATTAAACAAGCCGTGGCGTTTAAAGCGCAGTTCTTAAAAGACAAACGTTTACAGTCGTTACCAATCTGCATTAATGAGCCAGTATGGTTTGATAAAAACACGCTATCTTGCGAGCACTTTGCCATTAATGATTACCGATTAAGTTGTGATGTAGGCGCGTTAGCCAAGGCGTTTTCACCGGGTGACTTCACTCACACCGTGATCTTTGCAGAACAAGGCAAGGCCAACGTCAATAATGGCATCATGTATTTAGATTTGGCGGACAAATACTCCGTGTTTGTTCACGAATTAGCCCACTTTGCAGGCTTTGTGGACGAATATCCGGTGAGCGAAGGATTATCGGAGCGCATTTGTGAGCCGGGGCAATCTCACCCCAATATCCTCGTGCGTTCATTACCTAAACAAAGGGACGCCGCACAACTTACAGAAAAAGAAATCGAAGAAGGCTTTTTTAGCGATGTGGATACGTTAGAAGAGCGCCGAGATGAGCCTGAGCTGGACATTAGCTATTGGCAGCAATTCTCGAACAGCTTAGCCATGCTAAAAGCGAGAACTTGCAACAATCATCCCAATCAAGCCTATAAATTTGTGGGCAAAATGACCTTTATGGAATTTCACGATCAAGAATATATTCCAGAAATGTACATTAACATTTGGCGTGCTCGGTTAAATTCACCCCACCTTTTAGTGCCCGCATCATTAAATATTGCCCACGCTTTGGAAGATAAAGGGGATTTTAAAAAGGCGGAAAAATGGCGCACGCATTTTATTCAATTTAGGCAAGGGTTATTGCACTAAATGAGGACGTTTTACAACAGGATGAATAAACCCCAATGATGAAACAATCGGTGTCTGCGGTATTTCTTGGAACAGGCTCTGCCGTTAACCAAGGGTTAGGTAATTCAGCTTGTGTGATCCAAAAAGAAGGCGCGCCTTGGCTGCTTATAGATTGTGGTCACGATACGTTAGCTCGTTATAAAGATTATGCGGGTGAGCTGCCGCGTTATACGTTTATCACGCATTTGCACTTCGACCATATTGGCGGATTAGAGCAGTTGTATTATCAAACCTGTATCCATCAGCCAGATTTTACGCCAACCGTTTTTGTGCCATCTCAATTAGTTAACCGATTAACGCAAATTTTGTCGAATACTGGTATGGCAGAAAAGGGGATTAACCTGTGGGATGCGATTCGAATTGTGCCTGTTTTCGAAGAGTTTTGGCACGATGGTGTGGCGTTTCAGGTGCATTCTGTGCGCCATCACAAGCCAAACACAGCCTTTGCGTTGCAGCTTCCCGGCAGTTTCTTTTATACGGGGGATACTCGACCCATCCCCGAAATTTTGCATCATCAAGCGGTGTATCAAGAAGTGATTTTTCACGATGCCACGTTGATGGGAAACCCGTCGCATTCCGGTGTGGATGAGCTTATTGCTTGTTATAACGCAGAAACATTAAGTCGATTAGTGGTTTATCATTATTCAACGCGTGAAGCGGGTGAGCTAATTGAATCAAAAGGGATAAAAGTGGCGAAGCCGGGGGAAGTCTTTGCATTAAGTCTTGCCGCGAATACGGCTCACCATTCTCAAGGTGAAGGGGAAGACGAGTTAAAACACATTCAAACCAATTTGTGTTCAATTTCTTAATTTTATTTTCCATTTCGCTTTCAAAAATATAAATTTCTGCTAACTCAAATTAAATGTTTTTATCGGCGTATTAAGTCGATAAAAACATTTTAATTCTTCGTCTTTTCGGTAAAAATACCCATCGTATTGATGACACATTTATCGTTCATCAATCTCATTTATTTCCTACAGGGACATTCGATAAGGTTTAAGGTGAGTAATGCATCGACTCTTACTAGTGACGACGTCAGTTTTGTGTTTAGTGTTGGCTGGATGCCAATCAACGTCGGCGAAAAAGCCCAATAACGATAGATACAGCAGTAATTACCCGTCTAATTCAACAAAAAGAACGGGAACCGTTAGCGTCAACCCTGCCAAAGAAGTGGCTTTTGAGCAAAAGGCCGTTGCGAATAAAGAAGTCAAAAATACAGATTTGGCGTTTGAAACGGTGTCGTTAAAAGAGTTTCGACTCAAACAACATGTGTTGTATCAAACCGATTTTACCAACGACATTCTATTTGCAACGGATCAATCCGTAACGCATTCATTATCTGCCAAAGACATCACCGCTTTTGCCAAACTGTATCGCGCAGGTAAGCTTGGCAAGAACATTTATGTTGTGGGTCACACCGATAGCAGAGGCGCTGAAGGTTACAACCTGACCTTAAGTTTAAAGCGAGCGTTATTTGTAGCGAACCTTTTTTCAAAACATGGGGTGAAAGCCGAATCCATTAAATTAGTGCCAGCAGGTGAGTTTTTACCGGTTGCGCCTAACAAACCCAGAACGTATCAAAAGAATCGCCGAGTAGAAGTGATTTCAGCAGACAGTAAAGCGTTAATTGCCGGCTTTTTAAGGCAACGTGATTGCTCTTCTGTCGATCCCGCGTGTAAAAAGGCCATGTTACCTGTTATGTCTGTGAAAAAAGGGCAGGGTGGATTAACGATTCGACAAGAAAAAGACGGCGACATTTTAACAGGCGCACCGCAAGCCAATAATCTTGGCAAATTGGCCGATGATTTAACCCGCTTAGGTGAAGCTGAAGTGGACAAGCGTGAGGCTAAGATTACAGAGCAGCAACGCGGAAAAATGGCCAATATTCAAACTCGTAACCTATTATCTTTAGAGGTATTAATTCGACCTCAACTGTCTTTCCGCAAAGCGGTGCGTAAAAGATTACAATTTCCAAAGCAATACATTCTTAAGTAGGAGGATTTCACGTTGGATGAGCTCAACACGGATTTTGAAAAGCTAATAAATGGTTCCCCGGTGGACGAGGCGAATCGTCATCAGAACCAAGAGCATTTAGCTCGCTTAGTTGACGAAGAAATCAAAGAGGCAAGCACGAGCCAAGTGGTTCACACGGATAGACAGTACCGCACGGCAAGAATGGCGGATGCGGCGCTTAAAGGCGTTGAAGAAAGATTAGGACGTTGGGCGCAAGAGCGAAATGACTTTCTGACTCGTGCGAATCAAACGAAAGAAAAAGGAAAAGCGTCAGAAGCGGATATCAAACAAAAGCAGCTTTTAGAAGAAAAAGAAGAAAAGAAAGCACAAGCCAAAGAAGAGTACATGCGCAATAACCACTACTCTGACTTGCACGCTAGTTACACGCAAACCAAAAATCGTTTTGAAAACATGCGTAGCGAGATGGGCGGTAAGCCGCCCGTTGCACGTAAAACGCTGATGTATGTGGTTAGCATTTTGTTCATTGGGGTTATTGAATGGTTTATTAACTATTCGACGTTTGATGCCAAATATCCCAGTGGTATTGCCTTTGGCGCTACTGTGCTCATCGCGCTTAGCATCGCGTTTGCTTCTCACTTTCACGGCGCGTTGTTAAAACAACGGGTGGCGCTATTTGCTGCACATCGGGCTAAAGCCGATAAGCGTCAAGAGCTGATCAAACAAGCGTTTTTCATGTTCTTGTTGCTGATTTCTATTGCGATTGTGACTTATAACCGCTACGACGTGATTGCCACGCAAATGGCCAATACTGGCGGGGCATCGCTACCGGGATTACCGGGCGTAGACACTCAAGAGCCATCGGTGTGGTTTGAGCTTTGGCCTTTTGTGTTGATGAATATTCTTGTTTGGATTTTGGGTGTTGGGATCAGCTACATGACGCACGATAGCCAACCCGATTACCAAGAAGCGATGCGCGATTATGAAAAAGCCAAAGTCAAATTCTTTAAGGTGGATAACGGCTTAAAAGAAGAGGAAAAACGCATTGATGCGGAGTACGAAGTTAAGCTCAAAGCCATCAAAAATGTGCAGCAGTCCTCGGCGAATGATTCTCGTGACATGGAAAACCTACTTGAGCGTTTGCGCAAGAAGGAAGATAGCGTGCTGAAACAAAGTGTTGGCTTTGTGAATGACATGCTTGAAAAGCACCAGATGATGCTGCTGACATCGTTAAGACAAAACAATTTGGAAGCCGTTAAATTTGGTCCAGACTTGTTAGATTTAGATGCTTATCAAAATAAAGTGATTACGATTGATGAGCAGTATATTCGTGAAAAATTGGGCTTACACCCGTTTTAAGGAGCAATAGAAATGGGAAAATTCACTTATCAATTACTCGGGTTAAGTACCTTACTTTTTTCAGGTTTATCGCAAGCGCAAATCATTGAAACCAATGACTTGAAACGCTACTGCAACCAAGACGGCGTGCATCGTCAAACGGTGTTATACCTTGATCAGAGCATTATTTCTAAAACGGATGCGCTTTGGTATCGAGATATCGTTAACAAGTTAAAATTCTTGCCAGGTGAGAAAGTTCAGGTGGTGACGGTCAAATCCGGCGGGCCTGAAGTCGAACTTGCGTGGGAAGCTTGTTATCCAAGCTATACCCCTGTCACTTACAAGAAGTTGAAGGAAAAAACCGGCCTAATTAATTTGTTCACAGGAGATGTGGATGACAAATTAAAGAGCGACCAAGGCTTTTTCAATAAGAACTTTCAAAGTGCGTTGGCGCACCCGCTAATTGGCACTAAACATGACACAAAACCGCGTTTTACAAAAGATACCTTCCCAATGAAAAAGCTGGTGGAAGCCCTGTATTACGATGCAAAACGCATGGAGTTTGAGAAGGGCGTAAGCCGTGTTGTGATGTTTAGCGACATGATTGAAAAATCGAACCTGTTTGATCATAACCGTTTTGATCCGCAAAAGAGCGCAGAACAAGTGTCTGAGCGTTTTCCAATGTTTTTGAGTCATGCTTCCTTCTCGATTTACGGTATTAATTACACGCATGGCGAGTCGGATTTAAACGCGAAAATGGAGCGTTTTTGGCGTCAGTATTTGTTGAAGTCTGGTGCGAGTATTGCGCACTATGGCAGCCAGCTCGTGCTTCATAAAAATACCGATATGTTTGAGCTCGATGCTTATGATGGATACTTGGTGCAGTCGGATGGTCGTAAAGTGGCGGCCAAAATGCGCTTAGGGTATTTCGACAACGGTGAGCTAACTAACAGCGTGCTCACGCTAGGTGATGAGTATTTGCCTCTTGCGGGCTCAATCAGTACATCAGGAAAAAATGTAGAGGTTAAAGCGTCAATTACGGACTCTACGTTTAAAGGGTTCGAGAAAAAAGATGTGCTTAACCTGAAAGGCTCGCCGAGTATGCTAAAAGGCGTTATTGGTGCGCGTGATGATCGTACAGTTGATGAAAAAGGCGAGGTTTATCGCTTTAGCATTGAACTGACAAAAGAGTCGGATTAACGCTCTTTTCGTTCTTTAACGATGCATTAACTATGCTCGTTTATGTTGAAAAGCCAATGGGTTACACCGTTGGCTTTTTTGATCTACTTTAACGTTATTTTTTGCAGTGCAGTAAACAGCAATTGTTTATCTGAGTCGGATAGGTAATTCACGGTTAAGGCTTGTTTAAATACAGAAAAATCGTCATCTGAAAAGCGTTTGTGTTGCTCTAAATGTGTCGCAATGTGCTGATTGATTTGTGCGCCGAGCGTGATCAGTGCTGGGCGAATGACGGCTTGTAAATCTCGGGGTTGAGCACGTGTAGGCTTGCTCAGTAAATCCGCGCGGTAGCGATACTGAATGGCTTTTGCGACGGCAATTTGCGCCTGGAAAAACGGCGCTACACTGGTTTTATCTAATCCGGCTAAGTCGGCTGACTCTACTGCCTTGGCAAGAACAACCTGTTCTCGCGTTACGTCTTCAATGGGCTTTTGGTGAATCGCTTTATATAAGGCGACATCTTCCATATAGGTTAAACGCTCATTGATTGCGAGATAAACTGCGTTCGCTTGAGTTTGAGCAAAAGTGTGTGGCGCGTTAAGTAAAAATACTAGCGCGCTGAATAGAACAAAAAGGATACGGGAACAAGAATAAGAACAGGAATGGGAACAGAAATGGAGATAGGAATAGGGTAGCGTCATGATAACAGTTCAACATTAAAAGGCTTTTGCGTTATTTTTATGCTTGATTGCATGACCGCTTATTGAACGCAAAAGCCTTGATTGGGGTTATTAACGATAGTGCCCAAGAAGGGAGTATCTATCGTTAACGTTTTTTGTGGTTATAAATATTCTTTAAAGAACATCACCACCGCTTGTGTATAAATATCGCGGTTTTCCTTTTTGCGGTAGCCGTGACCTTCGTTCAAGGCATCCATGTACCATACGGGCTTGCCGTTATCTCTTAAGGCTTTCACAATTTGCTCGGCCTCTGTATAAGGAACGCGAGGGTCGTTGTGACCTTGTACCACGAACATAGGTACGTTAATTTTCTCGACGTGATTATTAGGGCTAATGGCTTCAAGGTGGGCGCGCATTTTGGCGTCACGCTCATCTCCGTATTCTTTACGGCGCAAATCTCGGCGATATGACTTGGTGTTTTCCAAGAAGGTGACAAAGTTTGAGATGCCCACAATATCAACAGCGGCTTTGAGCCTGTCGCTATAATGTACAGCGCTTGCTAATACCATGTAGCCGCCGTAACTGCCGCCGATAACGGCAACGCGCTCAGAGTCTAAATCAGGTTGTGTTTTGATCCAATCCAACAAGGCACCGATGTCTTTTACCGAGTCTTCACGTAAAAAGCCGTTATCTAAACTTAAATATTCTTTCCCATAGCCAGAAGAGCCTCGCACATTCGGGGCGATGACCGCAGCGCCAAGCTCTTTCACCCAAAGTTGAACCGTACTTCTGAATGCGGGACGGTATTGCGACTCTGGGCCGCCGTGGATGCTAATGATCACAGGCAGCTTTTTATTTGCTGTTTTCATTGTGGGTTTATACATGAAGGCCGGAATAGAGCGTTTGTCGAAGCTGTCGAATCGAATCAGCTCGGGGCTTGCGAATTGACTGGTGTCTAGGCCGCCAACTTCACTGTGTGTCCAGCGCTCTAACGCTTTGTAGCGCATTGGTTTTCTATCAAGTCTGAGTACGTAGGTGTCGCTTGGTGAGTCGGCAGTGTTAAGCGTAAAGCCTAATTTCATTGCGTCGTCGCTAAAGGTTAGGCCACCGATTAAGCCGATAGGTAAATCCTCTACTTTCTTAAATGTGAGGTACTTTAGGTCCATTAAATACAGGCTGTTATAGCCTTCTTCATTGACGGTGAATGCCGCGCGTTTGCCGACTTTATCCATGGCGAAACCACCAAGGTTCCAATTGATGTTTTTGGTGATAACTTTAACTTCACCGTTAGAAAACTTCTTATAAGCAAGTTGATTAAATTCGCCAAATTGGTTGGTGATGAAGAAAAAGCCGCGTTCGTGCCTGTCGTAGCCCAGACCAAAGTTCACAGAGTCGGTGTTTGTGTCGCCAGCAATTAAGGTTTTTTCTTTGGTTTCAACATTCACTTGGTAAACATAAGAGTTGGCAGCGCTAACGTATTCGTGAACAATGATATGCTTGCTGTCTTTGCTCCAATCAATGGGGCTCCAATAACTGCCTGAATCCGCTTCTAATAACAATTTTGCGTTATTTTTGTCTTCTGGAGACATGTACCACAAATCGTTAGAGGTACCGTTACGCTTAGTGCTTCTAAAGGCGAACAGGCTGCCATCTCGGTTCCACACCATACGGTCGTTTTTCGATTTACCATCGGTCAGGAGTTGATGCTCACCCGTGGCGGTATCAAGGAGGTAAAGCTGAGCAAATTCGCTGCCACCTTCATCCATTGAAAAGCCGATATTATCCGTTTCCGGACGACGAGACACGCCACCGATAGGCTCTTGAAAGAAGGTAATTTGACGGCGAGCACCGCCTGCTTGATCAACGCGATGGAGTTGGCTGACATTGCCAAAGCGGGTAGAGACAAAAACGCTTTCTCCGTCAGCGCTGAAGTCGCGGATTGGGGCTGAGCGCACATTTTGATATCGATTTAGGCTGTCGACCAAGCTTTGTGGGATTTCTGGAACATCTTCCATGACCAAGTTGCCGTTATTTGCAGTTCGAATATTGGGCTCGGCAGCAACAGCGGGGATCGATAGGCTCAATGTAGCTGCTAATGCCAACAGCAAACGAGGCGTACTGATTTTTTGCATAGTGTTTCCTACGGTTCAACACGCTAAAGGAGAGAACGCGAGTTATTGTTATGAATTGTGAATTAGGTAGTCAAAACCTAAAAGGGCATATTAGCAAGGCGGAAAAGTCGAGGGGACAAAATTTCGGGATAAAATTGTGACAAGATAATTGTTTCTTTTATTGCGGGAGGATGGGGCGAAAAGCATGTTTATGCTAAAAGTTAGGGTTTACTCTAGAAGAATAAGGTATCGATGGACATAAGTGTTGAGATAGGATTTTGAGGTAGGGTAGACGGGCATTTAATCATTTAAGGAAGAATACGATGTCTAAAATTACTTTACTCTCTGCAGTTGCCTTATCTCTTGGTTTTTCTACCGTTGCGCTAGCATCAAATGCTCCTGCGCCTACTTGTTACCCCATTGAGCATGGCGAGAATGGGATGGGCTCAACTAATTCGATGTTCCTACCACATGTTTTTACACAATCGAATTGGCAGTATTTTGTTACTGTAACGAACACGAGCGACAAATTTGTTAATGTTAAACTCGACTTTAAGAGCCCTGATGGCAGTCAATATACGCCTTATTCTTTTTCTCTTTCAGGAATGTTTAATTCAACGAATTCTCCCTTATCAATCAATGGAGGTGCGGTCTTAAAGCCGAATGAAACGGCAAAGATTGCGATTACCGATCCTGCTAATGCAGTTCCGTTATTCGGGAGTATTACTTGGCAGGCGGATGCATGTATTGATAATGCTATTGTTGTATCGGCAAGAAGTCAGTTTAGCGATGCTACACGTTTAGGCTCCACGCTCATTCATCTCAATAACGGTCAACCTTTTTAAATATATGGCAACAACTTAGGCGCTTGTTTAATCAGCAACCGAGTGATACGGTTTGACTCAGTGATAGAGAATAGTTATAGGTTCAAGGAGGTACACTGATGTTTAACTATTTCTTTAAAAAGAGAAAAATCAAGAAGTACGCTAAAAAGCTGCCCCATGATTTAAAGTCACATTACGGTCGTAAACCTTATTATTCTAAGGCGGAGGTTGATGCATCCATTCAACGTAAACGAATGGGACTAGGCGGCGCAGTGGTTGTAACTGATAACTGTTATGCCTATGCCATGTATTGTTCGCCCGAAGAGTTTAAGGAGATTCACGAAAACGCTGGGGTGTATTGCGATTACAGCGCGATGAGGAGTGAGGTTTCTGATGTGGTGTTTGGAGGAACGTCTGATTTTTCCTTTTCGACGTTGTTAGACACCGCTCCTGCTCCTGGCACTTCTAGTTTTGGAGGAAGTGACAGTGGAAGCTTCAGCGATGGTGGAGGTAGCGATGGCGGCGGAGGCGCTTGTTAGCGTTTGCGTTCTATATGGCTTGTTCCTACTCGCAAATAAGCTTAATAAAAGGCTATACAAAGCATTAAACAGCGCACTAGTTTATCCAATAAAAAACCTCCGATTAAGGAGGTTTTTTATTTCTCGTTTTAACCCCTCTTTTTATGCCGTTGGCTAGCAATTCATACTGTAGAGTATTAATGCTTTTGAGGAATTATTGGGCCGCTCAATACGGCTAATGAGTTACTTTACTTCTTCACCTGCCGCTTGCTTATCCGCATGATAACTTGAACGAACCATAGGGCCGCAAGCTGCATGAGTAAAGCCCATTTCACGAGCGTCTTTGTCTAGCGCATTGAATTCGTCGGGGTGTACGTAGCGTTTAACCGGGTAGTGATGTTTACTGGGTTGCAAGTATTGACCAAGAGTAAGCATATCCACATCGTGTGCACGCAAATCTTTTAATACTTCGCGAATTTCGTCGTTGGTTTCACCCATGCCCATCATCAAACCTGATTTGGTTGGAATGCCGGGGTAGCGCGCTTTAAATTTCTTGAGAAGGTCTAAAGACCATTGATAGTTTGCACCCGGGCGGCATTCTCGGTACAGCGTTGGGATAGTTTCTAGGTTGTGATTGAAGACATCAGGCAACCCATTTTTGAAGATGTCTAAGGCACGGTCCATTCGGCCACGAAAATCAGGAACTAAGACCTCAATTTTGGTGGTTGGGCTATGCTCACGAATGGCATTAATGCAGTCAACAAAGTGTTGTGCGCCGCCATCGCGTAAGTCATCGCGGTCTACTGAAGTAATCACCACATACTTTAGCTTCATTTGACCAATTGTTTTGGCGAGTTTTTCAGGTTCTTCTGCACTTGGAGGTAAGGGTTTGCCATGAGCAACGTCGCAAAATGGGCAGCGGCGCGTGCAGATATCACCCAAAATCATAAAGGTTGCCGTGCCGTGGTTAAAGCACTCTGCTAAATTCGGACAGCTGGCTTCTTCACACACAGAGTACAGCTTGTTTTCTCTAAGTGTTTTTTTGATTTCGTCGATGCGATCGGTTGAGCGGGGAAGTTTAATCTTAATCCACTCAGGTTTACGTAACATCTCTTCCTTTTCAGTGGGAATGATGGTCACAGGAATGTGACGTACTTTATCTTCATCACGTAATTTCTCGCCCGCTACGCGGCGACCACTTGGGTTTGCCATTTATTCGTCTCGCTGCTGTTGGGTTAGCTCTGGCACGGTATCGAGCCCAGAGTCAGTATATTCAATCGATTCAACATTAAGGTGTTTGCAAAGTGCTTGCACCAACATCTTACCTGCTTCTGCCAAGTTATCCACTCCGCCCAGTCGAGCGGCATCGATCATCTCCATGCCCGCATAACCGCATGGGTTAATACGTTGAAAAGGGGCCAGATCCATGTTGACGTTAAAGGCTAAACCATGGAATGTGCAGCCGCGTCGGATACGTAAGCCAACCGAGCAGACTTTCTTTTCATCCACATAAACGCCAGGCGCATCGGCTTTAGGGTAGGCCGTGATGCCAGCAGGTTTGAGGGTTTCGACAATGCATTGTTCTAAGGCGGTAACGGCTTCACGCACGCCAATATTGAATCGTTTTAAGTCGAGTAGGATGTAGAGCATTTGCTGGCCGGGACCGTGGTATGTGACTTGTCCTCCACGGTCAACTTGCACAACGGGAATGTCTCCGGGGGCAAGGATATGCTCTGCTTTTCCGGCTTGTCCTTGAGTGAAAACCGGGTCGTGTTCAACTAACCAAATTTGGTCGGGAGTGTCACTACCGCGGTTATCGGTAAAGGTTTGCATTGCTTTCCATAAAGGAACGTATGCTTGACGACCAAGTTGTCGAACAATAATGTGCTTTTGCAATGCTTTACCTCAACTACAGAACAACGCGAACTAGTTCTAGTTTGGCTAATTCGGTGTAAATGGTTTCCATGTGCTCTTTGCTTGTGACTTTGACACTGATAGAAACCGAGTGATAGTTGCCTTTCGCGCTAGGTTTAACGGTAGGGGCGTAATCATCAGGGGCATGGACATTTATGCACGAAACTACCTGCGCTGGTAAATCTTCGTGGGCAATACCCATTACCTTAAATGTTTGATGGCAAGGAAAATCCAACAATTCGTCAAATTTAGTATCCACGCTGCGTCTCTCGTTACTTAAAAGTGGCGGGATTATACAAGATTTGTGCGGCGGAGGAAAAAGAAAAAGGGAAGCGTTTGCCTCCCTTTTCATCGTGTTTGTCAGGTTAACTTGATACCAGCGTGTATCCTAGTTATTACTGGTTTGTGTTGTATCGTCATCAAGCCCTAATTTCAGGCTGAAATAGTCACTTAATTTATCCAGCATACCGCCTTCATTTACGCTATGTAAGGTGACCAGTGGGTATTCGGCGATATCTTTGTCTTCGATTTGTAAGAAGAGCTTACCCACAACGGTGCCTTTTTCGATCGGTGCTTCTAACTTGCTGTCTAGCTGAAAGTTTGCTTTTAAGTTTTTGCGTTGACCACGAGGGATGGTGATAGGTGTATCTTGTAAAATGCCAAGATCTACTGTGTCTTGATCGCCCATGTAAATGCGGTGAGCGACAAAGCTTTCGCCGGCTTCATAAGGCGTCACTGTTTCGTAGAAGCGGAATCCGTACTTAAGTAACTTTTTGTTTTCCACTTTACGGGCGCGCTCGCTTTCTGTCCCCATTACCACGCTAATTAAACGCATATCGCTTTGCGTTGCTGAAGTGATAAGGCTGTAACCTGCTGCGGATGTGTGGCCAGTTTTAATGCCATCAACGTTTAAGCTTTTATCCCAAAGCAGGCTGTTGCGGTTGTATTGTTTAATTCCGTTGAACGTGAATTCCTTTTCCGCGTAAATCGCGTACATCTCAGGTTCTTGCTCGATCATTGCACGAGAAAGAATCGCCATATCGCGAGGCGTGGTGTAGTGCTCAGGATCGTGCAAACCGTGGCTGTTAACGTAATTTGTCGAGGTCATGCCTAGCACCCCAGCGTAAGAATTCATCATTGTTGCGAAGGCTTCTTCGCTGCCTGCAATGTATTCAGCCATTGCCACACAAGCATCGTTACCTGATTGGATAATAATGCCGCGAAGTAAGTCGGCGACTTTGACTTGCTTGCCCACTTCAATGAACATTTTTGAGGATTCAGGAAAGTTCTTAGACCAAGCATTTTCAGAAATGGTGACCATGTCGTCCATGGAAATTGTGCCATTTTTGATTTCTTGTCCGATCACGTAAGTGGTCATCATTTTGGTCAAGCTAGATGGGTGGAGTTGAACGTCTTCGTTTTCGCTGGCAATGATGTGACCCGTGTCGTAGTCCATCAATACAAAGCCTTTCGCGGCGACCGGAGGTACAGGAGGTACAATGGTGGCGGCATGAGCGATAAGGGTGAAAGTAAAAAGAAAAATGCCAATAAAAGCAGAATAAAGGCGTTTATTAAATAATCCCATTCTTGATCCGTTGTTCTCGTTCTAATGTCTTTGTGTGTTCGAAAATGGCCGCCAATATAGCACAATTAGCGCCAGTGTTGGCAGAAATGAAAGCGCACTTTGCCAAGACTTTGTAACCATTCCTAAGCTCAGACAAGCGAAGCTTAAAAAAGTTTACTCGGCAGCCTGAATTTGATCATAAACCGTATAGGCATTGTTGTAGCCGTTAGCTTTTAACTCGTTCAACAGTTTGTCTGCCTCTTGCTCATTGTTAAGCGGCCCGAGTCGTAAGCGGAAGATGCCATCATCTTCTGGCGTATGTGTTGGGACTTGATACAACATGGTTAAGCCTTTTGCGAGCGCATCCACTTTGCCTTGATCCTGCAAGGCCGCAACTTGAATGAAGAGTGCTTTTTCTTGTGGGGCTTCGATAGTTGGAAGCGGTTTGGGCCTTTCTTTACCTACAGTAACATCGCCTTGTGAAGACACATGAATCACTTGCAATTTAACCGACGCCGTGCCTGTTTTTAACATATCAAGTTTGCGTGCAGCGGCATAAGATAAGTCGATAACGCGGTTGTCGTGAAAAGGACCACGGTCGTTAACGCGTACGATAACGGTTTTTTCGTTTTCTAAATTAGTGACTTTCACATAGGAAGGGATGGGCAGTGTTTTGTGCGCGGCGCTCATTTCGTACATATTGTAGACTTCGCCATTCGCCGTTAAATGCCCGTGAAATTTTTGGCCATACCAAGAGGCTTGGCCTTTTGTTTCGTATCCTTTGCCCGTTTTTAATGGGTGATAACGCTTGCCGAAGACTTCATAGCTACGGCTGTTTACTTGATTGTAATCTTCGTAAATGGGCTCAGCATCTTGTGTGGTGATATTACTGGGCAGTCGATGCGGTGCAGCGTCGTTACGCATGGCATAGCGCCCCCCTGTTGAAAGGCAGCCACTTAAAAACAAGACACTCAGTAACGCGATTACGACCCATTTCATAAGGACATTTTCCGTGCTTTGATATTCTGACTTAATTGATATACCGCCATTGCGTAAAGCGGGCTATGGTTATAGCGCGTGATAACATAAAAATTATGTAATCCGACCCAATATTCTTTAGCGCTTTCTTGCTTAAATTCCAGTAATTTAACGCTGTCATCGGCAGATAATGTGACGGATTTATCGGAGATTGTCACATTCTGGCGTTGTAAGTCTTGCCAATGATGTTTGAATTTAAGGGATTTGGATAGCAGTTTATTTGTGTTAGTTGAATCGCTAATTTCTGCGGGAAAGGCCACAGGTTGGTTTGTTTTCCAGCCATTACGTTTAAAGTAATTGGCAACACTGCCGATGGCGTCAACCGGGTTATTCAATAAGTCACGAATGCCATCACCATCAAAATCAATGGCGTAATGCTGATAGCTAGAAGAAATAAACTGTCCCCAGCCCATGGCGCCAGCGTATGAACCCATTACCTCCGTTACTGGGAGTTTTTCATCGCGGGCGAGCACGAAAAACGCTTCGAGTTCTTTCCTAAAGAAGGTGGCGCGAGGAGGGTGATAAAAACCAAGGGTGAATAAAGAATCTAAAACCTTGTGTTTGCCTTTATACGTCCCGAAAAAGCTTTCTACTCCTAAAATAGCCACGATGATTTCAGCGGGGACGCCGAGTTCTTTTTCAGCACGAGCGAGTGTGGCTTCATGTTGTTGCCAAAACTCAACGCCTTTTTGCGTGCGTTTCTCGGTGAGGAAAATGGGGTGATATTGGTACCAAGGCTTGGCTTCCCAAGGGCGTTTGATGGATGCCAATATATCGTTATTGGGCTTGGCGTCCAGCAGTAGGTTCGATAAATAAGCTTTATCGAACTGGTGCTTTTTTACCATGGTGTTGATGAAAGCCTGAATATCGGCGGTGTTATCTTGTGTTGCCACTTTCGCATTGGCGCTGTGACTACAAACAAGGAAAGCCGAAGCACAAACCAGTGCCTGAGTGAGCTTTTTTGTTACTTTGCGCATGATGATTATGGGTACAGTATTGCTGCGTTTGTTGTTATTGGCTTCCAAGTGCAGAGCGTAAAACAGCGCTTACTCTCTGGATAAAAAGCGTTTTTGTGTTGCTATCGCCATTAGAATGCCAAAACCCGTCATTATTGTCACCATCGATGTACCGCCGTAGCTGACTAATGGCAGCGGGACTCCTACAACAGGCAAAATGCCTGAAACCATGCCCATATTCACAAACACATAAACAAAGAAGGTGAGAGTGATACTGCCTGCGAGTAATTTGCTGTAAGCCTCTTGGGCGCGAATGGCGATAATCATGCCTCGTACAACAATGAAACCGTATAACACCATGAGGCCGATGACGCCGGCAAATCCGAACTCTTCGCTAAACACGGAAAAGATAAAGTCGGTATGGCGTTCAGGTAAGAACTCTAATTGAGACTGTGTACCGTGCAGCCAGCCTTTGCCGTCGATACCGCCCGAGCCAATAGCAATTTTCGATTGAATGATGTGATAGCCAGAACCTAGCGGATCACTTTCTGGATTTAAGAAGGTTAGAACGCGCTGCTTTTGATATTCCTTCATTAAAAAGAACCACAAAATAGGGGTGAACGCGGAACATAAAAAGGCAAAAAAGGCGATGAGTTTCCAGCGCATTCCCGCAAGGAAAATGGCAAAAATCCCCGAACTGGCAATTAACAGCGATGTGCCTAAATCCGGTTGCTTGGCAATAAGCAAGGTAGGCACAATCACAATAATAAAGGCAATACCCACGCGGAAGGTACGCGGTGGCAAATTAAAGCGGCTGATATACCAAGCAACCATCATTGGGACGGCAAGCTTCATAATCTCCGAGGGCTGGAAACGAAATACCACTAAATCCAGCCAGCGCTGTGCGCCTTTACCTGTGACGCCGAATACGAGTACTGCGACAAGCATAAGCACACCCACAATATAGAAGTAAATGGATAATCGCCGGTATGCCAGTGGAGGAATTTGGGCCACGATGAGCATGGCAAAAAAGGCGACGCCTAAACGCACCACCTGCTTTTCTACTAATGCAAAACTTTGTCCACCTGCTGAGTAAATGGTGACGAGCCCGACGCCCATTAATAGCAATAAAGCGAGAAGAAGCGGACCATCGAGATGGATTTTTTCTAACAGTCGAGTGCGATTATTATCAAGGTTATTCCGTGCCATGATCTTCCTGAGCGGTGTTTGGCTGTGCCTCTGTTGACTGGGTGAGTGTGGCTTGTGCGTTGTTTCTGCTTGCGATACGAGTGATGGTATGGTCGTGCCCATCGGTCGCATTGCCGTCGAGTTCAACGGTTTGAGAAATCATTGCGGGACGATCTTTAAAATAATGATCAAAAAGCTGCCTTGCAATGGGCGCGGCTTGTGAGCTACCGCCCCCTGCGTTTTCTAATGCCACGGCAATAACAATTTCTGGGTTATCGTAAGGCGCGTAGCCAACGTACATAGCGTTGTCTCTTAGGTGATCAGCCACATTTTCGGCATCGTATTTTTCATCTTTACCAACGCTAAACACCTGTGCTGTACCTGTTTTTCCAGCGGATACATATTGTGTGTCTTTGAAGGCTTTCAGCGCTGTGCCGTTTTCTCGGTTTACTACACCGTACATGGCATCTAACACCACATCCCAATTGTCTTCGTTTTTGACCTCGATGGGCCTAAGTGTTTTGGGTTCGGCAAGCTGCACATTACCTTCGTAAGAAAAGCCTCTAAGCAGCTGAGGCACGTAGCGCTCGCCTCGGTTAACGAGCGTTGCGATAGAGGTGGCAAGTTGAATAGGTGTGGCCGTCCAATAGCTTTGCCCGATACCAACAGAAATAGTGTCGCCAATGTACCAAGGTTGATTATGGCGAGCGCGCTTCCAGCCCCGAGAAGGCATATTCGCGCTGGATTCTTCGTACAAATCTAGCCCCGTATATTGACCAAACCCAAACTCTTCCATATTACCGCTGATTCGGTCGATACCAAGCTTGTAAGCCAAATCATAAAAGAACACGTCACAAGATTGTTCAATAGAGCTTGTGACATCAACCCAGCCATGGCCCCAAGGTTTCCAGTCTCGCCATAAATGATCGACATTTTTAATACGGAAGCGACCGTTATCGAACATGCGCGTGTCTGGTTTGATGACGCTTTCTTCAAGACCAAGTAAAGCTAAATGCGGCTTAACGGTTGAAGCGGGTGGGTATTGCCCTTGCGTGGCGCGGTTAATTAGCGGGCGATCTTTGGATTGCAGCAATTGGTTGTAATTTTTGCTGCTGATACCGTGTACGAATAAATTGGGGTCGTAACTTGGGTTGCTATATAAGCTTAAAACGCCGCCGTCACGAGGGTCGAGAATAACCACTGCACCGCGTTTCCCATCAAGGGCTTGTTGGGCGACTTTTTGTAGCTCGACGTCGATATTTAATACGATATCCTGGCCAGGCGTTGGAGGCTGAAATTCAAGGGTACGAATAATTCGGCCCTGGTTGTTTACCTCTACTTCTTGATAACCCACACGGCCATGCAGCAATTGCTCGTGATACTTTTCAATGCCGCGTTTACCAATATCGTAAGTTGCGGCATAGTTGGCCTCTAAGTCGGCTTCTTGCAGCTTGTTTAAATCTTTTTTATTGATTTTCGCAACGTATCCCAACATGTGAGTGAGCGATTCTGCATGAGGATAGTAACGGGTTAAACGCGCATCCACACTTACACCTTTGTGCAAGTGCTGGTGGGCGGACACCAGTGCAACCTCTTCTTCGGTAAGGCGATTTCGTAAGGTAACGGGTTTAAAACGACGCTGACGCTTGTACTCTTTGTAGAAGTCGTCAATTTCGGATTGCTCTAGATTGAGCAGGTTTTTTAGGTAATCCAGTGTTTGCGCTAAATCTTCCACTTCTTCCGGCACTATGCGCAAACTGAAAATAGGGCGGTTTTCTGCCAGCAGTACACCGTTGCGATCGTAAATTAAGCCGCGATTGGGGGCGACAGGCAGGACTTTAATGCGGTTTCCGTTGGAGCGTGTTTGATAATCTTCAAAACGCGTCACTTGCAAATAGTAAAGATTGCTTAAAAGCGCAAATATCATCAGCGCAACAATAAGCAGTGCAATTACCGTTCGGCGTGCGAACAAATTGGCTTCTGCGGTATGGTCTCTTATTGTTATTCTTTTTGGAGGCAAGGCCGTGTCCCCGTTTTATTCGCGATGGTAGGGATGATTGTTATTTAACGACCACGCCCGGTACAAGCTTTCCGCTATCACGATTCTTACTAAGGGATGCGGTAAGGTCAAGGGGGAAAGTGACCATTTTTGTCCTGCTGCGGCAACACATTCCGGCGCGAGGCCTTCAGGGCCGCCAACCATTAGGCTAACATTGCGTCCATCGTGTTTCCATTTGTCGAGCTGTTTGGCAAGGTCGTGGGTGTCCCACGATTTGCCTTGTACATCAAGGGCAACAATGTGGTTGCCCTGAGGGATAGCACTGAGAATTTGCTCACCTTCTTTTTGTAAAATACGTTTTATGTCGGCATTTTTACCGCGTTTTCCCGCAGTGATTTCTTTGAGCGTTAGGCTCGTATCAGCGGGAAATCGATTGGCGTATTCCTGAAACCCTTGGGTGACCCATGAAGGCATTTTGTTGCCTACCGCAACAAGCTGAATTTGCATTTTTCACGTTCCTTATTACGGCAAGCTTATGCTAGGTGACTAGCTCCACAGCTTTTCTAACTGATAGAAATCTCTGGTTTCATCTTGCATAACGTGAACAACGACGTCGCCAAAATCAACAAGCACCCATTCACCCAAGTCTTCACCTTCTACGTTCAAAGGTGCCATACCGGCGTGTTTGCTTTCTTGAATAACATTTTTGGCGATTGATACAACGTGGCGTTTTGAATTGCCGGAGCAGACCAGCATAGAGTCAGTAACAGTTGATTTGCCTTTCACATCTAGGTCGATAATATCTCTGCCTTTGACATCTTCAATTTTGTCTATGACAAACTGCTTCAATTCTTCGTGTTCCAAAGGATCTCCTCGGTCGGTTGCTGGGATAAACACACCAGCGGGTAATACAAACTAATTACGCTAAGTATAAATGATGCTGCCTAATATAGGAAAGGATGTAATCGGGCAAATACGTGCTCACATCTTCCCCGGCCGCTAATTTTTGCCTGATTAGGGTAGAGGAAATGGGCAGTTCATCGGTTTGCGTGAAAAATACCATGCCGTTTTTCTTCATACGTAACAAATCGGCGTCCCACACTAATCGGGCCTTTAAATACGGATGAAGGTTGGATTCCGGATTAAAGTCAAATCCCGGACGAGAACACACGACCAAGTGACAATAGTCCAGAATTTCTTGCCAGCGGTGCCATTGATGAAAACTTAAAATAGAATCCGTACCCACAAAGAACACAATGCTGCTGTTGGGGGATTCGCGTCTAATTTCTTCAAGTGTATCAATGGTGTAAGAGGCTTTGTCGCGTTTAAGTTCTCTGTCGTCCAATTCAAAAATGGGGTTCATTTGAATAACACGTTTGACCATTTCGACACGATGCTGTGGCGCGGATTTTGGTGATGCTTTGTGCGGTGGTACATGGCAAGGCATCAGCTTGATCTTGTCAATACCTGTGGCGCGAGCGGCTTGTTGAACGGGTACAATATGCGCATTGTGAATGGGGTCAAATGTGCCGCCATATACGCCTATGATGTTGCTTTTTTGCGAAGTGTTGTGTTGGTTTATCATTAAATAAAACGTGTTCTTAAAGGGTTGTAATAAGGTGCAATACCTTGTTTATTAATCGTATTGCTTACGATGTTTTCAACAACATTAACTATCACACACTCAAATGAATACGTTTTTGAATCATCAAAATGAACGTATTGATGCTTGAATGTTGTGTATGAATTAAATGTTGAGTGTTCTAAGCATAGTTGACGAAAGAACTCATCGCGTTTTCTTTCGTGAATGCCTGTTTCGGTCGAGGTTCCTTAACGCATGATGAGATCAGGTAAAGTCATAATCGAGAGGCATGGCTTCTAGCTGCATTGGCATAAACATGAGACATAAATGACATAGCTCGATGTAAGGGCGCGCAATGGCAGACTGTTTTAAGCCTTTATCCAGCTGAGATAGCTTTTGTTGAATTGCGCTTAGCTGCTGCTGGTTTAACCGTCTTAGGGCGCTATTATATAGGCCTTTTTTGTTTTGCCAAATACGTAGTTGCCCCCAAATTTTATCCAGTGGCTGGTTTTGCTGCATGGCGGTATTCAAGGTGGTTAAGTTTTGCCACTCTCTGACTAAAGCCCACAGCACAATATTGGGTTCAATGCCTTCAGCTTCTAACCGGTTAAGCAGTTTTACCGTTTTGTTGGCGTCACCCGCGAGTAATACGTCGGCTAATTGGAACACGTTAAAACGCGATTGTTCCACCAGTATTTTATCCAGCTGGCTGACATCAACCTGACCATCTGGGTACAGCAATAATAGCTTTTGCAGCTCTTGTTTAGCGGCGAGTAAATTGCCTTCAAAGAAGTCTGTGAACAGATTAGCAAGTTGTGGATTAGGCTGAATACCAATGCTTTGCATTTGCTCGGTAATCCATTGCCGTAAGCGGTCGCCTTCCAGCGGATAACAAGGAACATAAATACCTTGTTTGTCGAGGGTTTTAAACCACTTGCTGTTTGTGACTCCCTTATCTACTTTTGCTCCGTGAATTACGAGCATAACGTCGGGATTATCTTGTGAGGCGACTTCAATTAAGGTTTGACTGCCTTCTTTGCCGGGTTTACCGGTTGGCAACTCAAGCTCAATATATTGGCGAGCCGAAAACAGCGATAAGCTTTGGCTTGCTTCAATAAGTTGAGACCATTCAAACTGCGCGTCTGCAACTAACGAATGTTTTTCATCGAAGCCATGCTGTAATGCCGTTTGACGCAATGCATCAAGCGCATCCAATTTTTGCTGTGGTTCATCACCAAACACCAGTGCAAACCTTGGCAAATTATTCGCCAAGGTCGGTGAGAGTCTATTCGGGTAAACCTGCATAAATGATCGCGCGCTGCAACTAGTTGGTAATGCTTAATGAACGAATGATGCGATCGGCAGCTTGTGTGCGTAATTCATCTAAGATCAAATCAAGCTCTCTGGATTTTGCCAGTACCTGCTCCGGGTCATCTTGATATTCACGTGTTAAGGTGATGTTCTCTTCGCGCGGATCGGTGTTGGCACTGCTGTAAAACTGGTAGCTTACTTGGTAAACCAATTCATATTCTGCCACCTGCCCGGTGGGGAAGAGAGACAAAATGCGACGCTCGAGTTTTTCTGGTTGAATGTGAATAGTGGGAACGCCATTTTCAAACAATGCGCGTTTGTTTTGCACTTTTACATCCAAAAACTTTAAGCGGTTCGCCAAGGTTTTTTGCAACGGCGAGTGCCTTTCGGCGCTACTCACTTGCATATGGCTAAATTGCTTAGCGATTTGATAATCACCACGAAGTTTAAAGCCACAGCTTTGCAGCATTAAAGTGGTGAGCGCAACGCCCACCAGAACTGATAAATTACGCATAAACTGCCTTTTTAGTTGGCAACAATATTAAGAAGTTTGCCAGGGATGTAGATGACTTTACGCACGGTTTTGCCTTCTACAAAGCTTTGTACATTGGCTTCTTCCATTGCAACGGCTTGAACCGCCTCTTGGTCGGCGTCAGCAGCAACGGTAATTTTAGCGCGAACTTTACCATTTACCTGACAAACAACCAGCTTTTCGTCTTCAACCAATGCACTGTTATCGACTGACGGCCAAGCCGTTTCGATGTCCTGACCCGGCTTCAACATCTCCCATAACTCATGGCAAATATGCGGCGTGATCGGGTTCAACATTTGAACAACGGCTTCTAAAGCTTCACGGACTAATGCGCGTTGTTGAGCCGTTTCTTGCTTCGCCTTTTGAAGCTTATTCATAAGCTCCATAATAGCTGCAATCGCAGTATTGAACGTTTGGCGGCGGCCCATGTCATCACTGACTTTTGCAATGGTTTTGTGTACATCACGGCGCAAGGCTTTTTCGTCGGAGCTTAACTTGCTGACATCAAGTGTTTCGATTTCACCTGCTTCAATGTGTTCTTGCACGGTGCGCCATACGCGGCGTAAAAAGCGGCTTGAGCCTTCAACGGCAGAGTCAACCCATTCTAACGTTTGCTCTGGAGGGGCGGTGAACATTGTGAACAAGCGAATGGTATCGGCACCGTGCTTATCAATGGCTTGTTGCGGATCAACACCGTTGTTTTTCGACTTCGACATTTTAGTCATGCCACCGTGAGTCACCGGCTGACCATCCGCTGCTAAGGTTGCCGCGACGATTTTGCCTTTTTCATCACGCTCAATGTCGATTTCCGTTGGGTTGAACCATGTTTTTTTGCCTTTTTCATCTTCGCGATAGTAGCTATCTGCTAATACCATGCCCTGACAAAGTAGGCGCTTAAAGGGTTCGTCGGAATCCACTAAGCCTTCATCACGCAATAATTTGTGGAAGAAGCGAGAATACAATAAGTGCAAGATGGCGTGCTCGATGCCGCCAACATATTGATCAACGGGTAACCAGTAATTTGCTTGAGCAGGGTCAAGCATAGCATCCGGGTTGCCTGCGGAGCAGTAACGCGCGTAATACCATGAAGATTCCATAAAGGTATCGAATGTGTCGGTTTCGCGTTCAGCGGCTTCGCCGTTATAAGTGGTTTTACGCCATTCAAGATCGGCTTTAATTGGCGAGGTAACGCCGTCCATTTCCACATCTTCAGGTAATACAACAGGTAGTTGGTCCGCTGGCACAGGAACCGATTCACCGTTCTCTAGGTTGATCATTGGAATCGGTGCGCCCCAGTAACGTTGGCGCGAAACACCCCAGTCACGTAAGCGATAATTAACGGTTTTCTTGCCTTTACCTTGCGCTTCAAGCTCGGCAGCGATTTTATCAAAGGCTTCTTGTGAGCTTAAACCATCGAACTTGCCCGAGTTAATTAACGTGCCTTTTTCGGTATAAGCGGCTTCGCTAATGTCGACTTGTTCTTCGGGGTTTGTGGCTGTGATCACTTGTTTGATGTTCAATCCATATTTGCTTGCAAATTCAAAGTCGCGTTGATCGTGACCCGGCACCGCCATAACCGCGCCTGAGCCATAATCCATTAACACGAAGTTAGCTACCCATACCGGCACTTCTTCACCAGTAATTGGGTGAATGGCGGTTAAGCCTGTGGCGCAGCCTTTTTTCTCCATCGTTGCGATATCGGCTTCTGCCACTTTGGTGTTTTTACACTCTTCAATAAATGCGGCCAATTCAGCGTTGGTTTTTGCGGCTTCAAGGGCAAGAGGATGCTGCGCAGCTAAGCCAACGTATGTTACGCCCATTAAAGTATCGGGGCGAGTTGTGTATACGTCGAAGTGGGTATCTTGACCTGAAAGTGTGAACGTTAATTCTACCCCTTCTGAGCGGCCAATCCAGTTGCGTTGCATGGCACGAACTTGGTCTGGCCATTCGTCCAACTGGTCTAAATCTTTTAATAATTCTTCCGCGTAATCGGTGATTTTAATAAACCATTGCGGGATTTCCTTTTGCTCGACTAACGCGCCTGAGCGCCAGCCTCGACCATCAACCACTTGTTCATTCGCGAGTACGGTTTGATCGATAGGGTCCCAGTTTACGGTGGCGTTCTTTTTATACACCAAGCCTTTTTCGTAAAGGCGAGTGAAGAACCACTGCTCCCAACGGTAGTAATCTTGATCGCACGTTGCGGATTCACGATCCCAGTCGTAACCAAAGCCCAATGATTTAAGTTGGTGCTTCATGTACTCGATGTTGGAATAGGTCCATTTGGCAGGTGCGGTATTGTTTTGAATCGCGGCATTTTCGGCAGGCAGGCCGAATGCATCCCAGCCCATAGGTTGCATGACATTTTTGCCTTGCATGCGCTGGTAGCGGCTTACCACATCACCGATGGTGTAGTTACGAACGTGTCCCATGTGGAGTTTGCCACTGGGGTAGGGGAACATAGAGAGGCAGTAAAACTTTTCTTTGCTTGGGTCTTCAGTCACTTTATACGTTTGTTCTGAGTCCCATTTTTGCTGGATATTCTTTTCTAACTGCTGTGGATTATATTCTACTGCCATTAAAGGTTCCGTTTACTCAATATCTACTTACTCGGCTTCATATTTTAACTGCCAGTGGGTGCTGCAAGGCAGTGCTTTTTCTTGCGTTAAGCGCGAGTAATTTGTCGGTTAATTTGAAAGCGCCATAGGATACCGCAGGGGGGCGGATTATCACAATAGGAGGGACAGTTTATCTTTCGTTCTTTGGTGATTTTCTTTGAGTCCGTTCTGGCTAGGCGAATTTCCGTGCACAAACTCTCGTAAACAATTTCCCGAAGGCGAATTCCCGTGAACAAATCCCCGTAAACAAATTCTCGTAAACGAGTAGCAGCGAAGTGATCGTTAACAGGTGCTTGCACCAATTAACAAGCGCCTGCTGTATTTAACGATCATTGGCTGCTACTAAAAAGCGCCTACGGCAATGCATTAAGCGGTTTATGCCTTGCCTGTAAATGGAATAAGGCGAAGTTTATAAACGATTGATCTTCTGGTTTAACTCATAAGCCTCAGTAGTCACAATTTTCTCTAAGTTTTGAATGCGAGATTCAAGTGCGTTATCGGGGGCTGCATCAGTAGTTCGGCTTGTTTGAAAGGGCGATGAGACTTCACCGTTGAACCATGCAACAAACTGCCAGTTGTGTTTATGGTCGAGCCATGCGCATGCCAAATGTAGTGCGATGAATCCAATAAAAAAGGTAATGAACCAAATAGCGTCCATGATTTTCTCCTGTTGTGAATGGTGGTGTTCACTGCTTGTAGTCGAAGAAAAGTGAAAATGATTACAAGTATTTGTAATTTTTTCAGAATGAAAGAGACTACCCTCGTCAATGACTCTCAAATGAGTCGTTTACCTAATGTCATTTATTCAAGTAAAGGAAGTTGTCGTTTGAGGGATCTTGAGTCCATTTTAACGGAGTTCGGGCCACTTTTAAGCCGTGTCGCGTCAAGTTACGAAGCGAATCTTGCCATACGCCAAGAGCTGGTTCAGGAAATATGTGTCTCGGTATGGCAAGGGCTGGCTCGCTTTAAGGGCAATAGCAGCCTGAAAACCTATATTTTACGCATTGCTCACAATCGTTGTGTCGATCATGTCGCCTATCAGACGCGTCAGGTTAAGCCAAATCAAGAGTGGGATGAAACGCTGTTATCACATTCGTCTGCACAAGTGTCGATGCAAACTGAGCTAGAACAACAGCAGCAGTTAGAGCAGGTTTTACAGGTTATTCGCGCCATGCCTATTCCACAAAGGCAAGTGGTTACGCTGTCGATGGAAGGGCTGGGTTATCAGGAAATTGGTGAAATTTGTGGAATGAATAAGAACCATGTGGGGGTGGTACTTAACAGGGCGAAGAAACATCTATCAGAGAAAATAAACCAAGGAGACATGAAGTGAAGGAATTCGATTCGTTAAGCCAGTTGTGGCAACAACAAGCGCCAGTGCACGTGGATGCCACCTTGGTATTAAAAGCCTACCAAAAGGAACGTGTAAAGCAGTGGTTATTCGCGGGGCTTGATATTCTTGGATTAATGGTTGTTCCGGTTTTATTCTTATGGCTTCACTCCGATTTGAGCCAAGCCGAAATATTGTGGTTTGCCATTATGGGAGGCGTTGCGTTTGTTTTTACTGTGTATGCATTGTGGTTAAGGCGTTTATTGTTATTGAGAGTAGCGGATAAAACACACCTTTACATTACCATTTTGAGGCAGCAAACCGTGCACCAAGTGACCTTGGCAAAGTGTACTAAATGGATGACGGTGTTTATGGGGGGAATGTTCACTTGGTTAGTGCTTGGCATTGCCAACACGTCAGCGCCTCATACGTCTTATCTAGAGAAGCTGTTAGTGCTTTTGGTGACGGGAGTCATCTTGCTTGGTATTTGGTTTTGGGCGAACAATCGTCAAGCGTTTTTCCACGCTAAACTCAACAATGCTAACTTGTGGAATGAATAATATGCGAGAGGCGCGCAATGTTAGCGAGCCTCTCACTTTGATTTAGCTTTTATTTGCCTTTTATTTACACGGCTTAGCATTGATGCGAATTGACTCGCGTTTGTGCTGGCGCGTTACATGACTAATCATCAAGGCTTTGGAGCTGGTTACCCGCAACGCGGAACTTGTGTACTTGCACCATCTCCAAATAAGCATGTTGATTATTGTAGTACGACGTTGCCACAGTCGATTCCCCGTTAACTTCACTGTTAACGTTATGGAACTCGACATCCACTTTTTCACCCGACACTTTAACTACACCAATACCGTGCTGCCACATGTCGGCAAAATGCAGTGTATCGGCAATGTCTTCACGCTGCGTTGCCGTTCTAACCAAAATATTAAAGAAAGATGGCAGCTGACCCACTGCGGCAGGTACATCGCCAAGTTGGGCAAAAATGTCATTCAAACCTTGCGCTAAGAAGCTACCAAACGTTCCTGACGATACCGATCCTACTGTAAAGTTGAAGGACTTATTTCCTGTTGTGGCATCGGTAGCATGTTCCGTGACATAAGTAGAATGGATGTCGCCACCTAAGGTAATAACACCGTTTCGAGCCAACACATCATTCACAAAAGACGATTTGAATTGTGGCGCGCCATCCCAATGATCCACGTTGATATAAAAACGTTGACGTAAGTTAGCAGGCAAGGTGTCGGAATCAAGAGCCGACTCTAAGGGTACAGAGCCTGAGAACGGGCGGTTAGCAGATAAATCAAACAGCAACGGTGAAAATGATACCGAGCTGCCAAGCATTTTCCATGTTGCATCCGAGGTGGCGAAGGTTTGAGCCATCCACGCAGTTTGTTCTGGCGCGAAGGCGTTTTGTGCGGTTTCGCCTTGCTGCGAAGCCACAAACTCTTGGTATGCCGCGAATAAATCGAAGGTTTCTTTGATAACCACATAACGCGCGCCGATATCGGCAAATAGATTCGTTTTGCCCAATGAATAAAAAGCAATACCCTGCTCAACGCCTGTTTCGGGCAGTGCGGGTAAAGCCTGAAGAGGGTGCTCGGCTGGTAATTGCGCTTTTGCTCCTTCTAGCACGATATTCAAGTAGCTCGTGGCGAGCTTACCTTGCACGGCAGCAACCGCACGTTGTTGTGCTTGTGCCAGCAGTGCTTCTTGAGAAAGCGGTAGCTGCGCGGCTAAATCGGTGGCGTAAAGTCCTGTAAAAATTTCCAAAAACGCGGCTTTATAAGGCGCAAATGGGGCGGCATCAATATCGATATAAGGCGAAACCGATGACACGATCGCGTCAACTTCTACTTGAGCGCGGCCCACAGCGGTAAGAAATTGGGTTAATGTCGCTTGATCGATAGCGACTGTACCGGGGAAGGCATCTTCGGGAATCAAATGATCCGGGCGATATGTTCTGTAATCGCTCATCACAAGGTGCAAATGCTGGCCGTAGCGGAAGTCGCGGTAAATGCGTGTGTTCGGGAATAAATGTTCCTCTGAAACCGCGAGTGCATCACTTGAGCCGTTTGGCGTTTCATGCAGTGACTCGTGGTCGATTGGCATGTATTCGAAGAAAGCTTGTTCCGAGTTACGTTTGCGCGTGAGGTTTTGCTCATCGGCAGTGCCGTCTAAATAAGTCCCGTTGTCTTGCCATGAATCATCAGAAAACTCATGGTCATCCCAAATCACAATCATGGCGAAGTTTTCGTGCACTTGGCGTAGTAGGTCGTCTGCGCGATAGGTTTTATATAATTGGCGGTAATTACTTAAGCTAGCAGCGGCTTGGAATTGGTTATCGCCCACGCCAATGGTTAATGCACCGTCGGTATCTTCGAAGGTAATGTTGCGCTCTGCTCCCGCACTTTGGAATGAAGCGTCGCCCGTGGTTTCGTAAATGTAATCCCCTAAATGAACGACAAAATCCAAATCATCTTGGGCTAATAAGGAAAGGTAGTTGTTGTAATAACGGCCAATGTAATCTTGGCAAGAGGCGTAGGCAAACTTGATTTCGCGGGGATTATCGTCCGCAGGTGCCGTTTTGGTTCTGCCTGTACGGCTACTTAAAATGCTATCGCCATTATTAATTAAGAAGCGATAGTAATAAGTGGTGTCTTCACTTAGCCCCATCACGCGCACTTTTAAGCAGCCATCGGCAGCTGCTTCCGCCGTGGCTTCAAATTCAACAATAACAGAAGAGAAATCCGAGGCTGTAGAGACCTGCAAAATGAGCGGCACATCATTATTGCCTCCATCGGCACGTGTCCAAACGATAACAGAGTCGGCTTTAGGATCACCCGAAGCAACGGATTGTGGGAAAACTTGGCCATTGTCAATTAAAACAGGCGCGGGTGCATCCACTTCAACATTGCTGTTTGAACCTCCGCCGCATCCTACTAATACGGATGAAGCAACGGCTCCGGACGCGGTAACAGCCAGGGTTTTTAGAAACTTTCTGCGAGAATACTGCATTGAGGGATTTCCTTACTTTATTTTTATTCTATTGGTGAGACTGGGCGACGAATGCAGTCATTAGACCACAGTCCAGTAACGTGAATATGACAGAATTTTTTTCAATGTCCAAATATCAAATGCGTAAGGCATCAGAATTGATTCAAAAGGTATTTTAATGTCAGCGCTTTCATTTTTAAAAATACAAATAGAATAAGGCATTGGCGCAAGTTGGTTTGTAGGGGAGCGTGAAGTTGATCGTTAATGTTAAAGCTAAATCGATTAAGTTTCTTCTGCTATTTTTGTTGAGAAATAGAGTGTGTTGTAACCCTTAAAAATAGGGGGTAGGGCGTTTCACGCTCTGATTCACGCTTTGCTTCACGGTCTGTTAGCTCAGCATCAAACGACCTTAAGCAAAATGTTGCGCCAATTGCTTTGCCTAAAAGCGCACAGGCGGTGGCCCAACTGGAAGGTTGTAAAGTGCATCCTAAACAATACGCTCAAGACAGTGCAGCACGTTTGAGTCAGTTCTCTGAAGCAGACGCTAGCCAAGTTGTAGTAAAGGCGGGTTATGTGATGAAGCAAGGACAAAAAGCCTTGGATGTCAGCGCCCATTTAGCGGGGAACGAGCTTAACCAATGTCGATTGAATGCAGGGCAAGACTGTATTGTGAGTTGGTCTGTTGTTTCGGAAAACCAAGATGGCTCATTATCTCGTCTTTTCCATGATGCAGCCGTGCGAAACCAAAAGGTTAGCCGTATCGCAAAAGAGAGCTACTGCTTACCGCAAATCACAAGTGACCAAGTCACGGTTATGTTTACGTTGGCAAGCGGTAAACAAGTGCGTGTTAGCCAATATTTAAATCAGGCTTTATAAGCCAAGCCCTATAAACAAACATTAAAGGGCTCATGCGGGGCTTCGGCGCTTGATGCTGAAGCCCTTTTTATCGCTTGTTATTTAGGCTGTAAATACTTCCCTAAGCCTTGCAGTTGAATCGCTTGCACTTTGTCTACGATGGGAACAAATTGTTCGAACTGTTCAGGCATGTAGCCGTTTGCCTGATAACGCAGCGTGACACGAGTTTGTGTTTTATCTATTGCCTCGAGTTGCCAATCCAGCGCGCCGTGAATACCCATGCCTTGTAATGGGCCTAAACCGCCAGTCATTCTCAACAGTTTGTGCTTATCAACATGGGTGACTCGCATATGTTCAGCAGAATTGCCCATTGCCTGAGCATGTTCACAAAAACAACCGCCCGCTTTGGCTTCAATCGATAACTTGCTTTTTTCGCCCCACCAGGTGTGATCTTTAGGCCACCACTTATCAACATCAGAAACTAAGCTATGCCAAACGTTATTAGCAGGTTGAGGTATGGTAATACGGTTTTCGATAGTAAAGCCGTAGGCGGAATTACTGATAACTTCGGCATGACTTGCATGGCTCGTGCACAACAATGCGCCTGCCACTATCGAGAGGTGTGTTCTATTCATCGCAATAAACTCGTGTTTTTGGGAAAAGATAAGTGAGAAAACACAAGGATGCAATGTTCTATCGCAAGGGAATTTGGCATACTCTGCGCACGGCTTCACCTTCAATCCAACACTTGGATGTAACCCGATAACGAGCACATCTTTCGTACTATGGCAATACACACAGAACGCACGCTGATTGACCTATTAAAACCCGAAGAGGCTGAATTAATGTGTCAGTATCAGCAAGATAATAAAGCCCATTTGCAACCGTGGGAGCCTTTGCGAAACGAGGAATATTATACGCTCGAATATTGGCAAAAGCTGATCCCACATCGGCAACGGCTTTATGAAACCGGGCGAGAATTACCTTATGCCATTTTTAACTCGGAGCGAACAGCGCTGATCGGCACTTGCCATTTTTCCAACATTGTTCATGGGCCCTTTATGGCGTGCTATTTGGGCTACGGCATGGCGCAGGCGTACCAAGGACAAGGTTACATGACTGAAGCGCTTGAAGCCTGTTTGCAACGTGTGTTTACGGTGTTGGGGTTGAATCGCGTCATGGCAAACTATATGCCGTCGAATGAGAAAAGTGGTGCGGTGCTTGAGCGACTCGGCTTTCAAAAAGAAGGGGTGGCAAAATCCTATTTAAAAATAAATGGGCGCTGGGAAGACCACATCATGACATCTAAGCTAAATCCTAATCACTTTCATCTTCCAATCCATAATTAATCAAACGCGGTTAGCCTGGCATGTAACCTCTTTTTATTCGTAGCGCGTGATGTTAAGCGATGAGCAAATGACGAAGGGATTTTGCCTGAAAACTAAGCGTAAAGCCGCATAAATTAAATAGAAAATTGACAGATAGCCTTATTCAAGTTTCACTGACAACATAAGCATGTCTACACGCTGCCATTTAATCTATAAATCACAGGAAACCTGCATAGAATGAACACACTTGATCCTTTAAGTCATCAACAATTAACAGCGAAACCGAGCTCACGCTTGATTGATTTGGCGTTAAAAGATGAAGCTGTGCAACAAAGTACATTCATTGGGCAGGAGCGGGCAAAAGAAGCCTTGCAGTTTGGTTTGGGGATTGATGCGCAAGGTTATAACTTGTATGTAATGGGGGAGCCTGCAACGGGGCGCTATACCTTAGTACAAGAATATGTTGTTAAAGAAGCGAAAAGCCAAACCGTTTCACCGGACGACTGGTGTTACTTTAATAACTTTGATGACGAGCGAGAGCCTATTGCATTAAAACTTGCGCCGGGCGAGGGCAAGAAGCTGCAAAAAGAAATTAGCGGTTTATTTGATGAGCTTTTGGATACGTTTCCATCGGTGTTCGATAACCCTGGTTATCAGCGTAAAAAAGCGGCGATAAACCGTGAATATGATCAGCTTTATAGCAGCGTTATTGACGAGCTAGAAGACACTGCACAACGCAAAGGCGTGGCACTGTACGAAGAAAATGGCTCAATCAGCTTTTCGCCTATCATCGATGGCAAACCCATTGATGACGAAGAATTCGCTAAAATGACGGAAGAAAAGCGTCAGTATTATTATGATTTGATTGATGAATTAGAAGAGTTACTCAGCGAGCGTTTAATTGAAATGCCGCAATGGAAACGTCAATCTTCAGAGCGCTTAAGAAAACTGAAAAAGGAAACGGCAGAAGAGGCCATTCGCCCGTTACTTAAGGCATTAGAACATAAATACAGTGCCGATTTAGGCATCCTTAAATACATTCGTTCTTTGAAAACTCACATGGTGCAAACCGTGGTTGAGGTGCTGGCATCCGACAGTAAAGACGAAAAACACGATGAATACGACAAGCGCAGTATTTTAGAAGAACAATACATGCCGAACATCCTTACAAGCCACGAGCTTGATGGTGGCGCGCCCGTTGTTTATGAACCCAACCCGACTTATCAGAACGTGTTTGGGCGCATCGAATACAGCAACATTCACGGCTCTTTATACACAAATTACCGCATGATTCGCCCCGGCGCACTACACCGTGCTAACGGCGGTTATTTGTTGTTAGATGCCGACAAAATGATTCAGCAGCCTTTTGTGTGGGAGTCGTTAAAGCTTGCCTTGAAATTCGGTCATATCAAAATCGATATTTCCCAGCATGATTACGGCATGGTGAACTCCATCACCCTGAACCCGCAAACCATTCCGCTGGATGTTAAAGTGATTTTGCTCGGAACGCGCGATTTGTATTACATGATGCAAGAGGATGATGACGAGTTTGATGAGCTGTTCCGTGTGTTGGTGGATTTCGACCATGAAATTGGACTGGATAAAACCACCTTATTCGAGTTTGTTGGGCGAGTTCAACATCATATCGAAAGGCTGAAATTAGGTAGCATTTCAAAAGCCGCTCTGGTGAGGCTGGTGGAATACAGTTTGCGTTTAGCCGAGCATCAAGAGCGGCTTTCTGCACGTTTTGCCAACATCATTGAATTACTCCAAGAAGCTGCGTTTTTCTGTCGACAAGATCACAATGATGAATTGGGAGTCTCGCACATTGAGACGGCATTGGCGGCCAA
>CAXRCC010000050.1:0-6866 GCA_964228975.1 Paraneptunicella sp. | reverse complement strand
TAAGGCCAGTGCCGCCATTTCTGTGAGATTCTCAGGGTACGGTGCGCGATTTAAGCCCGCTGGCTCTCATCTTTCAAAGCCAATCAAGCAATGGTTTAAACTTTGGAATATTCCACCTTGGGAGAGGGAGCGCATTGCATTGCTTTTTGTGGATGATCGCATTGTCATGGTGGGCGGCATAGTCAGTGCCGATTTTTCAGATTAGGCGGCAAGGAATTGCCAGTGCTAGCCTAGGTGCGATGGAGTCCGCTGCCTAGGCATTAACTACACAGTCTTTTCCTTGCTTTTTCGCTTGATACAACGCCGTATCTGCACGCATGAATAAGGTTTCTGGCGTGTCTGTGCTATTAAGTTCAGCGCTACCAATGCTGCATGTTACGTGGTGTTTTTTCAGTGTTTCGTCGTTTTCAACGTTATTTAGTAAGCGCTCGATTACCTTTTCGTTAGAAAGGGGGCCACTGGCCTGCAGTAAGCAACAAAACTCATCGCCACCAAAGCGAAAGGCGTAATCCGATAAACGTAACGAGCTTGATAATGCTTTAGCAAAAGCCATCAATACGTTATCGCCTTCAATATGGCCATGGAAATCATTAACGGGTTTGAAGTTGTCCAAATCCAACACTAGTAACGTCAAATTTTCATTTGCACGGTGTGCCTGACGAATTTGTTTTTTCAGTGTTTCGTCATACATGTTGCGGTTGCCTAAAGAGGTTAGCGGATCTTTCATCGCAACTTGCTGAAGCTTCGTAAATGCAATTGCATTTTTTAATGGAATACGCAGTAGCTTATTGAATTCACGGATAATTTGTTGAGCTTTAATGCTGAGTGCATTGCAGTAAAAGTGACGTACTTGAACAGGCGCTTCTTCGCCCAACTCAGTAGTCATCGACTTTTCTCTTTCGTTGGCATCTGCTATACCAACGTGATACTGTCCCACGGGTGTGTCGACACTTAAGTGATTAACAGGCACTCGGGCATGTAACTCGTTGAAGTACTTTTGCACCAGCTGTTGCAGATCTAGGCATGCTGAAAATGCCTCTAACAGACGATGCAATTCTTTATCAGAAAACGGGGATTCGTGTTGGCTTAAATTGAAGAAGCCAGAACCTGCGTTACCGTCATAGAATGGTGTTAAGTTATCCAAGTTACACTCCTGCCAAAAAAATGACTTTTGGGGTAAATTTGCTTTAATTATCCCTAATACGGCAAATTGCGTGCCAGTTATCTTCAAAACCTAAAAATGAAGGAATTTTATGCAAGGCGGATTTGTAGACATTCTTCTTCTAATGACGGTAGCAGTTGTTTTTGTTTGGTTGTTTAAACGCGTCAATCTGCCTCCCATCTTGGCATATTTAGCGTGCGGTATCGTTATCGGGCCAAGTGTCGTCGGGATATATCAAAACCCAGACGACATGCATTTTATGGCCGAGCTTGGCATCGTCTTTCTCCTGTTTTCACTCGGCCTAGAATTCTCTCTTCCCCGCATGGTATCGATGCGACACCTCGTGTTTGGTGTTGGTTTTGGGCAAATGGTTACCACCACATTAGTCTTCATGCTGATTGCTATTTTGCTCGGTGCAAATACGGTTGCGGCCTTCGTTATTGGCAGCATGGCTGCATTATCTTCCACGGCTATCGTTATTAAACAAACCTCAGAACTGGGCATTTTAAATACATCCAGAGCACAAATGGCTGTCAGTATTTTGTTATTCCAAGATTTAGCGGTTGTGCCGTTACTGATTGTTATTCCTCTGCTTGCCGATGGCAGTGATGGCAACTTCTTTATTGCCATTGCAACTGCTGTAGGAAAAGGGGCGTTGGTGTTTGCGATTTTGCTCTCCATCGGTAAATGGTTCCTGCCTCGCGTGTTCAGTGAAGTGGCTCGGGCCAGAACGGATGAGCTTTTTGTTCTCACTACGATTCTTGTTGCACTTATTGCCGCAGGGCTGACCTATTCTTTTGGGCTTTCAATGGCGTTAGGCGCGTTTTTAGCTGGAATGATGCTTGGGGAAAGCCAGTATCGTCATCAATTAGAAGCGGATATACGACCCTTTCGCGATATTTTAATGGGGCTGTTCTTTGTCACCATTGGGATGAAGCTGGATTTGTCTGTATTGCCGAGTAACATTCATTGGGTACTGATTGGCTTAGCCGTGTTGCTCTTTGTCAAAATTTTGATGGTGAGAATGTCGGCGTGGGTGTTCAAAGCATCAGGAAAAGATGCTTGGGCAACGGGCATCAAGTTATGCCAAATGGGGGAGTTTAGTTTCATAATTGCGGCGTTGGCGCTGCAAAATGACATCATTACAAACCAACAGTCCTCGTTATTAATCAGTATTGGCATTCTTAGTATGGCAATTACGCCGTGGTTGGTGGAAAACAGCAATCGATTGTCTCGAAAGCTCGTGAAACAAGACGAGCAAGAAAGCGCACCTTCGCCGAGTCCGCATCAAACTTTTGAAAACCACGTGCTGATATTCGGCTATGGCCGCGTAGGGCAGTCCGTTAGCCGGTTATTGAAAGCGGAGGGAATTGCTTATGTGGCAGTGGATATCGACCCTGTCAGAGTGAATGAAAGCCGCCTAGCGGGAGAAGCTGTTTACTTCGGTGACGTGAGGAATAAGGATATTTTGAAAGCGGTGGGCATCGAAAACGCCAAATTGGTTATTTTGACATTCGATCAGCCAAGTGTTGCCACTGGGGTTGTCGAACGTGTTCGTTCAACTCATGAAACATTACCGATTGTTGTAAGAACAAGAAAGGATTATCACCTTGAGTCCTTGTATTCCGCCGGTGCAACGCAAGTTGTGCCAGAAATTCTTGAAGGCAGCTTGATGTTGGTTTCCCAGGTGCTGCATTTATCTGGTGTACCGATGTCGCGTATTCTTAAGCGAGTCAGAATGGAGCGCAAAGATCACTACAAGCATATGCATGGCTTCTTTCGAGGAGAAACCACGGAGATGAGCTCTGAGCGTATTGAAAAGTTGGAATTTATGCATGCCATTCCCTTGCCCCAAGAAGCTTTCGCGGTGGGAAAAACGCTTGGTGAGTTGGGTGTTTCGAAAATGCGAGTGACGGTAACGGGGCTGCGTAGAGATAACAAAGAAATTCCCAACCCGAATGAGAACATGCAGCTTATTGCAAACGATGTGTTGGTTATTTCGGGTAAGCCCCGCCGAGTCGAGCGTGCAGAACGCTTATTGCTCGATGGCGGGTAACATTATTGATAAAGCCCACATGATGTGGTGAGTTGCGTTTATAACGAGGGAACCGTACGTAGGTGATCGTCTTGCCATATTTTGCGGCTGGTACTTTCCGAAATATTGCCACCAGAAAGCACGACGAGCACACGTTTTCTCTTCCCTGATTGGGTACGTAACCATTCAGTGACGCCGCCCATGCACATGGCACTGGTGGGCTCGATATGGAGCTTTAACAAGTGCTGTAGCCATTGTGTCCAATAGAGTATTTCTTGCTCTTCCACTTCATAAAACGCGTCGAGTTGTTGCAATAGTGGAAAAGTAAGGTCTCCCACGGCGGGGGTGGCAACACCATCGGCAATGGTATTGGGAGGGCTGCTTAGTGATTCAATTTTGCCACTTCGAAGAGAGCGAGCGGCATCGTTTGCCTCTATGGGTTCACAAGCGGCGGCGCACGCCTGAGGTGAAAGGGCTCGGGTTGATATCAGCGTACCCGATGCTAAACCTCCGCCTCCGCAAGGCGCGAAGACCGCATCTACTTCACCGAGTTCGTCAAGCGCTTCGTAGGATGCTGTTGCTTGCCCTGCCATCACGTCGAGATGGTTAAATGGTGGTATCCATACCGTACCGATTTCTTCTTTGGCTTGCATTACCTGTGCATCCGCTTCTAGGCGTGTCGGAAACTTAAGCACTTTCGCGCCATAATATTCTGTCGCCGCTGCTTTTACAGCAGATACCGTTTCGGTGGTATAAATGGTTGCCGGGATATCAAATAAAGACGCCGCCAACGCAACCGCTTGGGCATGGTTGCCTGAGCTATTTGCAACGATGCGTTTCGGCTTATCCCCCGCTTCAATGCGCTTAATGATAAAGTTAGTGGCGCCTCGAATCTTGAAGGCGCCGATTTTCTGCAAACATTCCGCCTTGAAATAAATATCGTGACCAAGCCACTGGTTTAGCAAGCTCGACGTTAATATAGGTGTTCTGTGAACATAGGGTTTTAACCGCCTGTGGGCTTGAATGACGTCTTCAATGTTCAATGTTTGCATGAGATATAATCCTTTATTTGGCTGGAGGCATTAAGTGACGATCAAAGAAGTTGGTGATCGTATGATACAAATGAATCCCCGTTTGCTTACCGCGAATGCTGTGCTTTTTGCCGGGATAATCCATTACTTCAAAAGGAATACCAAGATCTTGTAGGTGCTTATACAACTTCGTGCTGTGTTTGAACAAAACGTTGTCGTCTGCCATGCCGTGATAGATCAGCAAATCGCCTTTTAGGTTTTTAGCATAAGGAAAGACGGAGGATGCTTCATACGCATCACCATCAACGCGAGGATCGCCCATGTAACGCTCGGTGTAGTGCGTATCGTACAAACGCCAATCTGTTACGGGGGCGCCAGCAACTCCCGCTTGGAAATAGTCTCCGGCTTTAAACATCGCCATTAGACTCATGTAACCGCCGTAAGAGTGCCCGTAAATGCCAATGCGCTGTTTATCAACATAAGGCAAGGTGTGCAGGAATTTAACGCCCGCGATTTGATCTTGTACTTCAATGTCACCCATTTTTTTATAGATGGGCTCTTCAAAGGCTTTGCCTCGGTAATTAGAGCCTCGGTTATCCACCGTGAACACGACATACCCTTTATTTACCCAATGCTGCATTAATAAACCGCGCTGTTTGTACCATTCGTTGGTAACGATTTGCGCATGAGGACCACCATAAGTGAAAACAATAACCGGGTGTTTACCTGTGATATTGGTTGGTTTCCACATACGGTAATGAAGCGTTGCGCCATCTTGTGTGTTGAATTTACCGAATTCAGGGAAAACCCAGGTTTCTTTATAAGCGTGTAGAGGGTGAGATTCATTGACGGCGTTTTCTTGCAACCAGTAAAGGTGTTCGCCTTGGGTATCGTGCAAGCTAACTTGAGGCGGTGAGTTGATGGTTGAGAAGTTATCAACATAGACGCTCGCGTCCTTGCTGAAGTTAATGTCGTGGAAACCGCTGCGTTGACTAATACGAGAAAAGCCAGTGCCATCAAACTTCACTTTATACAGGTGTTGTTCGATTGGCGTGTCATAACGTCCGGTGAAGTACACTAACTCTTTGTCCTCATCGATGGCAACCACATCGTTAACCACCCATTCGCCTTGAGTTAATTGTTTCACTGGTGTGCCATCATTACGGTGTAAGTATAAGTGCTTGTAGCCGTCTTTTTCCGATGCCCAAATAAATTGCTCAGACTGTGTGAGGAAATACAAGTCATCATGTAAATTTACCCAAGTATCGCTTAGCTCCTGCAACAACAACTTTTGTTTGCCTGTTTGCGTATCAACAGACATCAATCTTAAGTCTTGTTGATTTCGGCTTTGCCATTGGTAGGAGAAATGGCGGCTGTCGGGAAGCCATTGTCCACGAGCAAGGTAGATGTCTTTATTTTTACCTAAGTCCACCCAGTCTGTTTTCTTATTTTTCAACGAGTGAATAGCAAGTTTAATATCAACATTTGCGGTGCCTGCGCTAGGGTAGCGCTGTTCGATCATTTTGATGCTATCGGCATAAATTTCACTGCGAGTGATAACCTCAACAGGCGACATATCAACGCGAGTAAATGCAATCTGGCTCTCGTCAGGAGACCACCAGTAACCTGTCATGCGGCTCATTTCTTCTTGCGCAACAAACTCCGCCATTCCGTTTTTAATATTGCCGCCACCGTCTTGGGTGATTTGTGTTTCTTTGCCAGTGGCGATTTCCATTACAAACAAGTTTTGGTCACGGATGTAACTAATGAAATTGCTGTTTGGTGAGAGTTTTACATCGGTTTCAAATTCGGGGGTATTGAGTAGGCGCTTCGCTTTTTTGTCGCCAATTTTGTAGATGAAGGCGTCACCCGCGAGTGGGAAAAGTAGCGACTTTCCATCGTTAGACCATTCGTAAAACATGATGCCACTGCCGTATTCACGCATGCGCTCTCTTCTGGCTTTTTCCTCATCAGAAAGCACTTCATCACCTGTGTGGAGGTCATCCGCATCGAATAACAGCTGCACTTTTTTACTTGGGATATGGTATTCCCATAAATCGTAGCGCTCGTAATCGTCTTTTTTACCTTGTGTGAAAGTTACACGTTGCCCGTCGGGAGAAACTTTCAATTGTTTGGGGGCGGTGCCATCAAGTGCAGGAGAGGAAAATATACGTTCGATTGTTAGCTCTTCAGCTACCCCTTGGGTCGACAGTGCTAGGCCGGCGAGCAGGGTAAGAGCAACCTTTTTTTTATTCATTGCAACTTCCATAAAGTGAGGACTGATTGTGCAAACGGCGTGTTTTCTGTTTTCGAAAAGAGCCGATGTCGTGGTTTTCTATTCTATGGACTATTGACACAATAATGAAGTTTCTTTCATCGCAAAGAATGTGATAACGGACTTACATTCACGCTCAGGTGACGTAAAATTCGATGAAGGGTAATTGAGGAGTGATTAGGACGCCGTGGCTTCTTCTGGGTTTCAATTTAAAGCGTTTTACGTACGACATGATAAATGTGCGATGAAGGTCGGCACCGATAGCATCATTCTCGGCAGTTGGGCTAAAGTAAGTGGTGCAAAGCGCGTGCTGGATATTGGTACCGGAAGTGGTTTATTAGCCTTGATGATGGCGCAAAAAAC
>CAXRCC010000049.1:0-32590 GCA_964228975.1 Paraneptunicella sp. | reverse complement strand
TTCATACCGATAATGCCGTTAATCGGCGTACGAATTTCGTGACTCATGTTTGCAAGGAATTCACTTTTAATGCGGCTGGCGTCTTTGGCCTTTTCTTCCGCGCGCTTTAACTGAGTAATATCTTGGAAGGCGCCTCGGAGCATCACAGGCTCGCCATCGGAATATTCTACAAACCCTACTGAACGTACCCAAATACGTCGGTTTCTTGCGGTGATGAAGGGCAGTTGTAAATCCCATGCGCGGCCTTCAACAATGCCATCTTCAATCGCGCGTTGAATAATGGCACGACTTTCAGGCGCAAAATAATTAATGGATTCGCCTAAATCTACAGGTTCGCCAACGGGCAGTTCGTGAATACGATACACTTCTTTTGACCAAGTCAGTTGGTTGCTTCTTAAATCGAACTCCCAGCCACCGAGTTTTGCCATGGTGCCCGTGGTTTCTAGCAAGTCTTGGTTGCGCTGCTTCTCCGCTTCAACCGATTTTAACTGACTGATATCACGTGCAATGGCTAGGTAGCCGCCCGTTTCTCCTTTGCTGCCCATTAACGTCACAATAGACATCATTACCGGGAATGAGCGACCGTTACTGGCGGTTAATTGCCATTCTTGCTCAACGTTAATGCCTTGCTTGGCTTTCTCGATGAAGGTATCCACACCGGGTTTTAGGTTTACGTTCAGGGCGCGGCTGAGTTTTTGCGCGCCCATAATAAGCTCTTGTGGATCGAAGAAATCCATCAAATTCAATTGATTAATGGCGTCTTTGGCATCGTAACCGAGCAAGCCTTCAGCACAGCGGTTGAAGGTTTTCACAATAAACTCGTTATCGGTTGAAATGAGCATTAAGTTGGCACTGTCCAAAATGGCTTGTTGCAAGCGGTTCATGGACGTGACTTTTAATTCTGCGTTCTTTTGAACAGTGATATCACTGATCAAGCACATAAAACCGGAAATTTGCCCGTTGGTATAAACAGGCTGGCAGTTGGCTTTAATCCAGTACGTTTCTTGCGCTTTGTTGTAATTGATGATTTCTTCAATAAAGCCCGTACCGTCAAGCAACCCTTCGTTAATACGTTGCTTGGTTTCTAGGTCGGTTAGCTCGCCAAACAAGCGCTCTTCAATGGGCATGCCCATGATGTCGGAAAGCTGGAAGCCGGAAATGCGCTCGTAACCGGGGTTCACCCAAATAATATTGTGTGCCGTGTCTGTTACGATAACACCGTCGTTCATTTCGCGGGTTACAGTAGCGAGTAGGGCGTTTTCTCGGGTGCTACTTTCTAACTGTTGTTCAGCCTGGTAACGCTCAGTGAGGTCGTAATTTACACCAATGACACTTTGCGGTTTGCCATAAATATCGAGGTTAACTTTGGCGTAGGCTTTGAAGTACTTTTCTACGCCTCGCGGGGTGATCACGCGAAAGCTGGTATCCATGACTTGGTCTGTATCAATACAGCTTTGCAATGCATCTCTTACCCCGGACAAATCATCCGGGTGCACGCGGTTGGTCCAATCATCAATTTTGCTATTAAATTCCAGATCATTTACGCCATAAAGGCGCTTCATTTGATCATCCCATTCTAGGGTTTGAGTGACTAAATCGTATTCCCATAAGCCAATGCCAGCGGAATCTTTAGCGATAGCAAATTTCTTATTGAGTTTAAATAAACGTTCTTCGGTAACACGCAGTTGGGAGGCTTCTTGAACGGTAAGAACCAAGGTTTGAGCACTTTTATTTTGGTCTTGGGCAACATCGATAACCGACACACCAATAGACACAAAAATAATGTCGCCGCATTTTTTAAATGCACTTAACGAAGCGCCTTGTCCGATGCGTTCAACGGGAAATTGATTCAAGAAGTTTTGATAAACATCGGCATCGGAGTCAATGAATTGACCGGGAATGAGGATATCTAGCGGCTGACCAACAAGCTCTGAGCCACTATAGCCAAATAGCCGCATTGCCGCTTGATTGGCAAACAAAATGGTACCATCACGATCAAGCTGCATAACGCCTGAAGCGGTATGGTCGATGATGGTCATTAACTGCGTCAGATCTTGCACATTTGCAGTGCTTTTATTGGTCATTGTCGCTTTTATTCGCCTAAGTGGCGCCTGTTAAATGTCGAGTTCATCACTGAAATCGTATAACCGATATAATGGATATTACTGTTTGTCGCCGTCATGTAAAGATGACAATAACGATACCAAGATAATTGTCCGTTAGTTTAGAAGGAAATGACTGTTTTAGAGAAGTTTTTAGGGTGATTTGTTACACCTTGTGAATAGCATAAACCCAATCGGCACAATAATTAAACAATTTACAGCGTCTTCCTTCATTTAGTTGCCTCAATGATTTGGATAGAAAGAAAGCTTAGATTATTATTAGCGGTTCATCATTAATGCGATTTTTTGAGGTTCTTCTTGCATATTAAGCCCCCACCGTTTGAAGCCAAACTTTTACATCCCAAACATTGGCTAACTTGGTTTTTTCTTGGCGTCGCTTACCTGATTTCTTGGATGCCATACTCTGTACTCAAGGGGCTTGGAAAGCTATTAAGCAAAGTGTTAAAAAAATTCGGTAAATCGCGTATTAACGTGGCGCGTCGCAATATGGAATTAAGCTTTCCTGATATGGACGAAGCCAAGCGTGAGGCCATATTAGAAGCGAATATTGAAAGCACTGGCATGGCGCTGATGGAAACCATCATGGGCTGGTGGTGGCCGGATTGGCGTGTTAAACGCCTTGGCGAAATCGAAGGCTTTGAACACATCGAAGCGATTTTGGCTAAGGGAAAAGGGGTGTTGGCGTTGGCAACACACAATATGTCGTTGGATTTTGGTTGCCGTGTGGCGGGTCACAAACAGCCCGCCGTCGCGTTTTATCGTCGTCACGATAATCCGGTCATTGAGTTTTTGCAGTATCGAGGCAGGGCGCGCTCGAATCGCTACTTAATTCACAAGCGAGATTTGCGTTCGTTGTTTAAAGCGTTAAACGACAAAGAAATTTGTTTTTATTTGCCGGACCAAGACTACGGTCGCAGCGCCAGTGTGTTTGCGCCGTTATTCGCTGTGCCAGAAGTGGCAACGACAATAGGGCCTAAAATTATTGCTTCTCGTGCCAATTGTGAGACCGTGTTCATCGCTTCTATTCGAACTGAGCGCGGATATAAAGTGAAAATCTACCCAGGGCTAAAGGACTTCCCATCTGGTGACGATATTGAAGATATGACGAATATGAATCGTCGTATCGAAGAGATCATCATGGAAGCGCCAGAGCAATACCTTTGGATGCATAAGCGTTATAAAACGCGTCCAAATGAATCGGATAAATCGTTGTATTCGTAAAGCTCAGTGGAACTGGTTTTCATTTTGAGCATCAGATATAAATGCAAGTCGTCGTTTTTAAAAGATAGGTGCAAGGTAAATGTCTAATAAAGGTGTTTCAAATGCGATGTTTTGGGCTAGGCATGTTGGGTTAGCCGTTGTGCTAATTATCGTTGCCGTGGTCGTTATCAACATGCAAAACTCAAGAGATAACGAGCCGCAAGCCGCCGATAACTCGGGCCCCAAAGACATTTCCTCCAATATGAGCAGCTTTTATCGAGAGCACCGTCAAAGCTCAACCAAACCCATAGAAGAAGAAACCAGCGACTTTGTGATGCGTTTAAAGGATTCTTCCGAGCAACCGCTTAATGCGCGTTTAAAAGACATGGAAAGCACGCAAGCGCCAGTGACTGGGCGCTGGGTAGGAGAACATAAATACCGTACGTTTGCGGCGGGAAGCACGTTACGAGAATCCATCACTAATTTTGCTGAGCGAGAAGGCATGCAGGTTATTTGGGAGTTGGATCAGGATTTTATCGTGAAAGATCACTTTCAAATGGACGATACGATTGTGGGGTCATTGCATAAAATTGCCCGTACCGTTGATAGCAATTTCAACGGCACCGTGCGCGCTTATGTGTGCCCAAGAAACCGCTCGTTAGTCATCACCGAAAAAGAGTCTGAATACTTGCAGAAATTCTGCGTTTTAGCGGGTGATGTGAACGGTTAAGCTCTTAGCGTAAAATCAAGGCAAAGGCTGAGTTAACGCAAGTATTCATCCCAAATGTGCGCAATACGCGTTCTCGATGTTGAAAACGCTTGCGTGCTATCCAGCGCCGATTTATCTGCCAGCGACAGCCGATGTCCGCGACCCCGATACGCTAAGTAACTTTCCACTAAAATTTGAGCTTCCTCTTCCGTAATAAAGTCATATTGCGACAGTTGCGCCAAAATACGCAAATTATCGGACCAATAAGCCAATTTAGGCTGTTGGTGCGAATGAGCCAATACCCAGTACTGCACCAAAAATTCAATGTCGGTTATGCCACCCACATCTTGTTTTAAATCGAAATGCGCTTCATTGCCTTTGTTGAGGTGCTTGCGCATTTTTTCGCGCATAGTTTTGATGTCATCTTTTAAAGCGGGCAATTCACGAGGTCGCGTTAAAATGGCTTCTCTTACCTGATTAAAGCGCTGATGTAATGGGGTGTCGCCATAAATGCAGCGGCTTCGCATGAGCGCTTGGTGCTCCCACGTCCACGCTTCGGTTGATTGGTATTCCTCGAAGGCATCAATATGAGACACCAATAGCCCAGAATTGCCAGAAGGCCTTAATCGCATATCCACTTCGTATAAGTCACCCGACAAGGTTTTGGTGGTGAAAATGTGAATAATGCGCTGAGATAACTTGATATAAAACTGCTTTGAGCCGATAGCTTTTGTGCCATTGGTTGGCGCTTGGCTGGTGCAATCATGAAGAAACACTAAGTCTAAATCTGAACCGTAGCCCAGTTCAATGCCGCCCAATTTTCCATAGGCAATCACGGCAAAGTGTTTGTTATCTTCGTCGGCACCTTCTGGTAAACCGTATCGCTCAACCATTTGATGCCACGCCATGTTTACCGTTTCCGCCACAATAACCTCGGCCAATACGGTTAAGTGGTCGCTCACTCGATTCGTTGGCAGAGCGCCTGTGATGTCGGCGGCGGCGATGCGCAATTGCTGGCTTAACTTAAATTGTCGCAAGGCTTCCATTTGTAGCTCTAAGTCTTCTTGTGGAATGCGAAGCAGCACTTGCCTTAGCATGCCAGCGTAGTGTTCAGGTGGCGTGGGGTTGTATAAATCTGCGGGGTTTAATAAATCGTCGAGTAGAATGGGGAAGTGTTGTAGCTGATGCGCAATCCACGGGCTGCAATCACACAGTTTGACTAATTGCTGTAACGCGCCGTGATTCTCTAGCAATAGCTCTAAGTAAGCTGTGCGCTGCAAAATCTGTTCAATCACTTGGAACAAACTTTTAAGCAAGCGAGCGGCGTTATCTGGCGTGAATTTAACGGTTTCAAGCAGTAACTTTGGCATGAGTTTATCCAGCGTTTCTGCTCCGCGAGTGCCGATAGGCTTTTTCCCTAGCTCCGATTTAAAATGAGTCAGTGCAGTGAAAAAGGCGCTTTGCTCAGTTTCATCAAGCCATGTGGCTAAAATGCTGTGTGCAGCGTCGGCTTCTAGCGCTTTATCAAATGTCAGTGCCCATAAATCTTTCAGGCTATCTAAATCCGGGTCGTCTTCTTCTTCATCGGCTTCACCAATAATCACATCGAAGGCTTGGCTAATCACTAGCATGTGTTTATCGATGTCTGCTAGCAATGTTTCAAAGTTGTCGTGCTGCATGACCTTTGCAAGTCTGGCTTGAGGTAAAGGGTCGATAGGTAGGCTCTGCGTTTGTTCATCGCCAAACTGTTGTAAGCAGTGTTCCACTTTGCGCAAATAAAGGTAAGCTGTGCGCAGCGGCGTAGCTTCTTCCGCCGGCATAATGTGTTTGTTCACAAGCTCATCAAGTACGCGAAGCAAGTGCTTCTCTTGCAATTCGGGTTCGCGTCCTCCGCGAATGAGCTGGTAACTTTGAACGATAAATTCAACTTCTCGGATACCACCACGACCCAGTTTTATATTGTTATTGAGTTTGCGTCGGCGCACTTCTTGTTGAATCAGCCGCTTCATATTGCGCAGGGAATCGATCACGCCAAAATCAATGTAACGACGAAATACAAACGGGCGCAAAATATCGTGCAGCTCTTTCACGTACGGAGAATCATCATTGAGAATGCGCGCTTTAACCATGGCGTAGCGTTCCCATTCACGGCCTTGTTCTTGGTAATAATCTTCAATTGCGCCTAAATGGGTGACCAGTGGACCGCTTTCTCCGAATGGGCGTAATCGCATATCAACCCGAAAGGCTTGCCCGTCTACAGTAACCTGATTCAGGGCGGTAATCAGGCGCTGTCCAAGTCGTGTGAAGAAGGTTTGGTGCTCCATTGGCTTTCGCCCAGTGGTCATTTCACCTTGTTCGGGGTAGCAGAAAATCAAGTCAATATCAGACGAATAATTCAGCTCGCGCCCGCCTAACTTACCCATGGCAATGATGAACATAGGTTGTGGACCAAGCTCGCCGTGTGGTGTGCCGTGTTTGTCGCAAAGCATGCCATACAGCCAATCGTAAGTGGCGCGAATAATGGCATCGGCCAAATCAGAAACTTGCTTTAATGACGCCTCAATACCTTGAGCGTTCGTTAAATCCCACCACGCAATAGCAACCATATACAGATGCCTGAAGTGGCGAATGGCGCGGTGACCACTGGCTTCATCGGCGCAAGCGGCTAAGGTGTTTGATAGGCGCTCATAGCAATGTTTATAGGTGACATTCGCAGGCGACAGGGCGATGACATCGTGAATAAAATCAGGGCGTGAGCGTAATTGTCGTGCGGCGAAGTCGCTCAATCCCAATAGGGTTTGTAATTGTTGCGTTTGCTCGGGTGTGAGTGTGTCGAGATTGGCAACTTCCGAAAGCGTTTGCCAGTGAGTTAAATAAGACTTTTCAATCAATGATGACATGGCAGCGTGTGGCGAATTTTAGACTGCCTCTATCAAACCCATAAATGAGTTAGGTGTCAATTGTTTGGAACGCAAATCGACAAGCTCAGAGTTGACACTTTTGCAGGCAGTGACTTAAATCAAAAAATCAGTGTAGTTTGAATAAGTTGACGCCGTAATGAGTACCCTCGTTAATTTGATTCCCCTTTCTCCCGATCTCGGTTGGTATTTTGCTATTGATATGGGCATTGCCATTTTGCTGCTTTCATTGATGTGGGTGGCAACCTCGGCGTTGCAGTCGGGTTGTGCAAAAGATGAGTTAACCAAAAAAGATAATTACGCTTACGGTATTAGCGTTGCCGGGCGTATGTTGGCGCTGTGTATTGTGCTGGTGGCAGCGGTCGCTAATTCAAAAACCAATAGCTTTGCCGATTCCGCTTTAACAATACTGATTTACGGCGTACTGGGCATTTGCTTAATTAAAATAGGCCGCTTTGCACACGATAAAATTATTCTGAATCGCTTTGATAAAGAACTCAATATTCAAAATCGCAATGTTGCCGTGGCGTTGGTTGATGCCTCTAGCTCAATTGCAACTGCGATGGTGGTGCAAAGTGTGGTGCTTTGGGCAAATGGTATGGATATGAATGCCATTGTGGCGGTAATTTCTGGCTTTTTTGTGACGCAAGCGATTTTGCTCACCATGACGCGCCTTTATGAGCGACGATTTGCTGAATATAACCGCATCGGTTCGTTGCAATCTTCGTTGGAAAAAGGGCAAATGGCCGTGGCTATTCAGCATTCAGGACACTTGCTTGGTACGGCCATGGCTGTGACCGCTGCCGGGCATTTATTGGAATATCACCCGCAAGGGTATGTGAGTAATGTAACCAGCTGGTTTATTCTGGGATTGGGGCTGGCAGCCACTTTAACTGTGCTAACCAGTATCTCTAAGCGCTTAGTGCTGAATCAAATCGACTTAGAACAAGAAATTGATCAGCAACACAATATTGGTGTAGCCAGCATTGAACTTACCATTGCACTTGGTATCGCATTGATTTTAAGAGGCTTACTCATTTAAACCGCTCTACCCCGCTGAAGGAGAATAGATAGGAAGCAAGGGGGAAGAAAGGGAGAATAAAAAAGGAGGAGATTGCAGGGCTAAGCCCGAGTGAAAAAATATATACAGATTTGTCCGTAAATGCCTCGGTTTTTCATATAAATTTCACATTTCTCGCGTACTTTGCTGCCCACTAGTAACTGGATAAAGTTGGTACAAACCACTGTTGTAGGCTGTTGAGTGGTGTCTGACTTGGCAAAAAATGATGAAATTGCAAACCGAACAATTTTTTCGTTGCTTAGCTGATCCCCTGCGTTTAAACATTGTGTTAATGCTAATGCATGACGGCGAGTTATGTTCATGCGATCTAGCAAAAGCGTTGAATGAAAAGCTATCAACCGTTTCCCGTAACCTTGCTTTGCTCCGTACCAAAGGCGTTGTTACAGAGCGAAGAGAAGAACTGTGGTTACACTATCAAATTAGTCAATCGTTGCCCTCATGGGCAAAACAAGTACTCCAAACTGTGTTTGAAGGGAATGCGCAAAGGGCTGTGCAGTTGTGTCTTGATACGCGCGTGGTAAACTCGCGCCAATCTTGTTTATAACTGTTAAGAAGCGCATTCACTATGCAAATACCTGCTTTTTCGAACGCAAACGTTGTTGTTGTCGGGGACATCATGCTCGACAGATATTGGTTAGGTCCCACTAGCCGAATTTCTCCCGAAGCGCCTGTTCCGGTTGTAAAAATCGAAGGTAACGAAGACAGGCCCGGTGGTGCAGCAAACGTCGCGTTGAACATTGCAGCCTTAGGGGCAAACGTTGCAGTGGGTGGATTGTGCGGTCAGGATGAAGCAGCAGAAACCTTGCAAACTGTGCTGTCATCTGTCGGGATTGAGTGTTTCTTTGATCACATTCAAGGCCAAGATACCATCACCAAGTTGCGTGTGTTAAGCCGTAATCAACAATTGATTCGCTTAGATTTTGAGCAAAGTTTCGAGAGCACGAGCAAAGCTAACTTGAGCGAATTGCTGGTGCAACAGTTAGAAAATGCAGGTGCCTTGGTGTTAAGCGATTATGCGAAAGGCTGCTTAAGCGATCCTCAGGCCTTTATTCAACTTGCCAAATCTCGTTCTCTTCCCGTTATTGTCGACCCTAAAGGCACCGATTTTAGCCGCTATAAAGGCGCAACGCTGTTAACGCCGAACATGAGCGAATTTCAAGGTGTAGTGGGCTTTTGCCCGAACGAAGAAACCATTGTTGCCAGAGCGCAAGAGCTGATTGAAGCGTATGACTTTGAAGCGATTTTGGTGACGCGTTCAGAACAAGGAATGACGCTGATTCAGCGAAATCAAAGCGAGCTGCATTTACCTGCAAAAGCCAAAGAAGTGTACGACGTAACAGGCGCAGGCGATACCGTTGTAGCTTCAATTGCTTCTTCGCTTGCTGCGGGCACATCGTTACCGGATGCTTGTGTGCTGGCCAATGCGGCAGCAGGTGTTGTGGTTGGTAAGTTAGGCACATCAACCGTCAACGTTAATGAGTTAACTCAAGCTGTGGCAGCAGATACCGATATTGGCCTTGGCGTGATGACGGAGTCGCAATTGAAGATGGCGGTGAAAACCGCTAAATCGCGCGGCGAAAAAATTGTGATGACCAATGGATGTTTCGATATTTTGCATGCGGGTCATGTCTCTTATCTTGAAGCGGCAGCCAAACTGGGCGATAGGCTGATTGTGGCCGTGAACAGTGATGAATCGGTTCGTGGTTTAAAAGGAGCTGGACGCCCGATTAATAATCTAGATCGTCGTCAATCGGTATTGGCAGGCTTAGCGTCGGTTGATTGGGTGGTTCCTTTTATTGAAGACACGCCGGAGCGCTTAATTAGCGAAATCTTGCCGGATTCGTTGGTGAAAGGAGGCGACTACAAGCCCGAAGATATTGCAGGTGGAAAACAGGTGATAGCTAACGGCGGTGAAGTGCAAGTACTGAACTTTGAAGACGGCATTTCCACCACCAATATTATTAACGAAATTGTTAAGAACCAGTAAGCATTTGCTTTAAACCGTCTTTTAACAGTGTGCGGGGCTGATAAGCGGTCTCGCGCACAAGTTCATTCACATCAGCGATTTGTTTTTGCTTGGTTTCGCTGTGAAGCTGATCCGCAATCACGTGCGCTTTTTCTCCGCACACCTCAGCCAAGGTTTGGACAAGGGCCGACACATCTGTGCCGATGCCTGTTCCAATATTATAAAGTCGCCACGGCGCAGAGCTACTATCCACCGGCTCTCCCTCCGATGCCCAAAACGGGTTGGCTTTTGCAGGATGCTCTTGAAGTCTTAGTAAAGCATTGCATACATCATCAACATAAGTGAAATCCATCTCATCCTGACAATAACTGCTAACATCAATAGCGTCATTTTGTTTAATTTTTTCCAATAGTTGCATGACCAAGCTATTGGCATCAGCACCGTTTCCGTACACTTCAAAAAGGCGCACAAGCGTGCAAGGAAGCTTGTGCACTTGGCTGTAACTGTGTGCAAGCATTTCACAAGCGCGCGCGGTGGCTCCTTGAAGGCTTTGAGGGTGTTCGGTTAGCTCAGAAACCGACATTGCAGAGTACTGATGTGGAAGATAAACAGCATGACTAGAATTTAACAGGCAGTGCTTCACACCCGTTTGCTGGCTTGCTTCTAACACATTGGTGGTTTGCGCTAAAGCCGATGCACAATGGGTTGGGGAAGAGTCGAAATGATTAAAATGAAACACTGTACTCGGCTGAGTTTTTGCAAACGTTTCACTGACTTGCGCTATATTGTTGAGATCGACTTTGATGAGCGTCAAGTGATGGGCGTTGGCGGCGTGTTCAAATGTACTGAGCTGAGCATCAGTGTGATATAACCCAATAACGCTCTCGCCTTTAGAGAGCAAACGGTGGCAAAGGTGAGCGCCTAAGAAGTGGCAAACATTCGTGATCAAAGTACTCATTGCGATCTCAAATTGTTTAAATTTTGCTTCAGTGTAAGTGTCTGTAAATTGAACTGCAATGGCAAAAATGCGTAATTTTTCAGGTAAATATCGTTGGCGGAAAAGCGCAATCGTTTAAGATAATACACCTGAAAATATTAATCGTATAATTAGATTTATATGATAGCTATTAATCCCTAAATTAAATCAAAAAAGTTAGCTACACTGTATTCGTATTCAAAACTAATGACGGTATTTAAAGAGGAATTCCTATGACAACACATAACTTGCACAACAAAGAAGGTCAGCCTATTCCAAGAATGGTGTTTAAAATTCGCGATAATGACGAGTGGCACCTTCGTACTACCAATAGCATTTTCAGCGGTCGCACGGTTATTGTGTTTGCGTTACCTGGCGCATTTACGCCAACGTGTTCATCTACTCATCTTCCTCGCTACGAAGAGCTGGCTGACACTTTCAAAGAAAACGGCGTAGATGAAATTTTATGTGTGTCAGTTAACGACACCTTCGTGATGAATTCATGGGGTGAAGATCAGGGCGTGAAAAACGTGACGTTACTGCCTGATGGCAACGGCGATTTTACCCGTGGCATGGGCATGTTAGTCGATAAAACAGAGCTGGGTTTTGGTGAAAGAAGCTGGCGCTATTCCATGCTAGTGAAAAACGGCATGATCGAAAAAATGTTCATCGAGCCTGACGTAGAAGGCGACCCGTTTGAAGTGTCCGATGCGGATACTATGCTAGCCTACATTAACGCTGAAGCGAAAGCGCCTGAGCCGATTACCGTTTTCACAAAACACGGTTGCCCATACTGCGCAAACGCAAAGCATCTGCTAGAAGAAAAAGGGTTGAAGTTTGAAGAAGTATCGGTGGGTCACGATGCAACGTTAACCACGTTAAAGGCGGTTTCAGGACAAGATACCGTGCCACAAGTTTTCATTGGTGGAAAACACATCGGCGGTAGCGAAGACTTGGTAAAATACTTCGAATCATAGCCTGACATTAGCGCGTGTTAATGAACCTGAAAGAGGTTCATTAATGTGACGGCAGCTAGGCAATATCCACAGTGAAATCGCTTTTATAAATTGCACAAAAACGGGTTTTTATAGCCCGTTTTTTTGTAAAAAACTGTATGAAAGTGCTCGTTACATTTATCTGCATTCAGTCTGTGTCCATTCGTAAAAAAATATGATGCAATGTACCTTCCTGTTTCGAATTCTCTCGATTTTTTAATGAGGTGAAACAATGCTCTCCAGTCGTGTAATTTTAATATCTTGCGCACTTTTTGTGTCTGCTTTTGTGCAAGCACAAGAAAACGGTATTGCGTATGATTGCAGCCAAGTCGAGTTGGGCAGTATTGATCCTGATTTATTGACGCAAGAAGAGCGCGTTGCATTGCTCGATGATTCGTTAAACGAATCGATCGATGCTTTTACCCGCTGTATGGATGGTGCGCAAGAGCAAGCCGCTGAAGCCGTTGGGGCAAGTGGCGGTGCCGGCACTGGGGGCGATGCTGAAAGTGGCGAAGGCAGCGGGTCTTCATCTGCAAATGGTGAATCTGAGGAAACAGGGGAAGAGGCGCAAGCAGAAGGTGTAGAAGGCGAAGTCTCTGCAGAAGCGCAAGAAGCATTAGCAGAACAAGCGCAAGCGCAGGAAAATACGCAAGAACAACAAAGCCAAGAGCAAACGCGCCGAACCAAAACGCGCAAGTCCAAAGGGGGCAAAAAGAACGAAATCATTGCACCTAAAGACAACGATCAAATTTTATGTGTTAGTTTGTACGACGCGATTCAGTCTGAAACTGATGCAGAGCAAAAAGAAAGCCTCATTCAGCAGTATAAAGATTACGGGTGTAACGAATAACAAGCCTAACGTGGGAGAGAAAACATGCTAAGAAGATGGCAAACAATGCAACGCCAAGTTTATAAAGTTGCTTTAGTCTCAATGCTATCCTTCATTGCACTTACAGGGTGTCAATCTACAGGACGAACCGTTAACTCAGGACCACTTCTTGTGGGTCCCGGTTCAGCTCCAGCACTGGGCACCGAAGAGCGCCATTATAATTACCGCTCCAACGTCTATCTTGATGTTGTGGTTCCCGTTTTTAATCCCGGATTACCGCTTGATAACAAAGGCCAAGTGGATTACGACGAAATTGAAGAAGAAAACATTTGGCCCCAATTACGCCGTGCAGAAGCAAAACGTTTTGCAATTCAAACCAAGCGCGCATTAGAAGACACGGGCGCCTTTGGTAACGTGCGAGTGACGCCTACACCCGCCACAACAGGCGATGTATTCGTCCTGGGTACGGTTGATTATTCCGACAGTGAAGTGGTGCAGTTAACTGCGCTAGTAATGGATAGCCGAGGCAAAGTTTGGGGTAAACGCCAGTTTGAACACACGGTATCAACCGGGTTTTTCCGCGACGCATTAAATAAAGATAAAAACCCGTATGAGCCCGTATTCAAGCAAGTGGCTAGCTATGTTTATGATTTATTAGTGAAGCGTTCTGATGCCGATAAACGTGGCATTCAAGAAATGACGAACGTTCGTTATGCCAACTACTACTCGCCAGAAAAGTTCCAAAAATACATTCAAACCAAACGCGTGAGAAAGTCAGGCAACATCCCTGAACATTACGAGTACGCGTTATTGAATGTGCCTCACGAAAATGACGCCATGTTAAAACGCATCGACGCACTGCGCGTTCAAGAAAACATGTTCGTAGATGGCCTTCAAGATCAGTACGATGCTTTTGAAGCCTCCACACACGATAGCTATCGCATGTGGCAAAAAGAAACTTTACCCGAAGCCAAAGCCGCGCGAGAAGCACAGTCTGCACGTACCACAAATCAGGTGGTTGGCGGCTTGTTAACTGCTGCGGCCATATTTGGTGCAATTAAGTCTGATTCTAACCTCGAAAAAGGCTTAACTGGGGCGGCGGCAATTGGTGCTTTATATTCTTTCAGAGAAGCGTCTAACCGCAATGAGGAGTTGCATATTCACAGAGAAACCATTGATGAAATGGGAGAAAACTTGGATATTGCGATTGGTCCTCAAGTGGTTGAGTTTGATGATAAAACTTATGAGCTAAGTGGCACAGCAGAAGAGCAGTATGAGCAATGGAAAGCGCATTTGCGTAAAATTTACGAGCTTGAAAAAACACCAAATAAACAGCTGTAAATAGCAATCACGAAGGGCAATAAAGGAATGACAGAAAGTTCGAATGACGCGGCCATTCGCGCGCGCCTTGAACAGAAAAACAAGCAGATGAAACAGGTGCTTGCAGGTGCAGGCATCCTTGTTTTACTGGTTTTATTGGCGATGGTGGTGCCTAAGCTCTTTTCGGGCAAGGGTTCCACAACGGGCCTAGATGGTGCTAAAGAAGTGGCAGAAAAGGCGCAATCAGTCAGTGCTGAGCTGCAAGCCAGTGCGGCTCAAAGCCAAGCAGCGCGCGATGCATTTAAACAAAAACTGGTTGAGTTTGAAGAATCGATTGAGCCTGCGCTTCAAAACCCGGCGTTACTGGCTTGGCAAGAAGCGGGCGTGCAAGCTGTACTGGGCGAAAAAGACTCGGCGCTGGTGCATTTTGCTAAAGGCGCTTTTGTAACGGCGTTATCTGAGCTGGAACAAGCGGAGTCTAGCTACAAAGCGCTGATTGAAGCGTGGCAGGCGGATTTCGAACAACATTATCAACTCGCCCAACGTGCCTTTGATCAAGAAAAACTGGCCGAAGCCACTTTATCCATTCAACAAGCCTTAACCATTAACCCCGATGAACCCAATGGTTTAGCGCTGCAAAAGAAAATCGCAGATTTTCCCGAAATCCAAGGTTGGTTTAAGCAGTGGGATATCGCTGTTGCAGAGAAGAATATCACCAAGCAAATAGCTGCTATGGAAGCCATTTTAGCGCTGGATGCTGCTCAAACGGACGTAGCAGAGGCGTTGGCGCAAGCTAAAAAAGACCACGCCGAACAGCGTTTTGCAGGCTACATTCGTTCAGCGAACCAAGCCATTGATGAGGAAAATATCGCGCTTGCTCAACAGCATTTGGCATCGGCAAAACGTATTTTTTCATCAAGAAGTGCGTGGGTTCAGGCAAATCAGCGTTTAGATGCGCTGCACTCCAAACAAGAGGCTCAAAAGCTAAAACAACAGGTTGAACAAGCATCCGCAAATGATGATTGGGCAGCGGTGCTTCGAGCCAGTGAACAGGGGTTATCGTTGGTTCAAAACGATGCCTATTTTAATGAGCAAAAAACGGTGGCTGAGTCAGTGTTAAAGGCAACACAAAAAGCCGCTCGCTTTATTTCAAGCCCGAAACGCTTGGCAGATGACAACATTCACCAAGCGGCAGAAAACTTCATAAAAGAGCACGTTTTACTCACCACAAAAAGCCCGCGTTTTGGTGCTCAATTACAAGCACTGCAAGGCTTAATGAAAGATGCAAAACAGCCAATCTCCGTGCTTGTTAAATCCGACAAACGCACAGACATTTTCGTACTGGGAACAGGTGTTGTAGGCAAGGTTTCTTCGAAAACCGTTGACTTGCCGCCGGGCGACTATATTTTTGAAGGAAGAAGAAAGGGGTATCGCAATAAGCGCATAAGCGTGAGCTTACGAGCCGGAGAGCCTCAACAAGCAATTACCTTGGTGTGTGATGAACGAATTTGATAAACAAATTAAAGCCAAACAAAGCAAAAGCTTACGTCATATAGGTATGGCTCTTGGGGCCGTTGTTGTCGGCTTTTCTCTGTACTTGTTATGGCTGTTTTTGGCACAAGGCTACAAAGTTATCGTGTTGCCAGAAGAGGCGAGAGCAACGCACTGGTTACAGGTGGAATCTGGCAGCGGTTGGGTGATTGGCGACACGCTTTATACCTTTGGCGGGGAGGTAGCTGTTGTTGCGGATGCTCTTAAATTTGAGCCTAAAACGGTTAACATTGGTCACGGTTCAGCGCGAAATATCGAAGTGGTATTGGAACCCAGCCCGGGAACGATCAATTTCACGCCAGTGCCCGCACTGCCCGACACACACTGGTATTTAGATGGAATGCTAGTTCATGTGGGGGAATCCTTATCCCATCAAACGCCGCCGGGTACGTATAACGTAAGCGTGGAACATGCGTTCTTTTTACCCGTTTCCCAGTCGGTAACGGTAGCAAGTGAAGAAACGGTTTCTCTGAGTCACACGCTGGAAAAAGTGCAAGGCCGTGTTCAGGTGAAATCAACACCGCTGCGCGCTAATGTATACGTAGATGGTCGCCCTTATGGTAAAACTCCTATCACGATTCCGTTAGAAGGCGATGCCTATGAAGTGAAAGTGGTCAATGAAGGCTATGAAGACAGTGTGGATGACATTAGGATCACCCACGAAGACCCACACCCAGAAAGGCATTTCTTATTAGAGCCCAAAAAAGCCACGTTAGAGGTGAGCGTTGAGCCAGAAGGTGGGCTGTTAACCTTAGATGGCGCAGAAACTGCCGCCGGAACGTTGCGTTTCTCTGCAAATAAGGCTCATATCATCCGCTATCAAAAGCCCGGTTTTTTCCCTTACACGCGAGAAATGACCTTAAAACCCGATGACTTTTCTCAGCTTAACATCAAGCTAAAGCCTGAATTTGGTCAGGTAAGCCTTAACGCTAATGTGCAGGCAGATGTGTACATTAACAATCAAAAAGTGGGCAAAACGCCGTACAACAAACGCTTACCCGCTATTACACATCAAGTTGAGTTACGCAAAAACGGTTATCGCTCGGAAGTGCATCGCATTACCCCTTCTAGCACTAAGCCTGTTGCCATCAACGCAATATTATTCACTGAGTTTGATGCGCGACGAAAAGAAGGCCGCCCTTTATTTGTCAGCTCGTTGGGAATGCGTTTACAGCGTTTTAGCCCTAACGCCTTTGTGATGGGATCACAAGCCAATGAGAAAGGCCGAAGACGCAATGAGTTTAGAGTGCCAGTCGTTTTTTCTCGCCCCATTTGGATAGGCGAGCATGAAGTGACCGAAGCCCAGTTTCGAGCGTTTGATAAAACCTCTGCCACCACGTCACTACCAAAAACCAATGTAACCTGGCTGGAGGCGGCAAGGTATTGTAATTGGCTGAGTGAAAACGAAGGGCTACCGCCGTTTTACCGTATTGAAAAGGGGCGTTACCTTGGTGTGAATAAAGCCGATGGTAAACCGAACAATGGCTACCGCTTACTCACCGAAGCCGAGTGGGAGTGGGTCGCAAGAAAGTCGAAACGCGCCGCAGCCACAACTTTCCCTTGGGGGAATCAAGAACGTATTCCCAAAGAGGCAGGTAATTTTGCCGACCAATCACTAAAAGGCTCGCAAACTTTTGTTTTACCTGCTTATAACGACAGCTACACCGCCAAAGCGCCTGTGGGTTCAATGAAAAAAGAAAAGTCCGGTGTATTTGATATTGCTGGCAATGTAAGCGAGTGGGTTCACGATTTTTATACCAATCAACCGCCGAATACGGCACAGGTAAAAACGGACTATCTGGGAGCCACATCGGGCACTAGCCATGTTGTGAAAGGGGCAAACTTCAAAAGTGGACGTTTATTAGAACTGCGCTCTGCTTATCGTCACTTTTCCGAACAGGGCGAAGACAACATTGGCTTTCGCATTGCCAGATACGACAGGTAAATGTTTATGAAAAAAACGCAGAAATTAAAAAGGCGAAATCAGCAAGGTCAAGGCCGCAGTGCCTTGTTCAAAAAAGTGTTGATTGCCGTAACCTTGTTGGTGATTGGCTTTAGTGTTGCCGCCGTTAAAATCAGCTTGGATGCGCCCGCTAGTCTACCCGTGGATATTTGAAAATGAATAAAAGTAACGCACATATGAACCCAACGCTAATCATGCAAGGTGGGGTTTTGCTCGGATTATTAACCTTGGTTCACTTGTTGTACGAAGGCGTAGTGAGGCCTGCCGCAAGTGCGCTTGTTGCAACGCAAGGGGCATCCGCCACCAATGCCATTTGGGTAGTGTTAAAAGATTACGAACAACAGCTTTGTATCACAATTGGTTTGTATTGCTGCTTTTTAATGGCGTACAAAGTATTTCGTTTACTATCGGAAGAAACCTTCTATTCGATGGATTTCCTCTCAAATCACCCTAAAGATGAGCCGCTTGATCTTAACAAGGCGTTGACGGAACTTGAAGGCAGTGAGTTTAAAGATAACTCCGCAATCTCAACGTGGATTAATTGTATTCAGCGCTTTAAAAACACGGGGAATGTGCAGCATGCGTCAGATGCAATTTCCAGCAGTACAGAAAGTTTAGCCATGCAATTAGAAGCGGGGAACAGCATGATTCGCTACTGCATTTGGGCAATTCCTAGTATTGGTTTCGTTGGTACTGTTCGCGGTATTGGTGAAGCGTTGGCGCGCGCAGAGCAAGCTGTGTCTGGCGACATTTCTGGCATGGTAGATAAGCTCGGTGTGGCATTTAATTCAACCCTTGTGTCCTTGTTGGTGTCGTTGGTGTTGATGTTCTTCATGCACCTTCTTAACAACCGCCAAGACCAAATGGTTATCAATACGCAAGCGTCGTGCGAGCGTCATTTACTTGCACATTTACATAAGTAGAAACGATGCCAAAACGCCGCGATACAGATGGATTTAACCTCGCTTTTTTAGATGTGATGGCCTGCGGGTTAGGGGCCGTGATCTTGATTTTGATATTGGTGAAGTTCAACGCCAATAGCGCGGTGCCGAGCGAAGAAATTGAGCGTCTTCAAGATGAATTATCTTCCACAGAAGATGTGAACACGGAGCGTGAGAAGGCCTTGTCTGAACTTGAAAAAGCCATTGCGATGGAATCAGCGACGATTGACGATATTCAAGCACGCATCGAAACGCTTAAGGTTCAACAAGACGCCACTAAGCGAGCCATTAAAGATAAAAAGGCCGTAGTCGCGGATTTAGAAAGCGCCATCGCTGCAATGGCGCCTATCAAAAAGGACGACCCGATTGACGTGGCAGGCACTGGCGAAGAAACCTATCTCATGGGGCTAAGTGTTGAAGGTAAAGAAATCGGTATATTGGTGGATATGAGCGCCTCTATGATGCATGAAGAGCTGATAGAAGTGATTAAGTTAAAAAATGCCAACCCAGCGAAAAAACAAGCTGCGCCTAAATGGCAGCGAACTAAACGCGCGGCGAAGTGGCTATTAGCGCGGGTGCCTAAAAGCGCTCGGGTAAGTATGGTCGCGTTTAACGATACAGCCACTGTGCTAGGAGGGCGCAATATTCATAACGCCAAGTTGTCTGCCAGTATGGAAAAGCTCAGCAAAGAGGTTGATGCGTTAGTGCCGAATCAGGGAACCAACCTGCATAATGCGCTAAAAGAAATACGCAAAGCCATGCCCAATATGACGCATCTTTATATTGTCACCGACGGGTTACCTACACTGGCGAACCCGTCTCGCAAGTTGTCACAAATCCGAGGTTGTAAAGACTTCAAAGCCAAAATCATTACAGGCGAGTGCCGTAACAAGCTCTTCACGCACAGCATTTCTGATGCTGGGTTAAAGCGAAATACGCAAGTGAACGTCGTACTATTGCCATTGGAAGGCGATCCTCAAGCGCCCGCCGCTTACTGGCATTGGACCAAAGCCTCGGGTGGTTTGCTTATTAGTCCTGCGAGTAATTGGCCATGAAAAAACAACGCGCGCCAATTGAAGTGTTCAGCTTGTCGTTTTTGGACATTATTTCCTGTGCCTTTGGTGCGGTCGTTATGTTGATCCTGCTGGCGAAAAACGGTGAAGAAGGGCAGTTCAACGACACAAGCCAAATAAGCAATATTATTCAAGCGTTAACAAGAGCAGAGGCCAGTGTAGGGCAGCTCGATAGCGCACTGTCCGATAAACTCGACCAGCTTAAACAGCTGCAAGCACAAAGCGCCAGTCATGCTGAAGAAGAGGACGCTCTTGAAGCCGAGTTAGCGCGCGCTAAACAAGAGGAAATTCAACTAACCGATAAAGCCTCTGGCCTTGAAGATGTGCAAGAAGAACGTAAACGCGCCGCCATCACCACAGGCAACGCCAAAAAGCGTGATGAAGAAGTGGGGGGAATTCCAGTAGACAGTGATTACGTGATCTTCATTGTGGATACGTCCGGCAGCATGAAAGCCGATTGGAGACGGGTCATGCGAAATATGTCGAATGTGCTTGATACACACCCGAAAGTGAAAGGTTTCCAAGTGTTGTCCGATAACGGCGAGTTTCTGATCCGCTCCTCAAAAGGTAGCTGGCGCAAAGACACACCAAGACAACGTCAGGCTATTTTACGCTCTATGGCGAAATGGCATGGCTCCTCTAACAGCTCGCCAGTTGAAGGTATTGAAACTGCTCTAAAAACTTATGCCAATAAAACTAAGTCGTTAGCGATTTATGTTTTTGGTGATGAATACACTGGTGGCTCTTATGATAGAACGCTGGAGACCATCAATAAGCTCAACACCCATCCTCGAACTAAAAAGAAAATCGCGCGCATTCACAGTGTGGCTTTTTATTTTAGAGATCGCATTGAAACCACCGAGAAATTTGCCACATTAATGCGGGAAGTGTCCCGCCAAAACAACGGTACGTTTTTAGCATTATCGGATTGAATCGTGACTTAAGGATAAACCCATTTCACCATGCTTGGTAAAATCATACTCGGTAAAAACTTGCCATTGCACGGTTTCCTCTTTACTGTAGAAACAAATGCCCTATAAAAAGTGTGGATATGCACAAGCCCTCTAAAATCAAGCTATTAAAAGCGCCGCCGCAGTTATCCGATGTGGATTTAAGTTTGTCATTTGAAGGTGAAAAGCTCGCTTATGAAAAAGCCTTAAAGGCGCTCCAAAAACACATTCTTGCCATTCAACAGGCTTACTATCATCAAAAGCGCCGCGCGATTATTGTGTTTGAAGGGTGGGATGCAGCAGGAAAAGGAGGGGCTATTCGTCGGCTCACAGAAAAGCTCGACCCTCGTGGTTTTAATGTGTATCCCATTAGTGCGCCAACTCCAGAAGAGCAAGGGCGTCATTATCTGTATCGCTTTCAGTCCCGATTGCCTGTGCCGGGGAGTTTATGCATTTTCGACCGTTCATACTATGGCCGGGTATTGGTGGAAAGAGTAGAAGGTTTTGCCTCAAAACCGCAGTGGCAAAGGGCATATCAAGAAATTAATGAATTTGAACGTTTGTTAATGGATGATGATGTGCGCATTATTAAAATTTTCATTCATATCGATCAAGCTGAGCAACTAAAGCGTTTTAGTGAACGGTTGCATAACCCCGTTAAGCGCTGGAAGTTAACCGAAGAAGATATTCGCAACCACCTTCGTTGGGACGATTACGAAAGCGCGATAGATGACATGCTAATTCATACCTCAACGGTTAAATCACCGTGGCATATTATTGCGGGAAAAAAGAAGTGGTACGCTAGGCTTGCCGTGTTGCAGCTGGTGGCGGAGCAATTAGCAGAAGGTGTGGATACGAGTCCGCCGCCTGTCGATAAAAAGATCATCGAGGCGGCAGAAAGGCACTTAGGGATTAAACACAAAAGCTAGGTTTGTTGGCGTAATTGGGTAACTTGATCAAAGCCTATGCCCCAATTGTTGGTGCTGACTTCATCGATTACCACGAATGTTGTCGCGGGGTTTTTATCTAAAATATCAACCATCAACGCTGTACAGCCTTTAATAATGGCTTGTTTTTGTTCATTGGTTACGCCTTCATCAGTAATTTTTACGTTTATATAGGGCATGTTGTTGTCTCCTGTTTTTGTTGCTTGATCATGTCACCGAGCACTTCCATAAAGTAATCAACGGAATTTGAACCTGTGATGAGGGTTTCTTCATTGATAATAAATGCGGGAATGCTTAACAGGTTTAAGGCTGCTACACGGTTTATTTTGTCTTCGACTGCTTGTTTGATAAAGCCCGACTCGAATAGGTGTTTTACATCCGGTGCATCAAATCCGAGTTGCTCAACGATACCAAGCAAAACTGCTACGTCACTGATGTCTAGGCCCTCGGTGAAATAGGCTTGAATCAAGCGTTCATTCACTAGCGATTGCTGGCCGTGTATCTCTGCCCAATGCATCAGTAAATGCGCATTATGGGTATTGTAGTAATAACGCCTTTTGTTGAAATCGATGAAAATGCCTGCCTTTAATGCCGTATCAACGAGCGACTTTTGATAACTCAGGAGTTTGCTTTCCGACCAGCCCATTTTGTGAACAAAATAGTGAGATATGAGCAAGCCGTTTTCTGACAAACCTGGATTTAATTCAAAGGGCAAGAAGTGAAAGTCAACATCGATGCCTAAACGACTAATGGCGGTTTTGATGTTGCTATAACCGATGGGACACCAAGAGCACACGGCATCGTGAACCATTTCAATTTTCAATTTAGATTCAGACAAAGCGTTATTTTGTGTTGATGTTGTCATGACTTATCGCCCCCTACATCGGTGTACATTTTGGTTACGATTCGCCACTGTCCCTGCTCTTTGAGTAGGCCAAGAAAATCGACATAACGAAAATTAAACAAAGGACAATCAACCTTCACCATGGCTTGGTCTTGAACAATATCAATAGCAAGAATTTTGAAGCGAAAAGGGCTGGCAAGTTGAAGTGGCGTGTCTCGATTTTTTACATCGTTTAACCATTGAGTGAGCGAACGTCGGCTGCCGGGGGCTTTTAACCAGGTATCCGGGTGAAAAATTGATTTCAAAACGGACACATCGCCATGATGTAAGCCTAAAAAGTATTTGTCGATGAGCGCGGTTATGCTGGCAAAGTCGCTTTTATCAACAGTGAGTTTTGCAGGTAGGTTGTCCATCGTTATTCTCCACAAATAAAAAAATGAAACAGGGGAGGCGGCGAAGCAAATAAGCGTTAGCTTCGCCGCTGTTAACATGGGCTTAGCTAGTCAGATAACGCATCTTCAGCTTCTATTACGTGAATGAAGTTAGGCATACTTTGAACCGCAGAAATCATCTGTTGTGTATTGTCACCAATCACGATATCGACGGGGAAAAACGCTCCCCAACGAGCGTAAACACTCAGCATGATGTCGGCAACAGATGGGGTTTTCCCACCCAAGAATCGTTTATCAATCAATTGATTTTCGACTACTTGCCATAACTGATTAATGTGCTTAGCCGCAGTGTTTAGCAAGTCTTGTTTTAACTTTTCATCCTCCACATGACGATGGATGAAAAACAATCGGCCATAAGCCGGGTGCATCGTGGCGTTAGCAAACATAATGTGTTGAATCGCCTGTTGTTGTGCTTCTTTGTCTGATGGAAAGAGGTCGCTCTCATGCTTATTGACAAGGTGCAACATGATCGCAGCGCCTTCGGTTAATGTTCTATTTCCGTCGATAAGAACAGGCACTGTGCCAACCGGGTTTAGGTTTTTAAACTCGTTGTCTTTTTGCACATTGACGGTGTGAACCTCTTGTCCAAGTTCACGTAAAACAACGTGAGTAGCAACAGAGCATGCGCCCGGGGAGTAATAAAGTGTATACATGTGATCTCCTACTAGATGGTATCCATCTAATAATTTCATTGTCGTTGGCAGGGTATTCGTCCTGCCATGTCGAGGTCTGAAAATACTAAACACATAATTTGTTCGCATATATGGCATAAATGTACATATACTGTTTTCAATATGAGAACAATTGGAGCTGCTTGAATGAATGAAGGAAACAGTGAGTTAATGCACACTAAACACCAAAATAGTGCGCGGAGTTAAGCGATGGATAAGTTAAGAGCAATGCAGTTATTTGTGCGATTGGCAGATTTAGGTAGCTTTACCAAAGTGGCTGAACAGGTTGATTCTTCCAAGTCTATGGTGAGTAAAGAAATTGCGCGTTTAGAGGCTGATATTGGCGCGAGGCTGCTGCATCGTTCTACCCGAAATGTCCACCTTACTCAGGCGGGAGAGGGTTATTTGCAGCGTGCTCGTGAGATTTTATCGAAGCTAGACGATGCCGATACCTTCGTTCAAGATTTACAACAAAACTTGCGTGGGAAGCTTAAAATTAATGCGCCAATGGCACTAGGCATTACCGACTTATCGCATTTGTTTGCGGACTTTATGCAGGCACACCCTGAAATTGAGCTGGATATTCATTTGGGTGACGAAAGCATTGATTTAGTCGAACAAGGATTTGATTTGGGGTTTCGCGCTTCAAGCACTGCGATTGATTCCAATTATGTCGGCCGGCCATTAACAGAGTTCACCTATCGAGTTTGCGCCTCTCCAGCGTATTTGGCTAAGCATCCAAGTATTAATCTCCCCAGAGATTTAAAAGATCATAACTGTTTCGTGTATAGCTATTTTCAGGGCAAAAATGTGTGGCCCATTGAAGATGGTATCGCCGTAAAAGGCAGGCTCAAAGTGAATAACACTATGTTCATGATGGCATCGATAAAACAAGGGTTAGGCATTGGTTTTATTCCTGATTTTGTGTGCCAATCTGCCATAGAAAGCGGTGAGGTTGTAGAAGTGTTAGCACAAGCTCAAAAGCCGAAATTGACGTTGTACGCGCTTTATCCGGCAAGGTTTCATGTGCCCGCAAAGTTAGTGCAATGTATTGAGTATTTAGCGCACTGGTTCGAAAAGAAAAAGCAAGTTTAGCCAAGGAAGTATAGGGCGTTACGTGAGTTTTACTGCGAAGGCGTGAAGAGCACCAAAATGAGCGGTGCGCCACTGGCACCGCTTTTATGCAATATGTTTTTTGGCACTAACCTAAAATGCGCTCCAGCTGGCTAATAATTTGGCGAGGATCGGATAAGGTTGTAGGTAGCAACATGGTTTTGTAAGAATCGCTACCAAAGGTGCGATCAATTTCCAGTACCACACCAATGTCGTTGCCTGTGTTAATAAACGAAACTTCCACTTCCTTAATGCCGAATAAACCAGAACCGCGTAAACCAAATTCAATTTCTTGATAGCAATTCAGCTCAGATTGCACATTAGGATGGCGCAAATGGCCCAGTTCAACATCCACTTTTTTCAAGTAGTAGCCAAGTTGTTCCATCGCTTCTAACAGCGCTTGCTGAGCAGGTAACGGGGCAACGGGAAGGTAATCTTTATCTGAGGAATCCAGGCCGCTTTTAATATCAAGGTCGGTTTCTACCCACACGCGGGATTGATTGCCTCGGCCACCCAAGGTTGTGATGGGAGTTTCAGGGTGCAGGTCGAGCTCAAATTTTTCAGCGTATTTTTCTTGAGGGTCAACCGTGCCTGACCAATCAATGTGCCAAGATTGCAGCGCAATATCTTTATAGCCGGTGAATTCGCCACCGTCGCCGCCTTCGCCCTCGTACTTGCCGCGTGTGACCAGCGAAAGCTCAATGCCGTTGATTTCTTGAGGAACATTGCCGCCTTCGATATGGATTTCCACGTCGAAATTTTGGCCAGGAACAAGGTATTCATCCAAAATCACTAAATCAACTTTAGCGCTACCGATACCCACTCTCGCTAATAACTTACTAAACATAGTGCTCTTCCATTTCCATGTGATTGATAAATCATTCTTTCAAAAAGGCTCGTGCTTTACAACGAAGAATACCGGGCTTATCGGGAATCTGTTGTTTCTATTTGGCTAAAATAGTTCTTCATTGCGCCAAGCGCTGCTTTCACTTTTAACGGATAGCTCCTGCTTCGTGTTAGTGCAAAGATATCGTGCTTTTCGCAATACCAATTGGGTAACAGGGGCACTAATTCGCCCGATTCAATCCAATGAGACACCTCCAGCGTGGGTAAAATGGCGATGCCAAATCCCTCAAGAATATGGCTTATCATGGAATTCAGGTCGTTAAACTCAAAGCGTAAATGCGGTTTAAAACAAAAGGAGTCATGACGTTGATGATGCAACTCAACATTGCAAAGCACGCCTTTTTGCCCGGCTTCACGCAAACCAAGCCAAGCGTGCTCTGTCAGGGCTTGCGGGGTAACGGGCGAGCCGTGTTTTTCCAGGTAGTCTGGGCTGGCGTAAATGTGCTTATTGTTCTTACCAAGGTGGTGATAAATGTAGCTAGAGTCCGACGCCTGACCGCAATCCACCGCAATATCTATACGCTCTTTGATGAAATCGATGTATTCATCGTTAGCGGTAATGGATAAACGCAAACTCGGATTATCTTCCAGCATGGGTTTAAGCGCGGTCGCAATAGGTTTGGTGGCTAAGCCAACGGGAATCGCAATGCGTAATTCGCCACTTATATCGCTGCGCGTTTGCTGGATCACATCATCGGCTTGCTCTGCCATGGTCAGCATTTTTTTACTGGCGTGGTAGTACTTTTCTCCTGCCTCGGATGTGCTGATGCGCCGCGTTGAGCGATACAACAAGGTGACATTGAGCTCTTGTTCTAATTGGCTAATAAATTGGCTGATGGCGGGAGGGCTTAACCCGAGTTTTTTGGCTGCGCTTCGCATTGATCCACTTTCAACAACATGACAAAAGATGCCCATTAATTTTAGGCGATGAAGTAATTTTTGAGCCATCGTACTACTGCTATCGATTGGTTTGGTTAGGATATCTACCGCATTAGGTAGGACGCCGTTTGTATCTCAATCATACAAAGAAAATTGATAAGTCAGGCTTAACAATGATGTAAGTAAATTGCCTCTAATGCAAATGATTCTCATCTACTATACTGCGCACCGCTTTGGAGTCAGTCCTAATATTTTGAACTCTGTACTGATTTGTACAGGTTTCTACCCATCGAAGTGTTATCTGCTCGTTTTGCTTTTTAATTTGTGTTGCGGTTCTGATGTTTTAATTAGCTTAATAAGTGAGTTGATAATTATTATCATTAACTTGTTGTGAAAAGCTTTCTATTGCCATCGTTGAAGCGACGCGTGTTTGTTTCATTTTTTGGAAGTTTTATTCATGAACAAATTTCAATTATCAGCAGTCGCTGTCGCAATGACGGCAATCGGTTCAGGGGCGCATGCACACAGTGCTGAAGAACTTGAACAAATTAGTGTCTATGGTCAACACAATCAGCTGATTTTAAACTCGGGGACGGCAACAAAATCCAATATGGATTTGATTGAAATTCCTGCCGCGATTGTCGTGGTCAGCGGTGAGTTACTCGAACAACAAGCGGGCACAAGTTTACAAGAAGCGATTAATAACATCAGTGGTTTGTCCCAAGCGGGTAACAACTATGGCATTGGCGATAACTTGGTGATCCGTGGCTTAGGGGTGAATTACACGTACGATGGTATGTATGCGGGGGCGAGTTTAGGCAATAGCTTCAATCCAACACGCTCGTTAACCAACATTGAAGGCGTTGAAGTATTAAAAGGTCCGGCAACGGGGTTGTACGGCATTGGCTCGGCAGGTGGCGTCATTAACCTGATCGAGAAAAAGGCACAATTCGAAGACGCATTGCAAGTGCGAGCAAGAGTAGGAAACTGGGACAGCTACCAAGTGATGCTGGATGCAACAGGGCCTTTAAGCGACACGGTTGCTTATCGCCTGGTTGCCAATCATGAATCCAGCGACGGTTACCGCAGCTTAGGAGAAGAGCGCTCTGAGCTTTACGGCAGCTTGCTAATGAATACCCATAGCAACCACAAGTTAACGTTAACGGGCGCTTTTATCGACGATAGCATCCAAGTGGATTCTGTGGGCGACCCGGTACGCATTATTAACCACGATAGCATTAACGGCGATGCTTCAGATTGGTTAGCCCTTATCAATGACTTCGACGGCGATGGCGACGGCAACTTCGGTATTCAGCTCACCGATGCTCAGCGTCAACAATTAGCAGATTCCATTCGCAGCACAGACGGGTTTGAACCTTATGATTTAGGGGACAGCTCAGTGATTTCACCGCTTTCTGAGCCAAATAAAGGTAAAGAAGTGCGTTTTAGAGTGAAATCCGAATGGGATATCGCGGACGATTTATTCTTAGTGCAACAACTGCAATATCGCGATTATGACTCCGAGTTTATGCGTCAAACAGGCGCGTTTAACTACGTGTATTGGAATCGTCGCGGTGAAATCAACGCCAATCCACGTGCGCCGTTGGTGATTGATGGCGTGTTGTATCCATTTGCTGCGCGTCGCCAAGAGTACCGTCGTCAAATATCAGAAGAAACCACACTGCAATACTTCGCAGATTTGCAGAAAAACTGGACGTGGGGCGGCATTGAAGGTGAGCATCTGTTAACGGTGAACTATGAAAACCGCGATATGCACCTTAAGTCATGGTCCATTTACGATGCCGACGGCTCCTCTTCGGAAAACGTGTTGCCGTACATTCTGGATATTCGTAATCCCAATTGGCCAACAGGCCAGTTTGAAGATTACGCTCCGATTTTACGTAGCCACTACGATAAAAGTGTGACCGCAATGGGGATAAGCTTCCAAGAAGTGTTGTACCTCAATGAACGTTTCACTGCTCGTATCGGTGGCGCCTTCACGCAAGTAGAGCAAGAATATCAGCATTTAGGCACGGATCGCTCACCGCTTCGCACAGAAGAGGCAGATACCGATGACAAAGGTTTCACATACAACGTGGGTGTGAACTATCGTGTTGCGCCCAATGTTGCTGTGTTCGCTAACATGGCAAAAGGCCGCACGGCGCACAATATTTTGGGTTCGGTGTCGTCTACGCAGGCAGATAATCGCCCCGATTCTGAATCGGAATCCATGGATTTAGGCATACGATTCACCGCATTAAATGAAGAGTTAGTGGGTTCTGTGGTGTGGTTTGATACGCGCCGTACGAATTTGCGTTACAACAATCCTTTATTCAACGACAACCCGGATGATGCCGAGTTTAACATCAGCGTGCCGCAGTATTTTTACGATGATGAAGACAAAACGCGCGGTGTTGAAATTGACTTAAACTTGGATTGGAACGAACAAATTTCCATGAACGTGAATGCGACCTACCAAGATGCCGAGCTGATTCGCAACTCGAACCGTGGCACGAGCACGCCAGTTTCCGGCCCAGTGAAAGGCTTGCCGGAAAAGTTCGCCAGTGTATGGACGCATTATCGCGATCAATTCTTCGGCTTGCCGGGTGAGTTTAATGTGAGTTTGGGCGTGCAATATGAAGATGAGCGCACGATCAATTCTGTGTCGTTTGGCTTGCCGGTGTCGCACGTAAACAGTTACACCCTGTGGAATGGTGCAATGGGTTATCAGCACAAAAACTGGGATGTGAAACTGAACTTAAACAACCTGTTCAACAAAACGTACTACTCAAAAGCCATGTTCCTTGGCGGCTTGCCAGGTGAAGAGCGCAATGTTGTATTAACGGTGGATTACCAATTCTAACCTTGTGGTATCGGCGCTTACGAGCGCCGATTTTGTTGTTATGAATATAAAACTGGACTTAGGATTGCGCATTTTTAGCGCCACGGCGATCGCTTATGGGATGGCCGTGGTGTTCAGTTTTGCGCTTGTGCCTATCTTTCTTTTGGGCTTTTCAAGTGTGATAAGCGACGCCGTTTATTTCTCGATTATGTTGAGTTACGTGGTGTGTTTTGCAGTGGCTATCGCCAGCTTTTCAGTTACGTCGGTTAAGCGTTTATACCTGAGCTTATTCATTGCTGCCAGCATCGGGCTGACGATTCACGTGGCGTTTGTTTCCTTGTGTAGCCCTTCTCATTCTATTATTTGCAGTTAAGAGCCGTCTCATGAAACCCACTTTTCGCAAAAGCATGATTTGGTTACACACCTACGCAGGGCTGTTCTTTGCGTGGCTATTGTTCGCCATCTTCTTAACGGGCACGTTAAGTTATTACAACACAGAGATCTCGCATTGGATGCGTGCTCAGGTGAATACCAATCAGCACGTTGAAGCATCGGCTAACGACATTCAACGAGCCTTACAAACACTTAGCCAACGTGCGCCGGAAGCGGTGCAGTGGGGAATCGATTTTGCTGATGATCGCGGCGGGCCAATGCGTTTACGTTATCGCACCGAAGAAGAGCGTCACAGTTGGACGGTTGTGGCTTCGCCCGAAACGGGCACATTCGTTGAAACCAACCCTTTAGCGACCCGAGGCGGTAACTTTTTCAGAACCTTTCACTATACCTTGTCATTGCGGGATTTTGGTGGCCGCTATTTGACGGGTATTGCCGCGATGGTGATGCTTATAGGTGTTTTTTCCGGGATATACACCCACAGGCGCTTCTTTCAAGATTTCTTTACTTTGCGCGGCCCCGATAAGTTGAAGTATTTGAAAGATTTACATGCCGTGTTTGGTGTGGTCACTATCCCCTTTTGTTTTGTCATTTGTTTCAGTGCGCTGCTGATTTACATCAGCATGTATGTGCCGTTTTCGATTCATCACTACTTCGATTCCTATCGGCAGTTAGATAGCCAAGTCTCGACTCGTTACTCCCGCATCGAACCGCAAGATGACTCGCTAGCGAAGCCAGCTAATATCCCGAATATGCTGGCGCAACTAAACGCGCAGTGGGGGAGTGGCTATCGCCTTGATTCGCTGTCGATTGATTACCCTCATCGTGCGAATGCGCGCTACATTTTTACACGAGATAAAGGCAAACACTTGTCGAACAAATCAGAATCTATCGCGTTGAACCATGCTGGCGAACGGCTTGAGTCGATGCCAAAGGAGCGTTTGGCGCGAAATATTCGCCGTATATTTTACGGCTTGCACGAAGCGCATTTTGCCGAGCCTGTTTTGCGCGCGGTGTTATTTTCATTAGGGATGATGTCGAGTGTGTTAATCGCGTCGGGCGTGAGTATTTGGCTGAACAAACGCCAAGGGAAAACCCAAGCGAAAAAAGATAAATGGATTACCAAGTTGCATGTGGGCGTGACGTACGGACTGTGTTTGGCGGTGGCGGGATATTTGCTGTGTAGCCGATTCGCTTCGTGGCAGGTCGCAAAGGGGGGGAGCAGTGCAGCGATGCATACTGAACCCGCCGCATCGATGAATACCAATGCAATGTCGGTGATGGATATCGAATTATCGCTCTTTTTTGGTATTTGGCTGGCCTCGGTTATCGCCTGTATTGTATTTGCTAATCACCTTGGTAAACGCCTGTTGTTCCTTGCGTGTACGTTGGCATTTTCAGCGCTGTTTATGCAAGATTTACTCGCCAAACAAGGCGTCCTGCTAGCGCTGCAACGCGGCGACCTTGCGTATCTTACTATTTCGTTATTGCTGTTTTTAAGCGCGGCTTATTTTGCTGTTCGTTTTTATCGGTTAGCCATTAATAAAAGTGGGGCTCAGGAAAATGACACGCCAAGAAGGGCGAATAAACCTCAGAGAAAACACGCCAAGGAAGGTCATTAATGCTGTTTTTATTGTTATTGAGTAGCGTTGCTTGTTTGTCTTTGGCGATGAACAAGCACTATAAAGCCTGCTTTAATCGCGCCATTTCTGCTCCAAAAGAACGAGTATTACGCCTGTTAGGTTGGGGGCTAATGTTAGTGTCGCTGGGGATGGCATTGGTGCAGCAACGTGGTGGCAGCATGGGGTTTCAGTTTATGCAGTGGTGCTGCCTATTAAGTGTGGCGATTGTGCTCCAGGTTTGGCTGCTGAATCGTGTTCAACAGCACAAAACGCAACACGGCCATAAAGCGAATAATTTAAAAAAAGCGAATACTAGAAAGAAAGTAAACAATATAAAGGAAGCGCGTAATAGCAAAAAAACGCTGGCGAAAAACTAAGCTGCTATTATGGCTGAGCATGTTCCTCGGTGGAAACACGGGATACAATTGTATCAGTGAGTCGGGTAATGGGATGACGTAAGAACAATGACGCTACAAAGGCAGCAGGCCAAGCGTTAAGGTATGCGATGCCCCATTGAAAAAAAAAGTCGGCGCTGAAGCCAAGATTAATAAAGGTTACCCACGCCGACATTAAACACGATAAACACAATGAAAATAACCCGGTAAACACTAATCTTTGCATAACGACTCCAATAACACAGCGCGAATATTACGGTTTTCGCTATCATGAGAGTAGATGCAAAAATGCAAACTAAGATTGAGGAAATGGGATGTTAGATGATTTCTTGCTGTTTATAGAAATTGTCCGTCGAGGCAGTTTTTCAAAAGCCTCGGCAGATTTAGGGTTACCCACATCAACCTTATCTCGTCGCCTAAAAAGTGTTGAAGAGCGATTAGGCGGTGCGTTGCTCACGCGCTCAGCTCGCGGGCTAACACTCACCAGCTTTGGGCAGCAGTTATTCGACAACCACGCGGAATCGGCGTTAACGCTCAATGCAGCCCTTGCTAATGAAAATATTGTCGAGCAGGGACACTTTTACTTTCTGTGTCCGCAGAACATTACGTTGTCTACCTTGTATCCTGCTATCGAGCAATTTCATGTGCGCCATACCAACTTAACCTTGCATGTTGAAGCGCAAAATCACAACGTGCTGTTAAGTCAGCAACAGTGGGATTTAGCGGTACGTATTGGCGAGCAGCGCGATTCTAGCTTTTTCCAAAAGCGCTTGGGGGCTATCGCGGTGGCGCTTATCAAACACAAAGCCTGCGCAGTGGAAGACTGCTACGTAACGCCTTATACCAAAACCCAATTACACAGCGAGCAACTGGTACAAATTGAAGCGGGGTTTAGCAAAAAAGTGCAGGTTAACGACGTGTCGCTCGCGCG
>CAXRCC010000048.1:0-16632 GCA_964228975.1 Paraneptunicella sp. | reverse complement strand
CTGATGATCAATGAAATAACGAAAAGCACGATGATATTGCGAATCGCATCGACTTCGTCATTTTCAACCTTTTCCGCCGTTGCCAGCGTAAAGCCATAAATATCCTCGAAAAGACTCACTAGAGCCTTATCGATGGCATCTAACTCGGTTTCAATGCCACCGGTTTCGGTCTTCCACGTTTCATCACCTATTGATACCTTATTGAGAATATTATCAACCCGAAGCGCAACCTCTTCGAATTGAAGTTGAAGGCGCGTCAGTTTTTTTGAGAACTGGGAAAATTGTTGCTTTGAATTTTCTTCTTCCAGTGAAAAAATTGATTCTTTGATGAAACGGTTTACTTCAATAAACTCCTTATCTCTTTTTTCATTGAGTGTAATGACTTCATTTCTTGTTTTTTCAAATTTACTTCTCGAAGCACCATCATTATTACTTAACACACCATAAAGTAGGCTTCTTTCAAATAAAATGACGCCTTCTAATTGATGTTCAGTTAATCGAGTAACAAATCCCGACAGGGGAATATCTCTTTCCGCTATCTCTTTCAACTCTTTACTTATTGCACTCATCTGAAAAATAGAAAAAGCACCAACCAAAAAGATTAGTGACAGTTGAATTGCTCCTTGAAAATATGTTTTTTTCGCAATTGTCAGATCATTTAAAACCATATTATTTCCCGCCCAAATCACTGCCCTAAAAAGCCATTATTGCCTTGATAATTAATTGAATTATTTTTATCGTTAAAATGGTTTTATAATGGCAATACCAAATACAATCGCTTCATCTCCATCAATAAAATCAACGGCAATGGTGGGCGCTATGCCAACACTGCCAACATGAAAATCGTAACTTGCACTCATGCGATACAAGTCTTCATTGTGAGGGTGGGCTCCGCCGATACGCTCTTGGCCTAAACCAACACCTAGGCGAACATCTGGTACAGGGTGGTAATAAGCAGAAGCAACCCAAACGGCAACACCGTCGCCATCATGCGCATTATTACTTCTCTCGAAAACAACGCCTGCGCCCCATTCTTTATCAAATCGATATTCGTATTCAAAACCAAATGTAAAATTGGTTTCATCTTTAAAATCAGTGGCGCCAAGGAAAATACCAGGGAAATGTTTATTGCCGGAAGCACTTAATACATTAGCAGAAAATAAAACGAGAAAGAGAGGGAAGACAAAACGACTAAATAACTTCATTTACTTACTCACAAAATCACAACTAAAACCCTATTTCCCTTAATAAATTTAGTCAGTTCCTAACTAAAGGTTTTAAATTAATCAAACTGTGTTTAAGTATTAGTAGAGATAAATAAATAAATCAAAATAAAGAATATATTCAAAATAAAAACGATTGACATGGGTTAATTATAAACGCCAAAGTAATAAAGTATTATTTTTCAACATCCTAAAATACACGCCCAGAAACAAAAAAGCGCGAATATAATATCCGCGCTTTTTAACGTTAAATTTAAAATAAATAATTAAATGAATGAGTAAGCATCACCCACTAGATTATCTTTTAATAACCCGCCAGCAACAAAATCATCTCTTGCAACTGCCGCCATATCAAACCGACCCGCAACGTAAACGGTGAAAGGTTTTAAGTCTTCATGATCAGCAAGTACAGCTTTGTGAACCCAACCTGTGTGACTTTCCCAATTTTCAGGGGCATTCTCTACCACGGGTATAAAGGTAAAGCGTTCATTTTCCACAGCAAGTTTAGTCAGCAAGTCGTATTCATACATATCGTTTAATGAACGCGTCCCCCAGTACAATGTAATATCAACATTGGATGTGGTTTGCATCGCCGCGTTTAGGATTGAACGCGCATAAGAGTAACCCGTTCCCCCTGCTACCAAAATAACAGGGTTCGCATTCTCTGCACGAAAATGCGCTTCTCCTTTGGGAATACTGATGAAGGTTTCACCCATTTTCATCTGCTCAATCACTTCTAAAGAACGCGTGTCTTGCTCGGCGGCGCCAATGTGAAGCTCAATTTTGTTATCGACACGTTGTGCATTGGCAATTGAAAAAGCACGGCGGTCTTTTTCAGCCATGACCACTTCGATATATTGCCCAGGAAGAAAGTTAACTTCTACGCTAGGTCTTAAAATTACTGCGGTTACGGTTGGAGTTAATGACTCCATACTCTCTACCTGACATAAAATATCTGTCATTTAAACACCAACTTATCGGGTTATTCAGGAAGTAAAAGTGTTAGTCATCAATGCCTAACTCGTCCCAAATGTTATCAATCTTCGCTTTGGTGTCCTCATCCATTACGATGGGAACACCCCATTCTCTGTCTGTTTCGCCGGGCCATTTATTGGTTGCATCCATTCCCATTTTTGAGCCTAAACCCGAAACAGGCGATGCAAAATCGAGGTAATCAATGGGCGTACTTTCCACCATTGTTGTATCTCTGGCAGGGTCCATGCGGGTTGTCATGGCCCAAATTACATCATTCCAATCTCTTGCGTTTACGTCATCGTCACACACTATGACGAACTTTGTATACATAAACTGTCGCAGGAATGACCACACGCCCATCATGACTCGCTTTGCATGGCCGGGATATTGTTTCTTCATGGTAACAATTGCCATGCGGTAAGAACACCCTTCCGGCGGTAAATAAAAATCAACAATTTCCGGGAATTGGCGCTGAAGAATCGGTACAAAAACTTCGTTTAATGCAACACCCAATACAGCAGGCTCATCGGGTGGACGCCCAGTATAAGTGGAGTGATAGATCGGATCTTTTCGATGAGTAATGTGCGTTACAGTGAATACCGGAAAATCTTCCACTTCGTTGTAGTAACCCGTGTGATCACCATAAGGCCCTTCTGGCGCTGTTTCACTTGGATCGATATACCCTTCCAGTACAATTTCCGCGCTGGCTGGCACTTGCAAATCATTACTTAAGCACTTTACCACCTCGGTTTTATCGCCACGCAACAACCCAGCAAAGGCAAATTCCGACAAACTATCGGGAACAGGTGTAACCGCCCCCAGAATCGTTGCAGGATCTGCGCCTAATGCCACAGAAACAGGAAACGGCTTGCCTGGGTTTTCATCACACCATTCTTTAAAATCAAGCGCCCCACCACGATGGGACAACCAGCGCATAATTAGCTTGTTCGGACCAAGAAGCTGCTGTCGATAAATGCCTAAATTCTGGCGCTTTTTATGTGGACCGCGCGTAATACTAAGGCCCCACGTAATCAGTGGTGCTGCATCGCCCGGCCAACACTTTTGAATAGGCAAACGCGTTAAATCAACGCTATCACCCGTTAACACCACTTCTTGGCAAGGCGCTTTACTGAGTTCTTTCGCTGGCATATTCAGTACTTGCTTAAATACCGGTACTTTTTGCCATAAGTCTTTTAACCCTTTAGGCGGCTCCGGTTCTTTTAAGAAAGCCAGCAACTCGCCTACTTCACGCAATGCCGATACGGATTCTTGTCCCATACCCAATGCAACGCGCTCAGGTGTACCAAACAAATTGGCAAGCACAGGAATATCGTAACCAACGGGGTTTTCAAATAACAGAGCTGGACCACCCGCTCTGAGTGTTCTGTCTGCAATTTCCGTCATCTCTAATTCGGTTGAAATAGGATGCGAAATACGCTTTAAAAGCCCTTTGGCTTCAAGCTTGGCAATAAAGTCCCTAAGATCTTTGTATTTCATCGCACTGAGTAATAATCTTTAAAAATTGAGGGGCGATTATATGTCGCCATGTACACTGCCGCAAAGTCAGTCACCCAAATTGTGAAGGAAAAGGGTTTATGCGCTTCAAAAAATGTAGACGAATGTCATCACTTTTATGTTTTTTCGGCCTATTTTCAACGACGTTAAGCGCATGTGAAAACGTAGAGTTTGCCGAATTTGATTTTTGGGTCGGTCAATGGGAAGTCAAACTCGCGAACGGCGACACCGCTGGCGTTAATCACATTACAAAATCGCTAACAGGTTGTGTACTGGAGGAACATTACAAAGGATCAACAGGCTATGAAGGAAAAAGCCTGAACATTTACGACAAAACCACCCAACAATGGCATCAAACTTGGGTTGATAACACGGGCTTGTTACTACAGCTCAACGGCGAGTTTAAAAACAAACAAATGGTGATGTGGGGCAAAGGGTTAGACCAAGCAGGCAAAACCGTCATGCACCGAATTATTTTGCAGCCCTTATCGGGCCAACCTTCATTAAAGCAAACTTGGCAAATTAGCCATGATCAGGGCATCAAATGGGAAGTCGTATTTGAAGGTGACTATTACAAAATTGATCCTTCCAAATAAGGTAATTTGTGTTTATTGTCCTTATACTTAGCGCAATTTTGTCCAATGTGGCTGTAGCAATGACACAACCGATTTACCTTACCCAAGAACACGATTTACCTCAGAAGTTTCCCGAAATCATTGAACCATTTTGGCAAGAAAATGTGGTTGAAACGCAGGTGACAGGCAAAGGTGACGTGCCTATTTTTGCGGCTTATTTAATTCACCCTGAAGCCAAAGGCAGCATTGTTATTTCCGGCGGCAGAACCGAAGCTGGCGTAAAATTCAAAGAGCTTTTCTACGATTTATACCAAAATGGCTACTCTGTTTTTACCGCTGACCATCGTGGTCAAGGGCTTTCCGGGCGAATGCTAGAAGATAAGGAACGCGGCTACATCGAAACCTTCGATTTATACGTCGACGACTTTAAACGCTTTTACGATGAAATCGTGATCCCAAACAGTCAGCAAAAGCCTTTCTTATTGTGCCATTCCATGGGCAGCGCAATTGGCGCATTATACGGCATTCGTTACCCCGATGATTTTGCACGCGTCGTGCTGGGCTCGCCGATGTTTGGCATTGCAGGCCCCATCACCCAAGACCAAGCACGCAAAGTGATTAACCTTGTTAAGTGGGTTAATGGCGTACTCAGTAAAACGCCTTGGTACTTTCCCGGGCAAAAGCCATTTGAAGATGTTTCGTTTGAAAATAACCAAATTGTGCAAAGCCCAATACGCTATGGTATTCACCAAAAAGTGTTTGACGATTACCCAGACGCGAAGCTTGGCGGTGTAACAGTTGCTTGGCTCGACCAAGCCTTGGTGGCGATGGAAAGCATCTTAGAAAATGCGAGTAAAATGACCTCTCCCACGTTAATCATTCAAGCCGAGGGCGATAGCATCATCGATAATACATCGCATCAACCTGTGTGTGACGCCATGCCAAATTGCACGTTCAAATCGATTCCCAACGCTCGCCATGAGTTGTTCATGGAACAGGATAAATACCGCACGCCCACCTTAGAAATGGCGATTCAATTCTTTCAAAACGCACCACTCACGCACTAAAGCACAACAATTCTCACTGAACTGCGGCGCTTATGCAGTATAATGCGCCGCAATGTAGATAGCCGAAGACATACCATGCTAGATATCATCCTATACCAACCAGAAATTCCTCCTAACACGGGTAACATTGTCCGCCTTTGCGCCAACACCGGGTTTAACCTTCATTTAATTGAGCCTTTAGGTTTTGATTGGGAAGATAAAAAGGTACGCCGTGCAGGGTTGGATTATCACGAATTTGCATCAGTTCAGCGCCATGAAAATTTGCAGGCTTATCTTGATAAAAACCCAGATAAAACCATTTATGCCTGTACAACCAAAGGCACGCGTTGGTTTACCGAACCTACATATCAAACGGGTGATGCTTTATTGTTTGGCCCAGAAACACGTGGCTTGCCAGACGATATAATTCAAAGTTTGCCAGCATCTCAGCGTTTACGTATTCCTATGTTGCCCGATAGTCGAAGCATGAATTTATCCAATGCGGTAAGCGTATTTGTGTATGAATCTTGGCGTCAGTTGCACTTTGATGGTGCGCGATAAAGTGTGTCATTAAGGCACTCTTTTTTCGTCTTTCTTACTTTTTTAGCAAATTTAAATTTTCCTTTATTTCAAACTCATACCCATCTGCAACTGTCTATTTTTTGTTCTTCACTAACACTATTGAGATTAGCGTCTATACTCTTGCTAGTCACCAAAATGGTGCCTTTTTTGTCTACTCGGCGAACCTCAAGGAAGGAATTTTAGTGCGCGAAAGGGAAACAATAATTATTAAAAATAAAATAGAACAACAAGATGATGAAACTCGACATAGTTGGGGTAACCCCTATTGCGTCCTCGTCTGTTATGGTTACGGGCGGAAACGATGAAGAACACAAAAGCTTAGAAAAGTTACTTAAGCAAGCGTATCAAACCAAGCAAAAAGTCCATGTACACTTGGTTAACCTTGCTCATACCTCGCCCGCCGAAACGCAACGATTTCACATCGATTGCATCATATTCAATTTAACCTTCGCGCAAGAAGACCAACTGCATCATCTTGAAACTTTGAGAAAGAACTACCTAGATGTACCAATTGTTGCCATTTTAAACCGGTACGATGCCACCATGGCGGCAAGCGTTCTGCGTGCTGGCGCGCAAGAATGTTTGACGCAACAGGAAGTTTCCGCTGAGCTATTGTCGATGATGATAGCGAACGCCAGAAAAAGGCTGGATTCTGAGCTTGAATTAAAGCAAGCGCTGAATGAAGCCGAAAAACGCTCTGCGCAATTAGAGCAAATCGCTAATCACGACTTTCTTACCCGCATTCCCAATCGTGCCTATTTTGACGCGGTAATAACCCGTAGCCTGTACAATGCCATGCAAACGGGTAAGTCCGTCGCGTTGTTGTATCTCGATTTAAACGATTTTAAATATGTTAACGACTCGTTTGGACACGATGTGGGAGATACATTGCTCAAGCTGGTCGCCGAGCGCTTGAACAAATATTGTCGAAGTACGGATTTTGTTGCTCGTTTAGGTGGGGATGAGTTTGTTATTCTCACCGAACAGATGGAGTTTCGATCCGAAGTTTTTTGCCTTGTGGATAGGTTAGTAAAAGGCTTTGATACCCCCTTTGTTATTGGCTCCCATCAACTGACTTGCAAGCCTTCCATCGGCGTTGCCTATTACCCGGATGGGCAAACACCAGACGTATTATTACAACAAGCCGATGCGGCAATGTACGAAGCAAAAAGTAAACCCAATTTACCTGTGTGTTTTTACACTCGCAAAATGCGTCACCAATTTTCCCGTACCATTCAGATTCGCGCACAATTAAACGAAGCCATTGATAAGAACGAGTTTGACGTTCATTTCCAAAAAGTGATCGACAACCATGACCAAGAGCATCTTATTTTTGAAGCGCTCTTACGGTGGGAATCGTTATTTTTGGGTGATGTTACGCCAAAAGAGTTCATTCCTATTATCGACGGAAAGGAGCAAGCAAACCGATTAACACACTTAGTTCTCACGCAATCAGCGAAATTAATTCACAGCCTACCCAAAGACAAAAAGATAACTATTAAAGTTAATATCACACCTTCACAAATCAGAAGTCTTACTTATATCAATCAACTGCTTTCACAAATAGAAACATTGAAAATTCCACCTAACGCAATTTGTTTGGAAATTAACGCAGCTGATCTCGAAAAAAGCTATAAGCGCTGCCGCTCAAACTTTGAACTAATTAAAGAAGCAGGACTACAACTTTCGTTGGATGAATTTGGCGTAAATTGCTCTTCTCTTAATCAACTTATCAATATTCCGATTGATATGCTTAATTTTGATAGAGGGATTGTTGCATCAATTGAACATGACCTGCCGCAGCAAGCGCTTATGTCTGGCGTGATTGAAACGGCACACAAGTTAGGGATTAAAGTAGGTATTGAAGGAATCGAACAAGAAGTAGAGCATCACATTGCTAAAAACATGGGTTGTGACTTCCAACAAGGTTATTTTTACTCTCACCCATGTGCAATGGGCAATATTTTATAAATTTTCTTGGTCTTTTATTATACTTACACTGCCTAGACAAAATAGCCGCTATTTACGCTATCAAACCTAGTTACGAATAGGGTATTATCCCTTTTGATTCAATTTTTTTACCAACGTATACTTCACTTAATAAGTGAAAATATTTATTTTCATATATGGACATTAAAGAAGCGGTATCTGCAATCTACATACCGGTAAGACTGTTTAATCTTTAAACTAGGATCGACTTTATGCAACCATCTGAAAAGGGCTTCTTAGCACGCTGCTTTGAGCGCCCCGTTATAGAAAGAGCATCCATCATCATGATTATTGCGGGCTCAGTACTGACGCTCGTAACCCAAGGAAACAGGCTACTCGAGGGTGACGTTACTTGGTATAGCTTAGTGCTCACTTTCATCATCCCTTACGTGATCACCACTATCAGCATGACCATTGATAGAGCTAACAGGGAATTCAACGCTTTCGAAAAAAGCGAACAACGCGCACGTGAATACCCTGAAGAGCGCTTTTTGATTCCGCTTGGCGAAATCGACACCCTGTCGAAGCAAGTATTCAAAAACGCAACTCAAGTTAACAAAGTATCCATCCAGAGAGCTTCTTTTGCCAATGATGTGGTTGCTCGCGTTGGCGATATCTCCGACAGCTTCGACACCTTCGCAACGGAATTTAAAGATGGCGTGACACAAGCGGAAAAAGCAGAACATACTTTTGATACCGTGCATCAATACGTCAGTTCGATGATTAACTCCATTGAAACCACCGCCAAGGCATCGGATGCACTACGAGAGCAAATCAACACCTTCTTGAATGAGTTCGATAAGATCAAAGGCCTTGCCACTACCATTACCTCAACCTCTGAACAAACCAACTTACTTGCACTGAATGCGGCTATTGAAGCGGCAAGAGCGGGAGAATCTGGCCGAGGTTTTGCTGTGGTTGCAGAAGAAGTTAAATCACTGGCCAACAACTCTAAAGAGAACGCCGACAGTATCAATCGCACACTCATGAATTTGATTGATAGCCAAGACACCATCAAACGTAACATCACAGAACTCACAGAAACGATGGACGGTGCGCTAGGAGACTCGCAAGAGGTCAACTCGTGCTCAAGTGAGGCCAAAGAAGCGCTGAACATTCTGAATAGTTTGCTGAGCAATGCGCATCAACAAACGCAATCTCAAATCCGTAACCTTCAAGAAATTCACGATACCGTGACTGAAATGGCAGAGGGCGCACAAAAAGCCATTACGGGTTCCGCGACCAACATCAAGATTGGTGAAGAACTGGTAGAAAAAACAGAAACCGTTAAGAACTTCGCCACCAGCATCCAAAAAGCAGTGACGCAACAAGCTGAAGCCAATTAGCGTTTTTTAACACACTTGCTCCATGAGTGAGTCATGCAAATGTATGGCTCACTCGTACTGGCTTGCTTGTGCTGGCTCACTTACGTAACGCCATACCTCCCCTGGTTTCGAAACGCGCTCGAAATCAGGGTTTGTACTCATTCCCAACGGATCTCGAACCTGAGCTCTAAGCTTGATTCCAGCCTTAACGTTGAGACTCTTTCTTTTACTTTACGACTCTTCCTCTGACTTTTACTTCTCTTTTATTAATGCTCTTTTTGGTTTTGACTTCCATTTGCTCCCCCAAAAACCTTCGTTGGAAACAATTTTTCACAACATTACGTCACATCTAAGAGAAACTATTTATGCGAGTACAGATCTGTTTTGTTACAATGTCACGTCTCTCGTTATTTGTAGTCCGAAAGATTAAAAATAATTTGTCGCTAAAAGCAGTGGAAGTAGAGAAAGGGGTTAGGATGTCAGAAAAGCTTAGTTACTATTTTACCCAACCGTCAGTGGTAAAAAGAGCCGCCGTTGTTGCTATCATCGTTGGCACAATTCTAAACCTCATCAATCAAGGCGATAACTTTATCGCGCAAACCGTCACCTGGTGGAAAGTGATTTTAACTTACATGGTGCCTTACTGTGTATCGACCTACAGCAGCGCTGCGGAAAGAAGCCGAAAAGCCTGACACCTCCAGCTTTGACATCCGTGAATTTAATACGAAAACATTCACATATCAGGAAATAGCAATTCTCTATCCACGGTCTCATCATGGCTACTGTGTATGAAAATAACCATGTTATCCCTCTTGGTTATAAGGAATAGATAAAGAATTATCCCAATTTTCATCACTCTCAAGTAGAATCACTGCCGTTTATTTAAGCGGTATATTCAAAGAATGTTAATGCCATCGTTTGGTGATATAGGAAGTATTTTATGCATTATCAGGACAAAACAGTTTTGCAATATCTGTTCGACCAACAAGTTGTTAAATATGCTACGGCCACTGCTTTAGCAACCGGAATTGTGCTTAGCGCTATTGCATATTCAATGGCATTATTTAGTCTTTTTCCCGCTATTGCTTCATTTGTCACACCTTTCATTGCTTCATTAATCGCCTTTGGTTTGATAAACCAAAAAATTGCCCGAGCCGCAGAAGCAAGTAAAGCGCATTTAGATATTCAGTTTAATAAAGAAAGCGTTTTGTCCCCGTTAACAACTATTGATCAGCTGTCTCATCAAGTTTTTCAAAACGCCACAAACGTTAACAAGGCATCTATTCAACGCGCTTCTTTTGCCAAAGAGGTCGTTAAGCGTATTTCCGACATCTCTGAAGATTACCAGCTGTTTTCTAACGAGTTTGAAAATGGCGTAGACCAAGCACAAAAAGCAACCAACACCTTTAACGAAGTATATGCTTTCGTCACAACCATGACCTCATCCACGCAAACCACCGCCGAAGCATCAGAGGCGCTTCGTCATGAATTAAACAGCTTTTTAGACGAATTCGATAAGATTAAAGCTCTTGCAACCACCATTACTTCCACTTCTGAAAAAACCAACCTTTTGGCATTAAATGCAGCCATTGAAGCGGCGCGAGCGGGTGAGTCGGGTCGAGGGTTTGCTGTTGTTGCTGAGGAAGTGAAATCCTTGGCGAACAATTCAAAAGACAACGCTGATAGCATCAACTTGATGTTAACGGATCTCGAAAGCAGACAAGAAACCATTCGTCGTCGAATTGATGAACTCACCGATGCCATGCGCACGGCTCAAGGCAGCTCAAGTGAAGATGATGATCAAGTGAGCACCTATTCAACCAATGCAAAAACCTATTTAAACAAACTCAACCAAATTATGAGCGATGCAATGATGCAAACTCGCTCACAGTTGACGGAGCTTCAAGAAATTCGTGATACCGTATCGGAAATGGCGGAAGGCGCACAAAAAGCGATAGCAGGCTCCGCTACCAATATGAAAATTGGTAAAGAACTGATTGATACCACGGAAGTGGTTAAACAAGCGACTCTTCAGCACGGTCCGGCATAGCGGTTAATAAATCCAGACCCGGACTTGCTCCGGGTATTCGGTATCTTTCAGGTCGTTAGCAATGGAACAACGAAACGATTGCCTCACCTTCTTACCAAAGCCATCATCTACAGTAACCGATCCTGTTACATCCATCACATTATCTAGCAACTGATTTTTCTTACTCATCACTTCGTGGATATCGTAGCCATATCGTGCTTTGAGTTTGATGGCATCAATGCATAGTTCTTCTTGCCAACTCATCTTTTCTTTGCAGCCGCTCAGCAGTGTCCCTGAAACAATGATCAATAATCCAGCAAGTAACGTTGACCATTTCTTTGACATGTTTGTTGTCCTATTCTCGTATATCAGTGCTGTTAAATACATTTTTTAAACAAAGGCTTATACGCGATACTGCAAGTGTATAAGGAAGAAACACAGGCACCATTCTAATGAAAAAAATCCATCATAATTATGTAGTTGCACCGTTTAGTATAGTATTTAATACGAGGATATAGGCAAGCCCACGCCACCTTTTCAAACAAAGCCGTGATGCGATTGCAGTCTGGTCGAATATCGAATAGTCTCGCTCTTTTTTAAACGGTAGGCATATTATGGCGTTGTTGTGGCTTATCACACTTTTGTGGGCCTTCTCTTTTTCATTAATCGGTGAATACCTTGCCGGGCAAGTTGATGCTTATGTTGCAGTCACGACTCGGATGGGTTTAGCGCTTCTCATTTTTCTGCCGTTTTGGAAAGCGATTCCGTGGCGATTAGCCAGCACTCTGATGCTTATTGGTGCCATCGAAATTGGTATTATGTATCTTTTCCTATATCAATCTTACCAATATTTAAGTGTACCGGAGCTCCTGCTTTTCACTATTTTCACACCGCTTTATGTCAGCTTATTTTCAGACCTTTTTGCACGACGTTTACCTAAACAGTTTTGGGCACCGGCCTTACTTGCCGTCGCAGGTGCTGCGGTCATTCGATGGACAGATTTAAGCCAAGACTACTGGCGCGGCTTTTTGCTCATTCAAGCTGCCAACGCCTGTTTCGCCTTCGGGCAAGTGTGGTATCGCCATCAAAGCCAAAGCATCACCCTTCCCCACCGTTCCCGATTTACGTGGTTTTTCTTTGGCGCTTTTCTCGTGACAGCAATCGCGACGTCTCAGTTTGGTAATGTCGAGAAGCTGCCAACCACGTCAGTGCAATACGGTGTATTGTTATGGCTAGGCATTGTCGCATCAGGATTAGGCTATTTAGGTTGGAGCTATGGCTCAACCAAGGTAGGCACTCAACAACTTGCGGTAATGAACAATATGCTGATTCCGGCAGGTATTTTAGTAAACGTGTTTATTTGGCAGGGGCAAGTAGATTGGGAGCGCTTAGCCATAGGGAGCTTATTTATTATTGCAGCGCTCACGCTCAGCCAAAAGGCGATTCATAAAGCGACATAGTGCGCTGTTCGTGTGTTAACGAAGCGCACAATAATCACGATAGTTAACATCCTCAGCTTGCGCCAACACACGCAAGCTATTGGGAGCATTGACCATCACCTAGCTTAAATCGAACCAAATGGTTTTCGTTTCTGTGTATTGATCGTGCGCTTGTAGCGAGTTGTCTCGTCCGCCAAATCCCGACAATTTATAGCCCCCAAACGGCGTGGTAATATCACCCTCTGCATAGGCATTAACCGATACCGTTCCCGCTTTTAGCTGCTTAGCAAAACGCTGCGCTTTTTTGCCATGAGCCGTATACAAAGACGCTTGCAATCCATAGCAGCTGTCATTTGCGATGTTAATCGCTTCCTCATCGGAGCTGGCCTCAATCACACAAAATACCGGACCAAAAATCTCTTCTTGAGCAATTGCCATATCAGGCGTCACATTGTCGAATAAAGTCGGCTCAATGAATAAACCATCATTTAAGGATATCGCCTTCCCTCCAAAGAGCAGCTTTGCGCCTTGGGATTTGGCACTTTCGATGTAACCCAATATTTTATCGAACTGACGACGGTTAATGATCGCACCTAAGTGATTTTCTGGATTCATCGGTTCCCCCGTTGACCAATTATCCAACTCACCAAGGAGCTTGCGTGTTAACTCCGCCTTTAAGGCTTTATGCACAATCACACGAGAGTTTGCTGTGCAGTTTTGTCCCATGTTCCACAATGCGGCATACACAATGTTCTGAGCCACTTCGTCGAGGTTTTCAGCATCTTCCAACACCACACTTGGGCTTTTACCACCACACTCAAGCACGATGCGTTTTAAGTTACTTTGCGCTGAGTAAGTTAACAACTTACGTCCGGTTGCCGTAGAGCCCGTAAAGGAAATGACCTCCACATCTTGGTGCAAACCAAGCGCCTCACCCACATCCGCTCCAAACCCGGTTACCACGTTTAATACGCCATCGGGGATGCCTGCTTCTTTTGCTAACTCAGCTAAACGCAATGTTGTCATGCTGGTTTCTTCAGAAGGCTTTACAACAACAGAGTTGCCAGATGCTAAGGCGGGAGCCAATTTCCACCCCACCATCATTAAAGGAAAATTCCAGGGCAAAATGGCCGCGACGACACCGCATGGCTCACGCACAATCATGCCTGTCGCACCCGATTGATTCGGCGTTAGCTGATCATAAATTTTGTCGGTCGCTTCAGCGTGCCAACGCGTACACGCAATGGTTTCAGGTAAATCTGTCAGTACGCATTCTCGGATAGGTTTACCCGACTCAAGGGCTTCCATAACCGCTAATTCGGTGGCGTTTTCTTCCAGCAAGTCTGCAAATTTTAGCAAGACTTCTTTTCTTTGCGTGGGGGCTAAACCCGACCACACACCCGATTCAAAAGCCGTTTTTGCCGCGCTCACTGCCACATCAACATCTTTGCGAGTACACGCTGCCATATGCGCAATGACTTCGCCTGTTGCGGGGTTAGTACTTATGTATTCGTTTCCCTCTAAAGCGGGAGTAAATTCGCCGTTGATAAAGGCTTGGGTAGGTAAGATTAATTGCTTGGCGATATCTTGATACTGGGCATGCGTTAATAGCGCAGACATAATTTAGCTCCTGATACGGTGGTCAATATTCAAGGCTGCGCAATTAGCGAGATACGGATAGGAGCTATACCACAACGCAACCGAAGAGGCGTAATTATACTACCTAAAATGCGCGTAAAATCGACCTAGATCAAAACAAAGCCTCGCTTTATTACACTTCTTTCATGGTCGTAAAACGCGACTTTGTGCCGTTAAAACCGTCGAACAAGGCTCTGTGAGCTTCTCGCGAAAAGGTGTCGTCTCGAGTTTCGTATTGTTGAATCCACTCAACTAACATAGGCAGGTTTTCATCTTGAACCGCTTTAGAGGGGTATTTGTGCGGCTCCCAAGGACGGTTTTTCGCATTTTCAACACATTGCTCAATGGGTAAATCAAGGAAGATAAGTTCTGTGGCTTCGTGAAGCACCAGTTCAAGTAAATCGGCGTAACAGCCTTCAATGACCCAACAGGATGTTTCATGTATGAACTCAGCAATTTCCTGAGACACTTCGGCTATGGGCTTTCGTGTTGGCGGAGATGAGGGCTGCCAAGCAATGGTATCTAAATCCAAATGCGATAACCCTGCGTCTTCATGCAACTGCTTAGCAAGCGTTGATTTTCCTGCTCCAGAATTTCCAAAAATGACGATTTTTTTCAAAACCTTTCCTCTTTACAAGACTGCGAAGGGTTACTGTAATTACTCGTACTTCTTTTTAAATTTAGTGACTTTTTCTAAATAACGACGGGATTCTGCCCTAGGATGCTTTTGGGTAAGTCGCCAATACACTTGGCTTGGCGTTAACCCATTAATTACCGCTGGTGCTTTTTTTCTATCACGGCTAAACGCCTTAAACACATTGCCTGCACCGCCGTTGTAAGCAGAGATAATGCTATACTCTCGGCTTGTGGCATTCGAAACCTTCTTCAAATAAATATCGTCTAAGATATGCAAATAAGCAGTGCCGATATCGATGTTTTGCTCCGGTTTGAACAAAACGGATTTGGTCGGTTTATCCCCACGTTTTTTAATTCGCGTGTAAACATCTTTGCCTGCGGTTGCGGGCACCACTTGCATCAAACCGTAAGCATTTGCCGAACTCACCGCAAAAGGATTAAAGCTACTTTCGGTTTCGATAATTGCGTAAATCAACTCTGGCGGCACTTGATACTTAGATGCCGAAGCCAGCACGTATTTCGAATACTTCTGCTTTCTCAGTTGATCGTGATTTCGCTCCATGGGAAAGCTCACGTAATGCGTTGTGCCTTTACTCGTGCGCTTGGATTTCATGCGATGTTTAATTAAATAATCGGCATAGCGCGAGGCGCGCCACTCATATTGAATGGGCTTTTTATCTTGGTCTAGCACTTGCCCGTATAAATAAGGCTTGCCATTAAACTGAGGTTTTTTGTCTGAGAAAATATCCGTTGCGACAGGGTCATCTGTGGTAAGCAAAGTTGTGACAATGGCTTGTTTCAGCTGCAACGACGGATTTTTAGCATTGATGGTTTCCACCGTTATGTTACCCGCCCCAAAATCAACTAGTGCGCGAGAGCGGTATTTATCCGTGTATTTAACGTACTTTTTCTTAGAAGGAATGGAAACTTCTTTCTTTCCCCATACTTTACCGGCATTACCTCGCAGTTCATCGAGCAGTTTCTTGATGTTCTGAATATCGCGGAGTAACGCTGTGGGATCGTTTTTATATTGCTGTTCTTTGCGTTGAGCAAAGCTTTTAAGCGCCCGGTCGGGTTTATTGGTTTGAACCGCTTGAATAAAGTGACGTTGATCAGTGGCAGAGCACGCATTTAGAAGAAAAATACCTGCCACGACCAAAACAACACGACTGAGAAAGTGAAAGCTTGCCATCATAGTTCAATATTCGATGTGAAATAAAATTCCGCTTCATTATCAACCGAATCGAGGCACAATATCCACAAGCTTTTGTTTCAAAATAAGATAAAAGTGGGCTTACAGCACCCACTCTCGTTGTTTTTCCATGCCCATGGCTAATAAGTAAGGTTCCACTTTTTGACGGCTGATAAAATCGGCTTTGTCTTGGAAATCTTGCCATTTATGCATGATCAAGGTTTGGGCAATCGCACCGCCTAATGTCGCGCCTGGTCCAAGCACAATCAGCTTATCCGGCGCAAACTCTTTAATGCTAACTTCAATGGCTTTGGTGAAATCGTAAGTGCGATTTACCTGCGCATCGAGGGTGTAGTGATGCAGCTTTTCCACATCGGTACTGTACGGCTGCCAAATTTGTCCTTTACCATCAACCAAAGGCACTTCAGGCGCTTGGAAAAGACTCGCTGGCAGTAACGTTTGTGCTTT
>CAXRCC010000047.1:0-17431 GCA_964228975.1 Paraneptunicella sp. | reverse complement strand
TTTAAACTCGCTAACTTCATTGTTCACAACATGCTCAACATTTGGCGTTGTAATCCAATCAGGAATATTTGCGTTGGGGCTCCACACATAAGTAAAGCTTTTGGTGTCTTTCACAAACTTATCGCGGTTTACGTTTCGTATTTGGTATTCAGGAAAATCTTCCATGTTAAAAGGCGATTTGCCTAAATAGTGAAGGGGAGTGTTTAGGTGCAAGCTTCGCTCGATATCCCATTCGATATAGGGTTTCACATCTTTAGAGGAGATAAGGCATAGCTGCTCACCTTGAGGGTCGAGCAAATCGGCGACGCAGTTGATTAAGAAATGACGCAGCAAAATACGGTTTAGCAAGTTAGCAGATGTGCGTTTTTGCGCGTGTTTAAAGGCGTTGTAAGCGTCTTCCCCTGTGATTAAAGGAAATTGAAAAATCACCACATCAAATTGGCGTAAATGTGCTGCTAAAACGCGTTGATATTGGCTTGGGTGCTGAATATCGATGCCAGTATAAACAGGAATACCGCGTTGGCGTAAGGCATCAATAAACTGATGGTTGGCGTACTTTTCTCGAACAACGGGTTCTTGATCATATACAGTCGCTACTAGCTTTTTGCAGGGATGATACTTCGCCAACGAATGAGAAAAGGAAAGGTCGCCATCACCAATGGTAAGGATGCGCCAATGAGGTTGTATTTTCATGATAATAACGGGCGATTTTCGTTGTTGGGTTGCATGCTTTTGTAGCCGAAGCGATAACCTTGTAAAGCTTTGCCGGGCTGATAACGGCGTATTTTACTGTCTTATTGGCTGATTGGGAAATGAGGCTGATTAGGGAATGAAGAAAGGTGATGCCGAGCGCACATAAAAAAACGCACATTAGGGCGTTCCCCAATGTGCGTTTGTGATGATTATCTTTTTAGCTTTTAGCTTTTAGCTTTTAGCTTTTAGCTTATAGCGCATAGCGCATAGCGCGAAGCTCGTGATTAGTGAACCCAGTGATGTCTTTCTTGTTTCGCTTGGATTTCTAATCGTGTTGCCTCAGGCATGAACTGTTTGTTTTGGTCTTCGAAGAAGAACTTATTGCGTTTCTTCTTGCTGCCAACTTCGTTCATGGTGGCTGAGTCATAAACACGACCGTTTAGCACGGTGTATTGAACAAATTCACTCTTACGGATATCAGACAATACATCGCCATCGATAACCACTAAGTCGGCTAATTTACCGCTTTCGATACTGCCAATGTCTTTATCCATACCCAGGTGTTTAGCACCGTCGATGGTTGCACCGCGAATCGCTTGCCACGGTGTGAAACCACCTTGACTCATGATCCACATTTCCCAGTGAGCCGCCAAACCTTCGCGCTGACCGTGAGCACCAATGTGAACACCTACGCCATTTTCACGAAGTTCTTTTGCGTACTTAGCAACGCGTTGGTGATTGTATTGTTCATCCGGCGCAGTTGGGCGACGAATTGCGCGCTCGTCCAATAAGAATGACGGCGTGTAGCGCAATAGGCGAGGGTTCTTCCAGACTTCGGTACGATCGTACCAGTATTCTTCACCCATCATACCGCCATAAGACACAACAAATGTTGGCGTGTAACCAAACTCAGTAGAAGACCAAAGCTTGGTTAAGTCGTTGTAGCCTTTTGCTACTGGCAATGAATGTTCAAGACCCGTGTGACCATCAACCAGCATGCTTAGGTTTTGGTGGAATTTACCGCCCCCTTCTGGCACAACCATCATGTTCAATTCACGTGCTGCAGCAAGGATTTGCTGGCGCTGTGAACGTGCAGGTTGGTTGTAGCTTTTCACAGAAATCGCGCCCATGTCTTTCAAGCGCTGCATGTGATAAAGCGCGTCGTCATAGCTTTTCACAACGGCTTTGTGGGTCAGTAGTTCAGCACCGTAAAGGATAGTACCGGTTGAGTAGATGCGAGGCGCAACGATTTTTCCTGCGCGCTGCAACTCAGAGGCAGAGAAAATCTCAGACGAATCATTTGAAGGATCGTGAATAGTGGTGACACCAAATGACACGTTAGAGTACATCATCCAGTTTTGCTGAGGAATGATCTCGTGACGACCTTGTGCGCCGTGAGCGTGAGCATCCACTAAACCTGGAATAACCGTTTTACACGTGATATCGATGATTTGCGCATCTTTAGGAATATCAACATCCTTGCCTACCACTACGATGCGGTTGTCTTTAATCAATACCGTGCCGCCTTCAATCACTTCTTCAAGGTTGTCGGCGTTGCGCATGGTGACGATGTTACCGCCCACTAACGCTTTATAACCCATTGGTTTATCAGCTTTTTTAGTGAAAGATAAGTTAACGCCTTCGGCATCAATTTCTGGCAAGGTTTCGGGTGCGCCCTCAACAAATGCAAAGGCATCTTTTAAGTCGCGCTCGAAGAAACGTGGACCGTGGAACCAGCTAACGGTTTCGCTATTAGGAGACCAATTTAGGTATTCACCCGCGCGGCTCGATAGCTTTTTCACAGGCACAGATTTCATCATGCTATTGATGTTTTGCTTTTTACCTGTGTCGGCAAACGGGGCAACAAAAACGTTGTACTGCTCAACAAAAGCAACCCACTTTTTATCGTGAGATAAACGGTACTCTTGTACTTTATCCGCACCGTAAAGGTGAGTTTGTTTGTTCTCGCCGTTTAAATCAACGCTCACTAATTGACGCTCTGGGTATGCTGTACCCGGTACGCCTTGCGTGAAGTATACGCGGCTGTTGTCGCCTGCAAAGTGTGGCGCAGAACCCGATTTGCTCACGCGTTTTGTTTCTTTTGATTTCACATCCAGTACGTAAACGCCCGGATTCACAGACCATTTTGAAGGCAACAAGTAACCGCCAGAGAACTTCTGGTACGCGACTTTCTTACCGTCTGTTGAGAAAGATGGCTCGATGTAATGACCCGGTTCAGAGGTTAAGGTTTTGCCTTTGCCGCCTTTTGCCGACACCATTTTAATGCTGCCAAGCTTTTGGTCATTCCACGTTGAGTAAACGATGTATTTTCCGTCGTTAGAATAGCGAGGATAGAATTCGTCGTGATCGCTTTGCTTGGTTAAGCGGCGCGTTTTACCGGATTTCACGTCTTGGATGTACAACTTACCCAATGCTTGGAAAATCATGGATTTGCCATCCGGTGATTTTTGCGTCCAACGTAACATTTTCACGTCGAATTCGTCTGGAGCAACGTCCACTGGGAAGCGCACCGCATCGGCATATTTAAGTTGCGCATCAACTTCCACATTGAGCGTATCAATGTCTTTGTCTTTGACATCAATTTTGTGGAATTTACCGCCAGTCCAGTACACGATTTCTTTTGAATCGGGTGTCCAGTCGAAGTAAGGGAAGTAGCCTTCAGAACCAAACCCTTCTTGGTTATCGTGCTCTAGGTTTAGGGTAAGCGCATTTTCTTCGCCTGTTTTGATGTTCTTAATGAACAAGGCTGTTTTTTCTTTTACGCGACGAATAAATGCGATGTGTTTGCCGTCAGGAGAAGGCGTAGGCACTACCGCACCGCCTGTGCCTGAAATATAACGCTCTTCTTCGCCTTTTTGCATGTCGTAACGCGTGATGGCGAAGATGGACTTCAGCGGGTCTCGGTTGTACGAGAATGTGTGACCGCCTGAGATATCTTGCGTGTAATACACGTAGCGACCATCGTGAGAGAAGTTAGGATCGGCGATGTTTTTCTGGTCTTTTTCACCGTTCACACGTTTTTTAATGGCAACGCCAGCACCACCACCGTGGTGATACATCCATACTTCGCCTGCGGGAATACTGCGGCGCGACATAATGCCTTTAGTTGCCACGATGTAGTCGCCATCCGGGCTCCACTTTGGCGAGTGCATTAGGTTGGATTTTTCGGTACTGATTTGCTTAAGGATGTTGCCTTCTAAATCCATGGTCCAAATATTGGAAATGCCACCACGGTCCGAAGAAAACGCGATAGTTTTGCCGTCGGGGCTCACTTTAGGGTGAATGTTCCAAGCAAAATCTTGGGTCAGGGGTTTGGCTTTTCCACCCTCGATATCCACAATGTAAATGTCGCCTAGCATATCAAAAACAATGTGCTTACCGTCTGGTGTTACGTCTAGGCTAGACCATGTGGTTTCATTGGTTTTGATATTGACGCTGTTTAACGCCATTGGCGGGTTAAGAACGTCCCATTCTTTTTTCTCTGCGTCTTTTTTCGCGCCCATATCGCCAGCCTGAGCGGAAACGCTCAAGCCAAGCAAACAAAGGCAAATAGCCTTTTTGGCACTTGGAAAATGTTGCAAGTACTTGTTCATTATTATTCTCTGTTTATTGATGTTTTCGTCGTCTGTTGCGAAAGCCGGCAAGTTGCGAGAGGTTTTCGCTAAGCTGAATTAGGCTCAGAGCGCTGCCGATTATATTGCAAAATTGTTAAGAGAAGGGGAGTAGGGATGAAATTAATAAGCAGAAAATGTATAGATTTGTTGCAAGTTTGCGGTGCATGCATCACTTAAGGGCGCGCACCGCAAAAAATACGCTGTTGGTCGATTTTAGTGTTCGCAGCTACTGCCTTCACCGTGAACGTGACCGTGATCTAATTCGGCAGCTGTTGCTTCACGAACAGAAATAATTTCCACATCGAACGTTAATGCTTGGCCTGCCAGTGGGTGATTGCCATCAACAGTCACATTGTCGTCGCTCACATCAATGATAATAACCGTTTGCTCACCATCGTCCGTTGTTGCTCTAAATTGCATGCCCACTTCAGGCTCCATGCCTTCAAACATGTTCTTTGGAACGGCTTGAACGAGGCCATCATGACGTTCGCCGTAGGCATCTTCAGGGGCGACTTCAACGTGTAATTTTTCATTGGCTTCTTTGCCCGCTAGCGCATCTTCTAATCCGCTAATTAAGTGACCGTGACCAAAGATAAATTGAAGTGGCTCCGAGTCTGCAGTGCTGTCGATTTCTACACCTTCTTGTGTTGAGACCGTGTAGTTAATGGCGACGACAGCATCTTGTGCGATTTTCATAATATTTTTCCGTTTTTAGGTGTTTTTTATAGTGTAACCCATGCGAATGGGTTTGAGTGGACTAATTAATGTTCGCGCCGAGTTTAGTCCAGCTCATAAGGTAATGTTTGTAAAGCAAAGTGAGCGTCTGGCTGGGTTTGTAATCGAATCACGGCATCCTTTTCCAAATCGTTAGGCAGTACAGCAAAAGCCCATGTTTTCTGGTCGTGCGTTGCGCCATACAAACACGTACCGATACGACGCCAATTTTCACCTAGTTGCAGTTCAAAGGTGTCACCTGCGTTAATTTCTACTCCTGCTGGGTACATTAAAATGGCACCAGCTCGCTTGTTTTTACCGAGGTACTTGGTTCGTGCAACGACCTCTTGCCCCATGTAACAACCCTTCGTAAAGCTGATGGCATCAAGCGCTTGCATGTTCATCATTTGAGGTACGTATTCCTCGCTTTGGGCTTGTGCTAGTTTGGGAATGCCCGCTTGAATGTCCATGACTTCCCACTGCGCGTGAGGCATTTCAGGTAAGGCTTTTAATGCCGCTATTAATGCGTGAGAGGAGGGGGCTAGTAAGGTCCAGCGCGGCGTTGCACCGGGCACAGCGTAATGCGTTAAAATGGCATCGTTATCAATACAGGTGGATTGCAAGTGGCCTTCTGGTGCTTGGGTATTGTGCTCAGCAAGAACAGCTGTAATCGCTGCGGGCAGCGCATTTGAGGCGACACCAAGCAAGGTATACTCGGCGGAAACATCGTCAATATCGACCTTGGAAAACACCGAGTATTTTTTCAATTCCGCTAGGCTATTTTCGGCACAACCTTGGTCCATAACGAGCAAATAGCCATCGTTTTGTGCAATCACTTGCATAATCGCCCAGGTTTTCCCTTTCGCACTGCATTGACAAGCTAAAGTGCTTGCTCCACTATCCAGTTGCTCAATGTTGGCGGTGAGTTGGCTTTGTAAGAATTTCTGGCTGTCTTCTCCCGTCATGCGAATAACGGATTTATTTGTGATTAGGCAATGCATGTGTGTTCCTAATGTCGGATTGGTACGTAGTCACATTGGTAAGTGTTAATTATGGGGCTATAATCGCCACTCTCAACTCGTATTCCCTAAAATGCTGTTTAAAAGCACAAAAATTGATAAGTGAAACTTAGATGTTGGATAAAAAAAGAATTGCGCGTATGCACTGGGCATGTCGTCGAGGCATGTTGGAACTTGATGTATTGCTTGAACCCTTTTTCAAAGAAGCCTTCGATGATTTGAGTGACGACGATAAGATTTTATTTGAGCGCTTGTTAACAAGTGACGACCCGGATTTATACGCTTGGTTTATGGGACATGCTAAGTGTGAGGACGCAGAATTGGCTAGGATGGTCGATGTTATTATCAAACGCGTCAAAGTATAAAATACGCATCACACCCCGGGTATATCGCCCTGCTTTTATCATGATAATGGGACTGGTGCTTATCAGTTCCATTTGGTTTTGGCCTCCTGCCACGTTTCCTTTCCAACGCCCAGTACAATCGGTTTTAACCCTGTTACTTATCGTGCAAATTAGCTTGCAAATGAAGCATCGAGCACGCGCTGTGATGGAGGTAACGCTGTTTGAAGATGGTCGATGGGTGTTTCACTCTGCCAACGCGCTGTCTCATGTTCCTATAGAAGAACCGTTACGCCTCACGTCGAGTTCAAAAGCCAATAGTGCATTGTTATGGCTGCACATTCGCTACGCTAAATACCCAAAGTGGTTTTGGATATTTAGCGATGAAGTGTCTGATGAGGATTACAGAAAGCTGTGTTTAGCGATCCGTTACTGCCAGCAAATGCGGGTCTAGAATGGTTGTGCCGGAGTCGGCTAATTGGTCGGGGTAGTCGAGGTTATAGTGAAGGCCACGGCTTTCCTTTCTTTGCATCGCACTGCGTACAATAAGTTCAGCGACCGTCAGCAAGTTTCTTAACTCAAGCAGGTTATTACTCACGCGGAAATGCGCGTAGTAATCTTGCACTTCTTGTTTTAGCAGCTCAATACGGTGTAGCGCGCGCTCTAAACGTTTATTCGTTCGCACAATACCCACGTAATCCCACATAAATAAGCGCAGTTCGTGCCAGTTATGCTGAATCACAACCTCTTCGTCGGAGTCGCTGACGCGGCTTTCATCCCAGGGTTGAATCGTTTCGTTGACGGTTGTTTCATCAAGGCGAGACAGGATGTCTTTCGCGGCAGAATGGGCAAACACCACACACTCAAGCAAAGAGTTACTGGCCATCCGGTTCGCGCCATGTAGCCCGGTGTATGCCACTTCACCCACAGCGTACACATTGTTTAAGTCGGTTTTGGCGTTTAAATCGGTCATCACCCCACCGCAGCTATAGTGGGCGGCAGGCACCACGGGGATCGGATCTCGGGTGATATCGATCCCTAACGCGCGGCACTTCTTATAGATATTGGGGAAGTGCTTCATCACAAATTCAGCGGGTTTGTGGCTGATATCAAGGTACATGCAATCTGCACCTAAACGCTTCATTTCGTAGTCGATAGCACGGGCAACAATATCGCGCGGTGCCAGTTCCATACGCTCATCAAAACGCGCCATAAATCGCGTGCCATCGGCGTGTTTTAAATACGCTCCTTCACCTCGTAATGCTTCGGTGATGAGGAAGTTTTTGGCTTGAGGGTGATATAAGCACGTTGGGTGGAATTGATTGAATTCCATGTTGGCTACACGACAGCCCGCGCGCCATGCCATTGCGATACCATCACCGCTGGCAATATCGGGGTTTGAGGTATATTGATACACCTTACTCGCGCCGCCCGTAGCAAGGGCCGTAAAGCGGCTACGAATCACTTCGACTTGTTCAATTTCTCGGTTCCATACATAGCAGCCTAAACACTGCTTGTTGTCGGATTCACTGGTGATGAGATCAAGCGCATTAAAGCGCTCGAATAATTGAATGTTAGGGTGTTTTTGGACGGCGTCGGAAAGTGTGTATTGAACGGCTTTGCCAGTGGCATCGGCGGCGTGAAGGATGCGTCGATGACTGTGGCCGCCTTCTCGGGTTAGGTGATACTTTGTCTCACCTTTATCGTCGGTGGTTTCATCAAAGTCGACGCCAGTATCAATTAGCCACTGCATGCTTTCTTTTGCATTTTGAGCCGTAAATTCAACCACGTTTTGTTCACAGATACCGCCGCCAGCTTTCATGGTGTCGGCTACGTGGGAGTCAATGGAGTCGCTTTCGTCAAAAACAGCAGCAATACCGCCTTGGGCATACTTTGTTGAGCCTTCAGAGATTTTGCTTTTACTCAGAACAATGACCTGACAATGCTTGGCAAGTTTAAGCGCTAAACTTAATCCTGCAGCGCCACTACCGATAACGAGGACATCACAATTGTATTCGGTGGTTTTCTTCATGTTTTGGAGATGTTTCCTTTGGGTGGTAATGCTTGCACCCGTGTCTTTGTCGACTTGAGCTGGATACCTTGCTTTTTGCGAAATACAGCCGACACTTTTAACGAACGCGTAATACTACCTGTAGATATCTAAAAAGAAAAATTTATTACGGAATGTGCATTAGTAGGATCAAAAACACGGGCTTGAAGCAAAATGCTATCTGAACGATTAAATGATCAACATAATAAATGCATGAAATTTTTTTGAATGGTTTATTTTGCGCAAAATAATTGAATTTAAACAATAAAATGCCAAAATGTACGGGCATTTTTTGCCTGAATTTAAAATTAACGCAATTTATTTTTACATTTTTTAGAACTTTCCCAGAAACCCGTAGTCTACTAGTTTGCTTACTTGAGCCAAGCCACCAAAAAATGAGCTTAGTCGCAGACAATTATTGTGGTGAACGCCGGGTTAAACGTTGTCATCATGGGTTTTTTAATAATAAACTCACGGTCACTTCCGCTAGCTGTTCATTATGGTTTCAGCGACGAATTATTTTAATCTCGTTATCTTTTGGTGTACGAGTAACGAAGGAGTTATGGCTCGAATGAGCGAGCAGTTAACAGATCAGCAGATTGTTGAAAGGGTACAACGTGGTGACAAAGATGCATTCGGCTTATTAGTGTCGAAGTATCAACATAAAGTGGTCCATATTGTATCGCGGTACGTGAAAAATTCAGGCGATGTTGCCGATGTAACACAAGAAGCTTTTATTAAAGCGTATCGAGCGTTAGCGAATTTTAGAGGGGAGAGTGCTTTTTATACGTGGATGTATCGCATTGCGGTGAACACGGCGAAGAATTATTTAACTTCGCAAAGCCGAAAAGCCCCGACAAGTGATGTCGACGCAGAAGAAGCAGACTTTTACGATGGCAGTGATTCGTTAAAGGAAAATTCAACGCCTGAGCGCGTTTTACTGTCAGATGAAATAAATAAGCTATTATTTGAAACAGTGGAAAAGTTACCTGAAGATTTACGCATGGCAATTACGTTGCGTGAAATGGAAGGAATGAGCTACGAAGAGATAGCCAATGTGATGGATTGCCCAGTCGGTACGGTTCGTTCTAGAATCTTCCGCGCACGGGAAGCCATCGACAAAGTTATCGAACCGCTGTTACAAAGGTAGCGATGTGTGCTAAACCAAAAACGATAATAAAGCCGTAGCAACGAGGTATTATGACGCAACGTAACATCGAGAACTTGTCAGCGTATATGGACGGTGACAATCAGGAAGAAGGCTTTCTCGAAGAACTCAAAAACGATGCCGAATTACAAGAGAAGTGGCACCGCTATCACATCATTAGGGATGGCTTAAAACAAGAATTACCCACTGAGTTAAATTTGGATTTATCTGATAAGATAGCTCAGGCATTGGAAAACGAACCAACCATCATGGCGCCGGTAACGCCAAAAGCGGAACCTAAGCCCGAACCTGCTAAAATCTCTAAATTGGCTGCATGGTTTGGTAAAGCAAGCAATGATGAGAAAAGTAATGTTAAGCCAATGGTGCAACAAACCGGGCAATTTGCGATTGCCGCGTCTGTTGCTATCGCGGTTATCTTAGGTTATCAGCAGTTTAATCAACCTGTCGCAGAGCAGCCGTTTAACGCCGCTCCAACGATTCCCGTTACAGGTATTCAAGGTGGTTTATCACCTGTGAGCTTAGAGCAGACTCGTTCCGTGCCGAGAACCGATGTGGTAGAACAACGACGTCGCTTGAATGCTTATATGAATGATCATACGCAGCAAGTTCGTCATAAGAGTAATGTGGAGTCAAATGACCATTCAACATCAGGGCAATCAGTTAAAAAAGACGCTGAGCAAGATTCTCAAACCCCTGAGAGCAAATAATTATCGAGTAAGAGCAGGTCTAGTCCTCGTTGTAGGTCTGCTCTTTTCCGTTCCTTCCTATTCAGCCGCGTCTGATTTGACTGCGTCGTCTTCTGCGACCGATTGGCTAACCCAACTTCAACAAAGTTTACGCACCCTCAATTACCGCATTTCTTACGTTGTCTCCCAGCAAGGAGCGCAAGCTGAGCCGTATTTGTGGCGTCATGGTTTGGTTGATGGTGTTGAAATGGAGCATTTGAGCTTATTGAATGGTCCTGGCAGAGAATCGTTTAGAGTGGGCAATGTGGTGAGCTATTTTGAGCCGACTTCGCCGCCTTACAGCATTCGTTCTGAATTTATTAATGGGCCTATTCCGTCCCAGTTTTTTATGGCCCCTGACGTGCTTAGTGAAGCTTACGATATCGTGCTGGTAGGCAAAAGTCGCGTATCGGGGTTGGCCTCGCAACAAATCCGCATCATCAGTAAAGATAACAATCGCTACAGTTTTGTGGCGTGGTTGGATCAGCAATCAGGATTGTTGTTAAAGCTGGATATGTTGGATTTAGAAGGCAAACTGCTTGAGCAAATTCAGGTGACGTCGATTCATATCAGTGATTCGCCGGATGAGTATTTCCATAAAATAGAAAGGGATAAGCTACCTGAGCTTGCCATGATGAAACCGGCTGCGCCTGCGCATCATAAATGGCAAATCAATTGGCTGCCAACGGGCATGAAAGCCATCAAGCAAGACACGCATAAACTGCCCGTAACCGGCGATACCGTTGATTATGTACTGCTAAGCGACGGCTTAGTGGATGTGTCGGTTTATGTACACGCTATTCGCGGCACCGTGGCCGAAAACGGTTGGTTACGGCATCAGTCGAATACTTTGCTGTCGCTGAACAACGGTAAAATTGAAGTTACCGTTGTTGGAAAAATTCCCGCAGAAACTGCCAATACGATTGCTTCTTCGATTCGCCCTCGTGCGGCGAAGCTTTCTCAATAAAGTCAAATGTGAAGGTGATGCATGATTGAAGAAGTGGGCGTAGTGAAAAGCATTGAGGGTGAGCGAATCATTGTTCAAACTCAAATGAAAAATGCGTGCAAAGCGTGCTCGCAAAAAGCCGCGTGTGGCACGGGAGTGATTGCGAGAGCTGTCGCCAATAAAACCAGTGATTTTGTGTTTTCTTCAAGTAACACTGCATCACTTGGGCAGGAAAGTGATCAGGTTCAATCGATTGCCGATGAAAAGGGGATGCCGTTTTCGCCAGGGCAACAAGTGCGACTGGGTATTCAAGAAGAGAGCTTACTAACGGCATCGGCGTTAATGTACGTTGTGCCGCTGATAGGTTTAATGCTCAGTGCGCTAGTAGGGCAGTTTTTGTTGCCAATGATCGGGTTACACGGCGAAGGTTGGGTCATTGCGCTCACTGCCTTAGGCGTGTTTGTTACATTCAAATGGGTGAAATTGTGGACCCGAAAGCAGTGCAAGCATCAATTCGAGCCCGTCTTATTGGGAACGCTTTTGGACAAAAAGCCTGAAATTGTTTCCGAAGAATCACAGTAACCTCGCCCAAATGCGGTGTTTAGATAAAAACACCGCAGCAAAACACCTATTCTTACTATTCCGTTGTCGCTTTGTTGCGCATAACCTAGTAAAATCGCCGCCATTCTTGCAGCAGGACGCGTTTTTAACGTGGTTTTGTTAATCAACTGCAAATATTTATCGAATTTTTAAGTATTTAGTCGGAACCCACAGAGTTCATGCAACATAAACATATACGTAATTTTTCTATTATCGCCCACATCGACCACGGTAAATCAACCCTGTCGGATCGTTTAATCCAGCACTGCGGTGGCCTTAGCGACCGTGAAATGGAAGCGCAAGTTCTTGATTCCATGGACTTAGAGCGAGAGCGCGGTATTACGATTAAAGCGCAAAGTGTCACATTGAATTACACCGCGCAAGATGGCGAAACCTATCAGTTAAACTTTATCGACACTCCCGGACACGTCGACTTCACCTACGAAGTATCGCGTTCACTTGCCGCCTGTGAAGGTGCGCTGTTGGTTGTTGATGCCGGACAGGGCGTAGAAGCACAAACGCTTGCAAACTGTTACACCGCTATTGAAATGGATATGGAAGTGGTTCCGATTCTAAACAAAATCGACTTACCGCAAGCCGACCCAGAGCGTGTTGCCACAGAAATCGAAGACATCGTCGGCATTGACGCACTCGATGCGGTTCGTTGTTCTGCGAAAACAGGCATTGGTATTGATGAAGTATTAGAAGTCATCGTTAACCAAATTCCACCACCAGAAGGTGACCTAGACGCACCACTTAAAGCACTGATTGTGGATTCGTGGTTTGATAATTACCAAGGCGTTGTGTCTTTGGTACGCGTTAAAGAAGGTGTGTTGCGTAAAGGCGATAAAATTAAGATCATGTCGAATGGTCAAGTTCACCAAGCGGATCGCGTGGGTATCTTCACACCTAAAGCTACCGATACTCAGGAGCTAAAAGCCGGGGAAGTGGGCTTTATTGTGGCGGGTATCAAAGAGATTCACGGCGCACCGGTGGGCGATACCATCACACTAGCAAGAGACTCAGCAGAAGAGGCTTTGCCGGGATTCCAAAAAGTTAAGCCTCAGGTTTATGCGGGTGTTTTCCCCATTAGTTCTGACGATTATGAAGATTTTCGCGATGCACTGGCGAAGCTTAGCCTTAACGATGCGTCTTTGTTCTTCGAACCGGAAAGTTCTGCCGCGCTGGGATTTGGTTTCCGTATCGGTTTCCTTGGCATGTTGCACATGGAAATCATTCAAGAGCGTTTAGAGCGCGAATATAACCTCGACTTAATCACCACGGCACCAACTGTAGTGTATGAGGTGGTGGATACTAGCGGTAACACCGTTAAAGTCGATAACCCCTCAAAATTACCTCCTGTTAACGATATTGAAGAAATTCGCGAGCCAATCGTTGAAGCCAACATTCTGGTACCGCAAGATTTCCTTGGAAACGTTATCACCTTATGTATTGATAAGCGCGGTGTACAAACCAATATGGTATATCACGGTAATCAAGTTGCGGTAACTTACGAATTGCCGATGGCAGAAGTGGTACTTGATTTCTTCGATCGTTTAAAATCAACCAGTCGTGGCTTTGCCTCTTTGGACTACAACTTTAAGAAGTTCCAGCCCGCCGATATGGTGCGCCTTGATATTTTAGTGAACGCTGAGCGCGTGGATGCGCTGGCCATTATCACTCACAAAGAGAACGCGCAGTATCGCGGTCGTGACTTAGTGGAAAAGCTAAGAGAACTGATTCCAAGACAGATGTTTGACATCGCAATTCAAGCGGCAATTGGTAACCATATTGTGGCGCGAAGCACCGTTAAACAGCTGCGTAAAAACGTAACAGCGAAATGTTATGGTGGTGATGTTAGCCGTAAGAAAAAGCTGCTTCAAAAACAAAAAGAGGGCAAGAAGCGCATGAAGCAAGTGGGTAATGTTGAATTACCACAAGATGCTTTCTTAGCGGTGCTCAAGGTGAGTAAATAATGGCGAACTACTTTTCTCTAATCTTGGTGATTGTCACCGCAGTATCAGGCCTTATTTGGCTTGCCGATTCCCTTCTTTGGGCACCTAAGCGCAAGGAAAAAATCGCCATTGCACTAGCAAACACCAACGGCGCTGTTGATGAAGACACTATTAGGGAAGTTGCCCCGCTGCCGTATATCGTTGATACCGCGCAGCAAATTTTCCCAGTCATTGCTTTTGTTTTGGTGTTGCGCTCGTTCATTTACGAGCCATTTCAAATTCCAACGGGCTCGATGAAGTCTACCTTATTAGTTGGGGATTTCATTTTAGTAGAGAAGTTTACGTACGGTTTGAAAGACCCTGTCGTGCGCAACAAGTTTATTGAAGTTGGCTCACCTGAGCGCGGCGACATTGCCGTGTTTAAATACCCTGAAGATCGCTCAAAAGATTACATCAAACGAGTGATTGGTTTACCAGGTGATCGTATCACTTATCAAAATAAACAAGTTATCATTGAGTCTCAGTGTGACAGCGGTGAGTGCAAAGATAAACACGTTGCTGAGCTAGAACACGTTGATACAGGCGCATTTTCCCAAATGATTCGTGTGTCGCAAACCGAAGTGAGAGAATTCCCACTGGATCGCGCCATTGAAGACTTGGGGACATTAAAGCATGAGGTGTTGCGCAATCCGGTTTTACCTGAGCAAAAACAGCGTTATTACCGCCAAGACGGCGTACCTGTTGGCACTTGGGTTGTGCCAGAAGGGCATTACTTTGTGTTAGGCGACAACCGAGATAACAGTGGCGATAGTCGTTACTGGGGGTTTGTGTCTGACGATGATCTCGTTGGCAAGGCCGTTGCAATCTGGATCAGTTTTGAGTACGGAAGACCAAGCGATAGCATCTTGCCATCTTGGGTTCCGACAAATGTTAGATTTAATCGTATAGGTGGTATTCAGTAGTGGACTCATTGCGTCCTTATAAAGAGTTATGTGAGCGAATTGGCTATGAGTTCAAAGACCTCGAAAACTTAAAATTAGCTCTCACGCATCGAAGTGCAGGAAGTAAGCATAACGAGCGTCTGGAGTTCCTTGGGGATGCAGTTTTAGGTATGGTGGTTGCGGATATTTTGTATCACAACTTCCCAAAAGTACCGGAAGGAAAATTAACAAGAATGCGTTCAAGTTTGGTGAAAGGTGAAACTTTGGCTAAGCTTGCTAAACGCCTCGATTTTAGCGATGTGTTGCAATTAGGTGCCGGTGAATTGAAAAGCGGTGGGTTCGCAAACGAATCTATCTTAGCCGACGCCTTTGAAGCCATCATAGGTGCCATTTATTTGGAAGCTGGAATCGATACTTGCTTTAGCTTAATTAAAACGTGGTTTGCTGAGCATTTGAGTGAACTCGATCCTGACTATCATCCCAAGGACAGTAAAACCCAACTTCAGGAATTCTTACAAGGGCGTCAATTGCCCCTTCCTGAGTATAAAGTGACCGATATTCAAGGCAAAGCTCACGAGCAAACCTTCTATGTTACATGTAAGGTTGAAGGGGTAGCGCAGCCTGTTCAAGCAACAGGAAGAAGTCGCAGAAAAGCGGAACAAGAAGCAGCGCGCTTAACCCTCGCGGAACTGACTAATGTCAAATAATACAGAAGAAAACGCAGTATCCCGCTGTGGCATGATTGCCATTGTGGGCCGCCCAAACGTGGGCAAATCAACACTTTTGAACCAAATTTTGGGTCAAAAAATCAGTATCACCTCTCGTAAACCTCAAACCACGCGTCACCGCATTATCGGCATCGACACCGAAGAGGGAAAACAAGCCATTTACGTTGATACGCCGGGCCTTCACAAAGAAGAGAAACGTGCTATCAACCGTTTAATGAACCGCTCAGCGTCAAGTTCGTTAGGCGATGTTTCCCTCGTATTGTTCCTTGTTGAAGGCACGCGTTGGGTTGAAGATGATCAACTTGTGTTAGAAAAAGTGAAGGCATCAGGTCTTCCTTGCTGGTTGATCGTAAACAAGGCTGACAAAGTAAAAGAAAAGGACGAGTTGCTCCCTCACTTAAAATGGTTAGGTGAACAGGGCAATTTTGAAAAAATCATTCCTTTATCAGCCAAACAACGTATTCAAGTGGAAAGAGTGCGCCAAGAGGTTTTCAATGTATTGCCCGAATCGGAGTACTACTTTCCAGAAGATTATGTAACGGATCGATCGTCGCGCTTTTTGGCCGCTGAAATCGTTCGTGAGAAGCTAATGCGCTTCACAGGCGACGAATTGCCGTACTCTGTCACCGTTGAAATTGAACAATTCAAAATGGCTGAAAACGGCGTGTTTCGCATTAATGGCTTGATATTGGTTGAGCGGGAAACACAAAAGCGCATGGTTATTGGTAAAGGCGGCGAACGCCTAAAAACCATTGGTAAAGAAGCGCGAAAAGACATGGAAGAGATGTTTGGTAATAAGGTCTTCCTTGAACTTTGGGTGAAAGTGAAGGCGGGTTGGGCAGATGATGAACGAGCACTGCGCAGCCTCGGGTATATGGATGATGGTAATATTTAAGCGTTAGCATAAACCTGATTTCGAGAAACAAATATGATTGATAAACAAACGCTAGCCGATATTCGTCGAGAATATACGAAAGGGAAGCTGGATAAAGAGTCACTTTTAGAAGACCCTCTTGAGCAGTTTAATTTGTGGCTGAAGGACGCCGTTGCTGCCGAGTTGCCTGATCCAACGGCAATGACAGTAGCCACCGTTGACGTATGTGGTCAGCCATCGCAACGTATTGTGTTGTTAAAGGATGTTAATCAAGGTGGATTTGTTTTTTACACTAACTTAGGCAGTCGTAAAGCCTCTGAAATTAGAAGTAATAGCTTGGTTTCATTGCACTTTCCTTGGCACTATTTAGAGCGTCAAGTTAAGATTTGCGGTGAAGCTCAACCGCTTTCTGTGGCCGAGGTAACTAAGTACTTCTTATCTCGCCCGAAAGAAAGCCAAATTGCTGCTTGGGCATCGCATCAAAGTAAGCCAATTTCAACACGCCAAATGTTGATGGGCAAGTTTGATGAAATTAAAGAGAAGTTCAAAAATAAAGATATGACGCTGCCTGAATTTTGGGGTGGCTACCGGGTTATTCCTTCTGAAATTGAATTTTGGCAAGGTGGCGCTCATCGTCTTCACGACCGCTTTTCTTACACAAAGGATGCGGATGGGAATTGGCGTACTGAGCGTTTAATGCCCTAATTCATACCAAATGAAATGCAAAGGCGTAATCGGTAATGTGAACACTCGTGTTGGCTTACCGCAGTTTACGCCTTTGTTGTATTTGAGTGTCGTAAAGCGTGGGGAAACGAACCTTGATTGATAGTCATTGCCATTTGGATTTCGACGACTTTGATGCTGACCGCAATGACATTTTAAAACAGTGCGCGGCGTTAGGTATGTCTCGTATTCTGATCCCAGGTGTGGATTTACATCGCATCCCAAAGCTCTTAAGCTTGCGCAAGCAATCACAGCAATCACAGCAATCACAGCAATCACAGCAATCACAGCAATCACAGCAATCACAGCAATCACAGCA
>CAXRCC010000046.1:0-7378 GCA_964228975.1 Paraneptunicella sp. | reverse complement strand
GGTTAAAATAAGCTGGCCGCCTTCAATGAGTTCACCTGATTCATTGAAAATCTCTACGCCATTATGCAAAGCCACATACATTGCAGGAATAATGAGTAAACCAGCTAAAATAGCAACGCCTATGTCTACCAATGCAACTGACGCCCCTAAAACGGGTAAATTCTCTTTATTATTAACATAAGAAGCATAAACCAACATGGTCCCAACACCCAATGACATCGAGAAAAATGCCTGGCCCATGGCGCTAATAAGCAGCTCTGCACTAAATACGGCAGAAAAGTCGGGTTTAAGATAAGCGGCAAGGCCTTCCTGAGCACCATCAAGGGTAGCAACATATACAATCAATACCCCAATAATGACGAACAAAGTGGGCATCAATCGGACGGACCATTTTTCTATACCGCCACTTACGCCACCAACAACGATGCCTGCCGTCAGAGCGATAAAGATGGCGCTAAATACGCTATTTCTAATATCGGAAAACTCAGATAACCAGAATGAAATATCGGTGAGGCCGACTATATCTGTCATTGCTTTTAAACAATAAGCTATCATCCAGCCTGCAACGATGGCGTAAAAGGACAAAATGAGAGATACCGTTGCGAAGCCCCAAAAACCGACGCCACGAGCCCACTTCTTCCCTGAAATTTTTTCGAAAGCATCAACGGTGTTAGAGCGCGTTGCACGGCCTATGACCAGCTCCGCCATCAAAACAGGATAGGCCAAAACGAAAGCTAGAATCAGGTAAACAACAACGAAAGCCGCACCACCATTACTTGCTACTTGAGTTGGAAACCCCCAGATATTCCCCAAGCCTACGGCTGATCCGGCTGCTGCAAGAACAAAACCCAACTTGGAGGAAAACTCACCCCTATTATTCATTTACTATTTCCCGGATTAGTTATTATTTTATAACGGATACAAAGTGGCTGAAATCCTACCCAATTTAACGAACCATTAACAGTTTACGAGACAAAATAATTGGAAAGCTACGCTGTAAACTGGTGACTCTGAACAAATAACAGGCAAGAAAAAGGCGAGCTCAGTGTCTCGCCTTCCTATATTGAATAAATCGTTTATTACGAATTGATTGCGTACTTTCCAGTAGCAACCACATCTAACATGATGAGCGCAGTTTCTTCAAGGAATGGATCAATTTCGTCCAACTCTTCAGGTAAGTCGTCTAAGGTTTCTACGGCTTCTTTACCCAAACGCTTTAATCGCTCATTGGTGCGTGTTAAATCCTGTGCTTCTTGCTCTTCTTTGTCGGCTAATCTTTCTTTTTCTACTAAAGAAACATAGTCGCGATCTTTAATTTCTTGATATTCTTCAATATCTTCGTACAAGTATGCAAATTCTGGATTATCAGCAATGCGCTTTTTGTGACGCTCGGTGACTGATTTAACAACATCCGCACTGGTACCAAAAGTGGTGTAAGAAGCTCTTTTAATGCTATCCCAAGGAAGTGCAGATTCCGCCTTACTTTCACCCCACTCTTCTGCTTCGATTGCAGAAGGTAATAAGATGTCGGGAATCACCCCTTTATGCTGTGTGCTACCGCCATTTATGCGATAAAACTTAGCAATGGTATATTGCACATGGCCAAGAGGGTTATCGTACAAATCATAAATACGACCCAAGCCTCTGTGTTGCTGAACCGTGCCTTTGCCAAACGTTTGCTCACCAACAATGAGTCCTCTGCCGTAATCTTGCATCGCTGCTGCAAAAATTTCCGATGCAGACGCACTGTATCGATCCACCAATACCGTCAACGGACCTTCGTAATGTGTGACGCCATCAGTATCACTTTCTACATCGATTCTGTCGGCGCTATCTCTAATTTGTACAACAGGACCGCTATCAATGAATAAACCAGAAACCAACTTCGCTTCGGTTAACGAGCCCCCACCGTTGCCTCTTAAATCAACGATAATGCCATCAACATTCTGCGCTTTAAGCGATTCAATTTCCTTCTTCACATCTGCATGAAGGTTGTTATAGAAAGACGGAATGGCAATGACGCCCACTTTTTTACCAGCGTAGTCGCCTACAGATGGCTCAATCACTTCGGATTTTGCCGCTCTATCTTCAAGCTTGATCTTGTCCCGGGTGATAGGAACAACAAGCGGCTCACTCTCGCGCGTTGGTTTAACAACTTGAAGCCTAACTTCTGTGCCTTTGGGGCCTTTAATTAAGTCAACCACTTCATCCAAACGCCAACCAATCACATCGACAAATTCTTCCCCTTCTTGGGCAACACCAATGATCTTGTCGTTAGGTTTAATTTTTTTGGATAAATCGGCAGGACCGCCAGGGACAATACTTCGAATAACGGTGAAATCGTCTTCAACTTGAAGCACTGCGCCGATACCTTCAAATGACAGGTTCATCTCCATTTGGAAACGATCTGCTCTTTGAGGAGAAAGGTAGCTAGTATGAGCTTCAATCGTTCTTGCGAACGAATTCATGATGGTTTGAAAAACGTCTTCACTTTTAGTTTGCGTTAAACGCTTAATCGCTCGCTTATAACGCTTTGAAAGTAACTCTTTAAGCTCTTCATCGGTTTTACCCGCGAGCTTTAAATTTAACGCATCGTATTTAACACGTTGACGCCATAATTCATCAAGTTCGGCTTCCGTTTTCGCCCACTCTGAGTCTTCTCTATCGTAATAATACTTGTCGCCTTCTTTTGCAAAATCGAACTTTTGATCAAGTAGCGTAAGTGCATATTCAAACCGAGTAATACGCTTTTCAAGGTTTTTACGATACATACTATAAGCATGTTTCAATTTACCTTTGTAAAGCGCTTCATCAAAAGAGTGCTGATACTGTTGCATCGCATCAATATCAGCTTGAACGAAAATGGACTTGTTAACGTCGAGGGAGCGGATATATCTATCGAATATCTCCGCAGAAAAGGCATCGTTTAATTTAACCTTTTTATAATGCGTTCGCAGAAACTGTGCTGAAATTCTTTTAGAAGCAACCGCGTGTTGAGACTCTTGCTCTAAAACGGGTAATGTGTACTCTTCTTGAGTTTCGGCTTCCTTTGCAATGACCCCTGTACAAACTAGGATTGAAGCAGCAATGGCAGATTTGCGAAGCATTTTTTTCATATTACGACCTTTTAGCTTTAGCCAAACGCAACTTATCTTCTGTTACTCTGATTTGCATACCAGATTGAAGTTGCACTTGAATTCCGTCTTTTCCAACCTCAGTAATTACAGCCGGCATAGGTGCTTTACCCACTTTAACAGTCACTTCTGTACCGTTTACCAACTGCTCAGGACTTAACTTTTGAGGCACTACTTTGTTTGGCTTAGGTTTAGCAGGAGAAGTTCCGTTCATTTTAGTAGGCTTATCGCCAACTTTCTTGTTTTTACCCGGAGTTTTGGTAAATTTTTGTTTCGGATTAGCTTGTTTACGGCGTTCTGAGGCCTTTTGCTTGCTTTCCTTTAGTTGTAACAAAGCATGTTCAGCATGCTCTTTTTCAACTTTATCGCCGTCATTACCTTGAAGATCAACGCGTGAAACGCCTTCCTTAACGGAATAGAGGTAACGCCAGCTGCTTGTGTAATGACGAAGAGAGGCTCTTAGCATCGTTTTGCTTAAACGGTTCTCTTCTTTTAAAGCTTCGGCAAGTTCTTGGAAGATCCCGATCTTTAATGGTTTAGCTTCTCCTTCAATAGAGAAACACGAAGGAAATGATTCGGCCAAAAAGGCAATGACTTCTTTACTACTGGAAAATTTCTCAGAACTATCCATCTGGTTATTTATCAACATTAATCTGGTTCAAATGAGTTTGCATCATCCCAAGTTGCCATCAAATGGTCAACCCAATCGCTTAAATCTTGAGTGTCAATATCCAACAAATGCTGGTCTTCACGCCAAACATCCCAAATTTTTTGGATTTGAAGCTCTAATCGGTCAACGGGAATATCATCTGGTGCCCTGTCATAAAGCATAAACAAGAGATCATTTAGTCGATCTGATGCTGCTTCTGCCAGGTCCTCCCAAACGTCCAAATCTGCGGGCGTTGAGAGGGCTACGTGGATGTCTAATAGTGATTTCAAGCAATTGCCGCCTGTACAACTGCTACGACTTTTGAAAGCCCTTCTAAATCTTCGTTATCAAAACGAGAAAACTCGGGACTATCAATATCTAAAACGCCTTGCACCTCACCATTTACAATGATGGGCAACACGATTTCAGAATTTGAGGCTTGGTCACATGCAATGTGACCTTCAAACTGGTGTACGTCTTCAACAACTTGTGGCTCAGCCGTTTTAGCTGCCGTTCCACAAACGCCTCTACCAAGAGGAATACGTACACACGCGGGTTTACCCTGAAAAGGGCCTAAAACTAGTTGTTCTCCTTTGAGAATGTAGAAACCTGCCCAATTAATGTCAGGCAATGCGCTCCAAATCAGGGCGCTTACATTCGCAAGGTTTGCGATCACGTCAGGCTCACCGTCTACTAATCCTTGAGCCTGCTGTTCTAATTCTAGGTATAACTGTTCTTTATTCTTTGCCATGATAAAACTCTTCTTAACTGCCTTAACTCGGCGATGCCTATGCAGGAGACCTTAATTACATAGGCAAATATTCAAATTTAGTACTGCAACTCAAAAACCATTTCTACCTGAGCAGAAATATCAATTTCTCCGGGCATATAGCCACCGGAAGAATCTGCAAATGCCATACTTTTTTCAAGTCGAGGCTGGAAATCATGAGATGCATGAGATTCTTTAACTCGCATCGCTTTCCCAACCTTCGCGCCGACATTTTGAGCCATTCTCTCAGCTCGTAACATGGCGTTATTCATCGCTAAATCCACCGCTTGTAAATAACCTAACTGCGGCTGTGCGACTGAATAACTAAAACCGTCGATTCCCGTTGCACCATTTTTCACCAATTGATCAATCAGCATGTCGAACTTATCCAAGTGTTTAAAGCTGACATTAATTTGGCGATACAACCGAAACCCTTTATTTTCTCTTCTATTGTTCACATATTCATACCAAGGGTTAATTTGAATATGTAACGCTTGAATGTCCTTCTCTTCAACCCCGTTCTTAAGCAATGTTTTAACAAGCCTTTCGCCTTTCTGTGACAAGGACTTATTTAACTTGCTGACATGCAACCCTTTCTCTTCAATAGAAAGCGTAAAATGGAAACGGTCCGGGACTTGAGAAACCTTCCCTTCTCCGACAACGGTAATTGTTCTTAATGCGTCAGCATACGCCGATAACGAGAACAATCCTAAAGCAACAATAAAACAAGCTTTCCACGCAGTGAGACGAATAATATTTTCCACTTTTTTCAATCCTATACTGATAAATCTATGTAGGAGGACCACGTTTAAGAGCAAAAGTTTCATACTCACGAAGTCAAGAAAGAAGATAACAACTGCGCGGGTTCGGGATATTACCACTTAAACGGGTATGCACAAGTGCTTTGTCGCCTTGATTTGCATAAACAAAGAAGGCTAGCGCATTTAATCGCTAGCCTTCTGTTCATTTATCATCAACGCTTGTGGACTTAAGCTCTGCTTTCAATCGCTTCTACAGAACGTAGGTCTTCGCCCGTGTAGTCCGCTGAAGGACGGATAATACGGTTATCAGCACGTTGTTCGAATACGTGACCCGCCCAACCTGTTAAACGAGACATAACAAAGATTGGCGTGAACAATGGCGTTGGGATACCCATGAAGTTGTAAGCACTTGCATGGAAGAAATCTGCATTACAGAATAACTTCTTCTCTCTCCACATCACTTCTTCACAGCGAACCGAAACAGGGTAAAGCACTTCATCACCCACTTCTTCTGCTAACTTTTCAGACCAAATCTTGATAATTTCGTTACGCGGATCAGATTCGCTGTAAATCGCGTGACCAAAGCCCATGATCTTTTCTTTGTTCGTAAGCATACTCATGATGCCCGCTTCAGCTTCATCTGCAGAGTTCCAGCGCTGGATCATTTCCATTGCTGCCTCGTTAGCGCCGCCGTGTAGCGGACCGCGTAGCGAACCAATAGCGCCGGTAATACAAGAGTGCAAATCAGAAAGCGTAGATGCACAAACGCGAGCGGTAAACGTCGACGCGTTAAACTCGTGCTCTGCATACAAAATAAGTGAAACGTGCATGACTTTCTCATGCAATTCAGAGGGCTTCTTACCGTGAAGCATATGTAAGAAATGACCACCGATGCTGTCATCATCCGTTGCTGTTTCAACGCGCACACCATCGTGGCTGAAACGATACCAATAACAAATGATACTTGGGAAAGCTGCCAATAAACGATCCGCTTTTTCACCCTGCTCAGAGAAATCGGCTTCAATTTCAAGGTTACCCAACATTGAACAACCTGTACGCATCACATCCATCGGGTGTGCCGATTTTGGAATTTGCTCTAGTACTAGCTTCAACTCATCAGGTAAAGCACGCATCGACTTAAGCTTTGCTTTATATTCTGCAAGCTCACCTTCATTTGGCAATTTGCCTTTTAAGATTAAGTAAGCGACTTCCTCAAATTGACACTTATCTGCCAACTCTTTCACGTCATACCCACGGTACGTTAAACCTGAACCTGACTTACCAACTGTCGATAGCGCTGTTTTGCCTGCTACCTGACCGCGCAAACCTGCGCCTGATAACTTCTTCTCAGCCATAATGACTCCAACAAATCTTTATATATTAAAGGTTTTTATTTTGAGCAAAGAGTGCATCTAATTTTTGCTCATACGTGTGATAATCAAGGTAATCGTACAGCTCCATACGAGTCTGCATCGCGTCAACAACATCACGTTGATCACCCTTTTCTAAAATGCTTGTGTACACCATTTCAGCGGCTTTGTTCATCGCGCGGAATGCGCTAAGTGGGTAAAGCACCATATCTACGCCCCACTCGCCCAACTCTTCTTTGTTCCAAAGCTCTGTTTTACCGAACTCTGTGATGTTGGCTAAGATAGGAACATTTAACTCTGATGAGAAACGACGGTAGTGCTCTTCGGTTTGCACGGCTTCTGCAAAAATACCATCCGCACCAGCTTCAATATACGCTTGTGCTCTTTCAATTGCGGCATCTAAGCCTTCTTGTGCAAAAGAATCAGTACGCGCCATAATGAAAAAGTTCTCATCGGTACGCGCATCCACTGCAGCTTTAATTCTGTCGACCATTTCTTCTGTGCTAACAATCTCTTTGTTAGGACGATGGCCACAACGCTTTTGCGCCACTTGGTCTTCAATGTGTACTGCTGCTACACCCACCTTTTCCAGATCTTTGATGGTTTTCGCAATGTTAGATGCGCCGCCCCAACCAGTATCGATATCGACCATCAAAGGTAAGTCTGTTACTGAAGTAATGCGGTTTGCATCAACA
>CAXRCC010000045.1:0-14942 GCA_964228975.1 Paraneptunicella sp. | reverse complement strand
CAATATCAGGCTGGCTAAACAACAACTTGGCGTTATCTGGTTTAACGCTGCCACCATACAAAATAGTGACACTTTCAGCAACTTCTGAATTATGTTCTGCAATAAATTGACGAACAAATTCATGAACTTCTTGTGCTTGTTCAGGCGTGGCAGTTCTGCCAGTACCAATGGCCCATACAGGCTCATAAGCGAGAACAGATTGTGTTAAACATGTAACGCCATTACGCTTAATAACGGCTTCAATCTGTTCCTTTAAAAACTCAAAAAGGCGACCTTCGTCTCTTACCTGCTCGGACTCACCAAAACAAATAATGGGCATCAACCCGGCCTCAATGGCGACAGCGACTTTCTCAGCAACTAATTCATTAGTTTCGCCATTGTCTGCTCTTCGCTCAGAATGCCCAACAATCACGTAACGGCACCCAAACTCACTCAACATTGCGCCAGCAACCTCACCCGTATGGGCGCCGCCAGCGAACAAGCTTACATCTTGACCACCTAGGGAAAAGTGCTGCATTTGAGTGGCATTAAAGGCTGCCAGATAGGGAGCAGGAGGACATACAACTACGTTTACTTTGTCGATGGCTGCTTCAACGAGTCCAGCTTGGATTTCTCGAACTAACGCAAGGCTACCGTTTTGTTTCCAGTTACCTGCGACCATCTTCTGACGTTGTACGCTCATTCATTTACCTAATTTTTTGGCTCGGTTTTGATTTAACAAAACCCCTTTAAAAAAGCGGGCGAGATATTAACGGAGACAATACAAAGTTACAAGCTTTTTGCACTAAATAAGCGTAACTAAATATAAGTTTTATTAATTCTCGCCTATGAATTCAACGCATTGAATATATTTAAATCAATTGAATGCGTTAGGATGCGGCTTTAACGGCTTCTGCAATATGCTCAGCCCACTTATTGGCATCCGACTCGTCATGCGCTTCAACCATAACGCGCACCAACGGCTCAGTGCCGCTTTTTCTCAGCAATACACGTCCGTTATCACCCATTTCTGCCTCTGCCACTTTTACCGCTTTTTGAACCGCTTCGTTTTCTAGTGGTGCTGTGCCTGGCTGGAATCTGACGTTAATTAAGCGTTGCGGGAATTTATCCATGCCTAATCTAAGTTCGGCAAGGCTCAAGCCAGAATGCAACATCGCAGTAATCACCTGAAGTCCTGAAACAATGCCATCTCCTGTGGAAGATTGGCTTAGATTTAAGATATGCCCTGAGCTTTCTCCACCGATTAACCAACCTTTAGATTGAAGCAACTCCATAACATAGCGATCACCCACTTTACTTCGCGCAAACGGCACACTGAGTTTTTGCAGTGCTTTTTCCAAGCCCATATTACTCATTTGTGTGCCCACGACACCGCCTTGTAATCGGCCTGACTTGAGTGCATCCCGCGCAACGATATAAACAATCTCATCGCCATCAACAACATAACCTTTGTGATCCACCATCATGATGCGATCACCATCGCCATCAAGTGCGAAACCTAAGTCAGCGCCCTCTTCTACAACGCGCTTTTTAATCGCATCCATAGAGGTAGCGCCAACTTCATCATTGATATTGATGCCATTTGGAGAAGTACCAATTTCGATAACGTCTGCACCTAGCTCGCGAAGCACATTTGGTGCAATGTGATATGTCGCGCCGTGAGCACAATCAACCACAATTTTTAGTCCCGTTAAAGAAAGCTCTGAGGGAAAATTCCCTTTACAGAATTCGATGTAACGTCCGGCCGCATCTTCAATACGAGATGCTTTACCCAGCTTGTTCGACTCAACGCACGCCATGGGTTTATCCATTTGCGCTTCGATTGCAAGCTCAATGTCGTCATCTAACTTAAAGCCGTTAGACGAGAAAAATTTGATTCCATTGTCATAGTAGGGGTTGTGAGATGCACTGATAACAATGCCCGCTTCCGAGCGGAAGGTTTTGGTTAAATAAGCAATCGCAGGCGTTGGCATTGGGCCTAATAAGCCAATATCGATTCCGGCGGCTGATAAGCCTGCTTCTAACGCAGATTCCAACATATAACCTGAAATACGCGTATCTTTACCCACTAATACTTTGTTTGTGCCTCTTCCTGCGAGGACTTTTCCTGCCGCCCAGCCGAGTTTAGTTACAAATTCAGGATTGATAAGCTCTTCGCCGACTTTGCCACGAATGCCATCCGTTCCAAAATATTTTCTCATACCCATAAATTTTATTGTCCAGTTCTTCCACTTATCAAATGAAATGATTGTAAATTTTGTTGATCATAATAAGGCAATATTAACCTTAAATGATTAGCCTTTTTGACTTGCTTTTAGCAAGGTTAATGCATCCACCGTCTCTTTTACGTCGTGCACTCTAATAATCTTTGCGCCCTTTTGTGCAGCGATAACTGCGCTTACAACACTAGGGACTAATCGCTCATGAACCTCAAGCCCCAAAAGCGCACCAAACATAGACTTTCGAGAAATACCGGCTAAAACGGGCAAACCTAAAGCGCTAAATGCGTCGAGTTGCGCGAGTATCTCACAGTTGTGGTCCAATGTTTTTCCAAACCCAAAACCCGGATCGACAATGATTCTGGATTTTTCAATACCGGCATCAGTGCACTGGCTGACTCTTTCTTCTAAAAAACGAAGAATATCCTGTATGACATCCTCATAACGGGGGGACTGCTGCATGCTTCTTGGCTGCCCTTGCATATGCATTAAGCAAACCGCTGCATTCGTACTTGAGGCGGCCTCTAATGCCCCCTCTTCGCGTAACGCACACACATCATTAATGAGGTCCGCTCCTGCGGCCACAGCTTCTGTCATCACTTTAGCTTTGCTGGTATCGATAGACAAAACAACATCAAAACGCGTTGCTAGCGCCTCCATCACAGGCACTACCCTGTCTAATTCTTCTTGCAAAGAAACGGCTTTAGCACCTGGGCGAGTAGACTCACCGCCAATATCCAGAATGCTTGCTCCATCAGAAATCATTTTGTGCGCTTGATCAATGCTACTTTCTAACGAATTAAACTTACCGCCGTCAGAAAATGAGTCCGGTGTAACATTAAGGATCCCCATGACTTGGGGCGATTCGAGGGAAAGGTGTTTGTTTTTAAAATGCATGATTATCAGAAATAAAAAACGCCTCGCGAAGAGGCGTTAAACTTTAAAGAAGTGTTTGACTAGTGTGGCAGATCGCCAGGCTTGCCAATGTTGGCGTCATTGCCTTTTGATTCTGGTTTAGCGGGTTCTTTCTCTTCAGAAACCGTTGCACCACCTGATGGTTTATCATCATCCGCTTTTTCATCAGTCCAGTCAGCAGGAGGACGAACATCGCGACGCGCCATCAAATCATCAATCTGCTTAGCATCGATAGTTTCATACTTCATCAACGCGTCTTTCATTGAGTGAAGAATGTCTTCGTTATCTTTTAAGATAGTTTCCGCACGCTCATAGTTGCGGTCAATCACAGATTTAATTTCTGCGTCGATTGCGCGAGCGGTATCATCAGACATGTGTTTCGCTTTTGCCACGCTTCTGCCTAAGAATACTTCACCCTCTTCTTCAGCGTACAGCATAGGCCCCATTTTATTTGAAAGGCCCCATTGCGTAACCATCTTACGAGCAATATCGGTTGCTCTTTCAATATCATTCGATGCCCCTGTGGTAACCTTATCAACACCGTAGATCTGCTCTTCAGCGATTCGCCCACCAAATAAACTAGAAATCATACTTTCAAGGTGTTGTTTGCTATGGCTAACACGGTCTTGCTCAGGCAAGTACATGGTGACACCAAGCGCTCGACCACGAGGAATGATTGATACTTTGTAAACCGGATCGTGCTCTGGCACTAAACGTCCTACAATGGCGTGTCCAGCTTCGTGATAAGCGGTCATGGCTTTTTCATCTTCGGACATCACCATAGAGCGGCGCTCTGTACCCATCATGATCTTGTCTTTGGCTTTATCAAACTCTTCCATCGAAACAAGGCGTTTATTCGCTCTTGCCGCGAAAAGTGCAGCTTCGTTTACTAAGTTTGCTAAATCAGCACCCGAGAAGCCCGGTGTACCGCGCGCAACCACTGAGGCATCAACATTGTCTGCAACAGGCACTTTGCGCATGTGAACTTTCAGAATTTGCTCACGACCACGGATATCAGGCAAGCCAACGACAACTTGACGATCGAATCGGCCAGGTCGTAATAAGGCTGGGTCTAAAACATCTGGGCGGTTAGTTGCAGCGATAACGATAATGCCTTCATGGCCCTCGAAACCGTCCATTTCTACGAGCATCTGGTTCAGTGTTTGCTCACGCTCATCATGACCGCCACCTAAACCAGCACCACGTTGGCGACCGACCGCATCAATCTCATCGATGAAAATGATACAAGGCGCAGACTTTTTCGCTTGCTCGAACATGTCACGTACCCGAGACGCACCCACACCAACGAACATCTCAACAAAGTCAGAACCTGAAATCGTGAAGAAAGGCACTTTTGCTTCACCTGCAATCGCTTTTGCAAGTAAGGTTTTACCTGTACCTGGAGGCCCAACCATCAGCACACCCGTTGGGATTTTGCCGCCTAATTTTTGGAATTTGGTAGGATCGCGTAGGAAATCAACAAGCTCGGTCACTTCTTCTTTGGCTTCATCACAACCTGCAACGTCTGCAAATGTTGTTTTGATTTGATCTTCACCAAGAAGACGCGCTTTGCTCTTACCGAATGACATGGCACCACGGCCACCGCCCCCTTGCATTTGACGCATGAAGAATATCCACACACCAATAAGGAGCAACATTGGGAACCACGAAATGAAAATGTTTGTGATGATGGAAGGTTCTTCTGGCGGCTCACCAAATACCTTAACATCGTGCTTAATTAAATCATTGAGAAGATACTCATCATAAGCGGTAGGAAGGAAAGTAACAAAGATCTCACCAGTACGTTTCGAGCCTTTGATTTTACGGCCTTCAATGTGTACTTCTCGAACCATACCTTGACGTACATCTTGGATGAAACTGGTATAGTCTGTCTGCTGCTTCGATGCTTCATTGGGCGCAAAACTCTGGAACACCGACATCAATACGACGGCAATGACTAGCCAGAGTATTAAGTTTTTTGCCATGTCACTCAATTTAAAAAACCTCGATTTATCAAAATAATTAGTTTTAAGAACGAACTAATAACGTTAGCTACCAAGCCTACTACAGTTTCCAACCAGTCGCCACCAAATACACCTCTCTAGAGCGTGCTCTGGAGGAATCTGGTTTCCTTGTTTTCACTGCCTTAAAGCGCTGTCGGATCACTTTGAGATATTCCTCAAAGCCTTCCCCCTGAAAAACTTTTACCACAAAGCTTCCATTCGCTTTTAGCACTTGGTCACACATGTCTAACGCTAACTCGACTAAATACATAGCCCTTGCTTGATCAACACTGTCGTTGCCACTCATATTTGGCGCCATATCCGACATAATGACATCTACGTTTCTGCCACCAATTCTGTTCAACAATGCATCTAAAACTGCGTCTTCTCTAAAGTCACCTTGGAGAAAATCAACACCCGCGATGGAATCCATTGCAAGAATGTCACACGCAACCACTTGACCTGTATTCCCCACGGCATCGACCGCATATTGTGACCAGCCACCAGGAGCAGCGCCTAAGTCAACAACCGTCATGCCGGGTTTCAACAGGTTATCTTTATCTTGGATTTCTTCTATTTTAAATACTGCGCGAGAACGGAGCCCTAATTTCTGAGCCTTCTGCACATATTTATCGTCGAAGTGCTCTTTGAGCCAACGATTACTACTTCCGGAACGATTTTTCTTGGTCATGATACCGCAATTGACGATGGGAATAGCACTAAAATGAAGGTAGAATACTGGTTTTCAAGTAAGACAAACATGATTTCTTTGTAAATGAAATTAACTAACAAACAAAAGCAACACCTAAAAGGTTTGGCCCATTCTCTCAAACCTGTCGTAATTGTAGGTGGAAATGGCTTAACTGAAAACGTTTTAGCCGAAATTGATTTAGCCTTATCTCACCATGAGCTCATTAAAGTCAAAGTCCCATCAGAAGACAGAGACGAGAAAAAAGCGCTGATGGATGCCATTATTGAAGCCAGCGGCGCAGCAAAATTGCAAGTTATTGGTCACATGTTAATCATGTATCGCCAAAGCGAAGAGAAGAAGATTACATTGCCAAAAGCTTAATAAGCAGCAAAACCAATTTTCGAAAATACAAATCAATAAGTATAAAAAAAGGTGTCTCGCAGAAGCAGACACCTTTTTTATTGAGTAATTTTCGACTAAACGTACTCAACCTCAGTCACTTCAAACTCCACCAAACCCGCTGGCGTTTGAATTGTCACTTCGTCATCTAAATGCTTACCGATAAGACCACGTGCAATTGGAGAGTTAACAGAAATCAAGTTACGCTTGATGTCTGCTTCGTCGTCTCCAACAATTTTGTACGTTGTTTCTTCATCTGTTTCTACATTTAATAACGTCACAGTGACACCAAAAATAATCTTTCCAGTGTTTTCCATTTTAGTGACATCAATGATTTGAGCATTGCTCAGTTTGCCTTCAATATCTTGAATGCGCCCTTCACAAAAGCCCTGCTGTTCACGAGCGGCGTGATATTCAGCGTTTTCCTTTAAATCTCCATGCTCACGAGCTTCTGCAATAGCAGCAATGATGGCTGGTCTTTTAACCGACTTTAACTCGTTAAGCTCAGCGTGGAGCTTTTCAGCTCCTTCCGCTGTCATGGGAATCTTATTCATGAATCCAATCTCTTATGTAGTTCCTGCACAGAATTAACCGACTTTCTGTCGTCTGTGGCGTGAGCATTTACCGCTGCGAATGCTCCGTTTAAGGTTGTTGAATAAGGAACTTTACATTGCAATGCTTCACGACGGATATAAACAGAATCATTAATGGCTTGACGGCCTTCTGTCGTATTAATGATGTAACAATATTCACCATTTTTAATCGCATCTACAATGTTCGGGCGTCCTTCAGAAACTTTATCAACAATGGCACAGGCCACGTTTGACTCATTTAGGACTTTTGCCGTTCCTCGTGTTGCCTCTAGCTTAAATCCTTTTTGCAACATGGCGCGACCTAATTCCACTGCACGGGCTTTATCGTTTGCGCGAAGCGAAAGCAAAACCTTACCTCTTTCAGGTACAGGCTCGCCAGCACCTAAACACGCTTTGGCATAAGCTTCAACAAAGCTTTCACCGACTCCCATTACTTCACCTGTAGAGCGCATTTCTGGTCCTACAAGCGGGTCAACGCCATGGAATTTGGCAAAGGGTATCACAACCTCTTTCACAGAGTAATACGGCGGGATAATTTCCTTTTCAACATTTTGCGCGGGTAGGCTTTGTCCTAACATCGCTCTTGCTGCTATTTTCGCCAGCGGTTGGCTCGTTGCTTTTGACACAAACGGAATCGTACGTGCTGCACGAGGGTTAACCTCGATGAGATACACTTCGTTGTCTTTTACCGCGAATTGGGTATTCATCAAACCCACAACCCCAAGCTCTAGCGCCATGGCTTTGACTTGTTCACGCATGGTTTCAAGAATGTGCTCAGGCAAGCTGTAAGTCGGCAATGAACATGCAGAATCACCTGAGTGAACACCCGCTTGCTCGATGTGCTCCATGATACCGCCGATAACGACGTTTTCGCCATCACACACTGCATCAACGTCAACTTCTGTTGCATCGTCAAGGAAACGGTCGAGCAGCACTGGCGCTTCATTCGACACGCTAACAGCTTCGGTCAAATAGCGTTTCAAATCTTTGATGTCGTAAACGATTTCCATCGCTCGACCGCCCAGTACATAGGAAGGACGAACCACTAATGGGAAGCCAATTTGTTCCGCTTCTTTTAACGCTTCTTCCCAACTGCTTACTGTGGCATTGGCGGGTTGCTTAAGCCCAAGCTTGTTTACCATTTGCTGGAAACGTTCACGGTCTTCTGCACGGTCGATGGCATCAGGCGTTGTACCTACAATGGGCACGCCCGCTTCTTCTAATGCTCTTGCTAATTTCAGCGGCGTTTGACCACCATACTGAACAATGACGCCTTTTGGCTTTTCAACGCGCACAATTTCAAGCACGTCTTCAAGGGTGACGGGCTCAAAGTACAAACGATCTGACGTGTCGTAATCGGTAGAAACCGTTTCAGGGTTACAGTTAACCATGATGGTTTCGTAGCCATCTTCCCTCAGTGCTAATGCAGCGTGAACACAGCAGTAATCAAACTCAATGCCTTGACCGATTCTGTTCGGGCCACCGCCTAATACAATGACTTTTTCTTTATCAGAAGGCTGAGCTTCACACTCTTCGTCATAAGTTGAGTACATGTACGCAGTGCTTGTTGAAAACTCAGCGGCACAGGTGTCAACGCGCTTATAAACGGGCATGATGCCTTTGTCCCAACGAATACTGCGAATATCCGCTTCCGACACTTTCGTTAATTCAGCAAGCCTTGCATCGGCAAAACCTTTACGCTTTAACTGGCGTAGGTACGTTTCCGTTAACCCCGGCGCACCAATGTCTAAAATGTTCTTTTCTTGCTCAACAATATCTTGCACTTGCACCAAGAACCACGGGTCAATCATGCAAAAGCCGAAGATTTCGTCTAATGTCATTCCCATTCTAAAGGCATCAGCCACATAGAAAATACGGTCTGCACCAGGTTCTTTAAGCTCACGGATGATCTTAGAGCGGCTTTCATCTTCGGTGTAATCAATCACGGAATCTAAGCCGTTTACACCAATCTCCAATCCGCGTAGTGCTTTTTGCATCGACTCTTGGAAGTTACGGCCAATCGCCATCACTTCGCCAACAGACTTCATTTGCGTCGTTAAGCGGTCGTTACTGCCTGCGAATTTTTCAAAGTTAAAGCGCGGAATTTTGGTTACGACATAGTCGATAGAAGGCTCGAATGATGCTGGAGTAAGACCACCTGTAATGTCGTTAGCCAGCTCATCTAGCGTATAACCGATGGCTAATTTGGCTGCGACTTTGGCAATTGGGAAACCAGTGGCTTTTGAAGCCAGTGCCGATGAACGCGAAACACGCGGGTTCATCTCGATAACCACCATACGACCGTCTTTAGGATTCACACCAAACTGTACGTTTGAACCGCCTGTTTCAACGCCAATCTCACGCAATACTGCCAATGAAGCATTACGCATGATTTGGTATTCTTTGTCGGTTAACGTTTGTGCTGGTGCAACGGTAATGGAGTCGCCAGTGTGTACGCCCATCGGGTCAAAGTTTTCGATCGCACAGACAATGATGCAGTTGTCGTTCTTATCACGAACCACTTCCATCTCATACTCTTTCCAACCGATCAACGACTCGTCAATCAATAATTCGCTGGTTGGAGAAAGATCTAAGCCTCGACGACAAATTTCTTCAAACTCTTGCACATTGTAGGCGATACCACCGCCGGTTCCGCCCATTGTAAAAGAAGGACGAATAATACAAGGAAAGCCAATTCGGCTCACCACATCATGCGCTTCTTCCATGCTGTGGGCGATTTCTGCACGAGGGCACTCTAGGCCGATGTTTTTCATGGCTTTGTCGAAACGATCGCGATCTTCCGCTTTATCGATAGCGTCCGCTGTCGCACCGATCATTTCTACACCAAATTCTTTCAGTACACCGTGTCTGTTTAAGTCCAACGCGCAGTTAAGCGCCGTTTGACCGCCCATGGTCGGCAAAATTGCGTCAGGACGCTCTTTTTCAATAATTTTACGAACAACTTCCCAATGAATAGGCTCAATATAAGTGGCATCGGCCATTTCTGGGTCTGTCATGATGGTGGCAGGATTCGAATTCACCAAAATAACACGGTAGCCTTCTTCACGAAGCGCCTTACAAGCTTGTGCGCCTGAATAGTCAAATTCACACGCTTGTCCGATAACAATTGGGCCTGCACCCAAGATAAGGATACTTTTAATGTCTGTACGTTTTGGCATTGTCACTTCCAACCTTAAGCGCGAGCTGCTTGCATTAATTCGATAAATTGATCAAAAAGAGGCGCGACATCGTGCGGCCCCGGGCTAGCTTCAGGGTGTCCCTGAAAACCAAATGCAGGCTTATCTGTTCGTTTCACGCCTTGCAGCGAGCCATCGAATAAAGAAACATGAGTCACTTCTAAGTGGCTTGGCAAGCTGTCCTCATCCAGCGCAAAACCGTGATTTTGACTGGTGATCATAACGTTGCCGCGCTGAACGTCTTTTACCGGGTGGTTAGCACCATGATGACCAAACTTCATCTTTTGTGTTTTTGCCCCGCTTGCTAAACCCAAAAGTTGGTGCCCTAAACAAATGCCGAACGTTGGATAGTTGGCGTCGAGTAATGTTTTAATTGCTTCGATAGCATAATCGCACGGTTCAGGATCGCCCGGACCATTGGATAAAAACACGCCATCTGGGTTTAACGCTTGAACTTCTGCTGCTGGCGTTTCAGCTGGTACAACCGTTACCCGGCAGCCGCGCTCAACTAACATTCTTAAAATGTTGCGTTTTACCCCAAAATCATAAGCAACAACATGGAACTTAGGATCCTGTAATGTCGAGTGACCTTCCCCTAATTTCCATGTGCTTGAGTCCCACTCAAACACGTTTTCGGTTGTCACTTCTTTTGCTAAATCCATCCCTTTTAAGCCGGGATAAGATTTTGCTTTTTCAAGCGCGGCGTCTACATCGATGTTTTCGCCTGCCATCAAGCACCCATTTTGTGCACCTTTATCGCGAAGAACACGCGTTAGGCGGCGAGTGTCGATATCGGCAATGCCAATGATGTTACGCGCTTTCAAATAATCTGAGAGGCTTTGTTGATTACGGAAATTACTTGCTAGCAAAGGCAAGTCACGAATGATTAAACCTTTTGCCCAAATTTTAGAAGATTCTTCATCTTCGTCATTTGTTCCAGTATTTCCAATGTGCGGATAGGTAAGAGTTACTATTTGTTCTGCATAGGATGGATCGGTAAGGATTTCTTGATATCCCGTCATTGAAGTGTTGAATACCACTTCACCAACAGATTCTCCTAGCGCTCCAATCGCAGTACCTTTAAAAACTGTTCCATCTGCAAGCACAAGTATCGCGGGGTGTGTCAACTGAGCCTCCTAAAATGTCTACTTCTGACTAATAACTAACTTTTAATTACAAAAAACGGGATGCCAGCCGAAACTGACAACCCGTTTTTTATAATGTATAAATTCTTTCTCTCAATTTAGGCTCGACCCAAATTTCTGGCAAATTCCGCGCATTCTAGCGGAAGCCTTGATTCTGCGCTAGAGAAAAATCACATTTTTTGTGATTTTAGAGGTTAAGCACCGAAAACTACCCGAAAGCGCTAAAATACTAAATTATTTTAAGCCTAGAGCGTCTTGCATGTCGTACTTTCCTGTATTTTTACCTTTGAGCCATTTTGCCGCTCTTACTGCGCCACTAGCAAAAGTAAGACGACTAGACGCTTTGTGAGTTAACTCTATCCTTTCCCCAATTTCTGCAAACAAAACGGTATGTTCACCAACAACATCTCCTGCCCTGATAGTGGCAAACCCAATCGTGTCTTGGTTTCGCTCTCCTGTATCACCTTCCCTTCCGTAAACTGCGCACTGATTAAGATCTCGATTTAGCTCATCAGCAATGACTTCACCAATAGCGACAGCCGTACCGGATGGCGCATCCTTTTTAAAACGATGATGCGCTTCCCAAATTTCAATGTCCGCAGTTTGCCCCATAACACGAGCAGTTTGACGAGCAAGGTTGAAAAGCAAGTTAACTCCAACACTCATATTAGCAGAAAATAAAACAGGCACATGTTGTGCTGCATCATCAATCAACTTTTTCTGTGTCTCATTCAATCCCGTTGTGCCAACAACAACAGGTAATTGATGCTGCACACACCAATTTAGGTTAGCTTCGAGCGCTTCTGGCAGCGTAAAGTCAATCATGACATCCACGCTATCGGGCGCAATTTTGTCTTGTGTTTCGGCGAGTATTCCACACTTCCCTATACCCGCTAACTCACCCACATCTGCGCCTAAAAATGAAGCCCCTTTTCTTACGATAGCGGCTTTTAGTTGCGTATCCTCATCTTGGCTGATGGCATCGACCAATACTCTACCCATTCGGCCATTCGCACCAAAAATTCCCAACTTAACCGTCATCTTAAACCTTCTTTTTCACGTCTTAATTATTGAGCCAACAATACAAAAAAAGCCCCGTTATTGACAGTCAATAACGGGGCTTCTTATCAATTACATTACAATTTGTTTAGCTAGTTAAGTCGTCAAAGAACTTCTTCACATTATCAAAGAAGCCTTTTTCTTTTGGGCGATACTTAGCGGCATCTTTTCCCATTGAAGACTCTAACTCTTCTAACAGCTCTTTTTGTCTTGATGTTAAGTTAACAGGCGTTTCGATTGCCACTTTGCACATCAAGTCTCCCACAGCGCCACTTCTAACCGACTTCACGCCTTTGCCGCGTAAACGGAACATTTTGCCAGATTGCGTTTCTGTTGGAATTTTTAGCTTCACTTGACCGTCCAACGTTGGGACTTCGATTTCGCCACCTAACGCTGCTTTTGTGAAACTTAGCGGCACTTCACAGTACAAGTTGTTGCCGTCTCGAACGAAGATTTCATGTTCTCTAACATGCACTTGTACGTATAAATCGCCAGACGGCGCGCCGTTTTCACCCGCTTCACCTTCACCGGATAAGCGAATTCTATCGCCCGTGTCCACACCTGCTGGCACTTTAACAGACAGCGTTTTCGTTTTTTCAACGCGGCCTTGGCCATGACAGCTACGGCAAGGGTCACTAATAATTGTGCCTTTACCTGAACACGTTGGGCACGTTTGCTGCACAGCGAAGAAGCCTTGGCGCATTTGTACTTGGCCATTACCGTGACACGTTGGACACGTTTTCGGAGAAGACCCCTTCTTCGCACCTGAACCATCACAGGCGGTACAACCAACAAGCGTGGGAACTTTGATTTCTACATTCTTACCACGAACCGCTTCTTCAAGCGTTAATTCGAGGTTGTAACGAAGATCTGCACCTTGGCGAGCACGTTGCCTGCCGCCGCCACCGCGACCACCGCCGAAAATGTCACCGAACACATCACCAAATATATCACCGAAATCAGCAGCGCCAGCACCCGCGGCTCCACGATTTGGATCAACACCCGCATGTCCATAACGATCATACGCTGCACGCTTGTTTTCATCCGTTAGAATTTCATGAGCTTCTTGAATCTCTTTGAACTTCTCTTCTTTCGCTTTATCGCCAGCTGTTCTATCCGGGTGATATTTCATAGCCAAACGTTTGTAAGCTTTTTTAATATCTCGCTCACTTGCGTCTTTTGCTACACCTAGCACTTCATAATAATCACGTTTCGACATAGAGATGATAGTTTCCGGTTAATGCTTGCCTCTATGGCAAATCTTAAATTCTCTCGCAATGACTGGAAGTTATAAGCCTTCCAACATGAGGACGGGCGCAAGATTAACATCTAACGCCCGCCTAGTGGTAACTCGTTACTTAACGGTTACTTCTTGTCGTCTTTTACTTCTTCAAACTCAGCATCAACAACATCGTCATCTTTGCTTGCTTGAGGTTGCTCAGCACCCGCTTCAGGACCTGCACCAGCTGCTTGCTCAGCAGACGCTTTCGCTTGTGCCATTTCCATTAGCTTCGAAGACGCTTGCATCAACTCTTGTGTTTTCGCATCGATGTCTTCTTTGCTGTCGCCTTTAATTGCTGTTTCTAGTGCAGAAATAGCAGCTTCAATGGCTTCTTTATCTTCGGCAGGAAGCGCATCGCCAGCTTCTTCCATTTGCTTACGTGTGCCATGAACCATTGCATCAGCTTGGTTACGTGTTTGAACTAGCTCTTCAAACTTCTCGTCTTCCGCTGCATTGGCTTCGGCGTCACGTACCATTGCTTCGATCTCGTCTTCACTTAGACCAGAAGAGGCTTGGATTGTGATTTTCTGCTCTTTACCCGTATCTTTGTCTTTCGCAGATACGTGTAGGATACCATCCGCATCGATATCGAAAGTTACTTCGATTTGCGGCTCACCGCGACGTGCAGGACGAATTCCTTCTAGGTTGAATTGACCAAGCGACTTGTTACCGGCAGCTTGCTTACGTTCACCTTGAAGTACGTGTACAGTTACCGCGGCTTGGTTGTCATCTGCTGTTGAGAACGTTTGCGATTTCTTTGTTGGGATAGTCGTATTCTTCTCAATCAGTGCCGTCATCACGCCACCCATTGTTTCGATCCCCAAAGAAAGCGGCGTTACGTCAAGAAGAAGTACGTCTGTTACGTCACCCGACAGTACACCACCTTGGATAGACGCACCTAATGCAACCGCTTCGTCCGGGTTCACATCTTTACGAGGTTCTTTGCCGAAGAATTCAGTAACATACTTCTGAACCATTGGCATACGTGTTTGACCGCCAACAAGGATGATATCGTTAACTTCACTTACTGAAAGGCCTGCATCAGAAAGTGCTTGTTTAACAGGGATAAGTGAATCCTTAACCATATCTTCAACCAAAGACTCTAATTTGGCACGAGTCACTTTGATGGTTAAGTGCTTAGGACCACTTGCATCAGCAGTGATATACGGTAGGTTAACTTCTGTTTGCTGCGCTGAAGAAAGCTCAATTTTTGCTTTTTCACCGGCTTCTTTTAAGCGCTGCATTGCAAGAGGATCTTTACGTAAATCTACGCCTTGTTCCTTCTTGAATTCATCTACTAGGTAGTTGATGACGCGGTTATCAAAATCTACACCACCTAAGTGCGTGTCACCGTTTGTTGCTAGCACTTCAAACGTGTGCTCGCCTTCCACTTCATCAATTTCGATGATTGAAATATCGAATGTACCACCACCAAGGTC
>CAXRCC010000044.1:0-3099 GCA_964228975.1 Paraneptunicella sp. | reverse complement strand
TATCTGTTCATACCTAAAACTGCATTTTTGAATCGTTATAGTCGTTATTTCTTCCTAAGACTAAAAAGTCAACAGGCATTTTTACCGTAAAAAGAGCGTATTTTTGCTCTGGTGAAAATTTTAACTTGTTGTTTTATATGAAATTAAAAAGATTTTTAAGCCTAGGTGTAAAAAAATCTTGTGACTAGCCGATGGTCTAATAGGAAAAGTTTTATTCCGTTATTACACTGTTTCGCAGTTGTTTACTTTTTGTTCATAATACGGGCAAAAAAATGACAGTCAGGAATAGAATTATGAGTTGTGTAAGTAGTCGCTGTTCTTCGGGGCAAGAAGAGCAGTTAAATACCGAAAAAAGCATGTTGGATGAAAGTCATTTATGGAGAAGTAATATGTTAGGGAGTGAAACCGACATTGCGATAATTGGTGCAGGAATAGGTGGATGTGTCGCGGCTATGGCGCTTGCACCTTATTACTCTGTTACCTTAATTGATATTAAACGTGAACAGCAGTCTTACCTTGGCGCAAGCCTGCCTTTGGCTGCAAAACACATCCTCGATAAGTTGGCGCTTGAGGACGTGTTACAAAGTCACTTGAAATCACCACAAGCAATGATTTCCGATTGGGGCAATGATACTGCTGAGTTACTGGGTAATTTGCGTAATCCCGATGGATTAGGTTGGATGGTGAACCACCAAATGCTTGAAAAGCAGCTTCGTGAGAATGTGGTTTCTCGCGGTGTCACTTGTTTTTGGGGCAACGATTTAGATGAATCGATTCAAGACGAAGCGGGTTGGCTACTCACTTTGTCTGAAGATGTTGATGGTAACGCGGCGTTAAGCAAGCAAGCGGTAAGAGCAAAAGTGGTGATTGATGCAACGGGGCGTCAGGCGACATTTGCTAAGCAACAAGGGGCGCGTTACGAAGAAGAAGATAGCTTAGTCTCGGTTTGGTTGACTTACCGTTCTAAAAATAAAAACGAGTTAAGCAGTATTCACCCTTCAGAAAATGGCTGGTGGTACAGTGCGCCATTGCCTGAATCTGAAAACCCTTCGGCAGAAGAGCTTCAGCATGAACCAAAAGACGGCACCTTGATGCTGTTGTCTTATCAAACCGATAATGATTTGCTTGAACCTGAGTTGGCTCATTCGACAGAGGCTTTACTTCGAGCTGCACAAGACATTCCAGAGCTTGCTCAGTTGCTTGAAGCCAAAGAGCCATGTACAGAGATTCATTGCGGCGTTAAAGCTGTTAATTCCTCACGATTAGTCGACCTTGATCACAACAATTGGTTTGCCATTGGCGATGCCGCAATGAGTGTTGATCCGTTAAGCTCTCAAGCCCTGTTCCAAGCAATGGCAAGTGCGATGCAACTCAGTGAATTGATCATGAAGTTTGGTATTGATACCGAAGTGGGTAAAACCACCATTGCATTTGAATTCGAGCAGCAATTAGAGCGTATTTGGCATCAGTTAGAAGCGGAAAAACTTTCCTACTATGCCCAAGAGCGACGTTGGTGTGGCTCTAAATTCTGGGAAAGACGCGCCGCATAGCGAATCAGAGCCTGCATATCTTATTAAAAGAAGCCGAGTGTGAATTAGCTCGGCTTTTTTATTTTCCACTCTAAACCGCTAACTTCAGTAGGGGGTTATCTTTCAGTTAGGGAGCGGCTTTACGCGTTTTGTATTCAAAATAGCGATAAGCGCCTAATCGAGAGTAGCTAAATATAAACAGTGTGAAAGTGCGCAATGCGCTTCTTTAGTGTTTGAATATGTTGCTTGTTCTTTCGTTTTAGCACTTCTTCATAGATGTTTAAAATTACCAGTTTCACGATGTCTACAGTGGATTTTAAATTCGATTTGGCGCGAATGAGATTGAATTTTAAAGATATCTCCCAGCCGCTGAACTTCATGTGTTTTATTGCTTTGCCTTTTAACAAACCGTGATTTAAACGCCGATTTAACACAAAAGGAGAAAAGGTTTGTTTAGAGAATTGATCAATAAAATAACTTAGCAAAGCAGAGTGAAAAGCCGGTGTGTTTTGCCCAAGTTCGAAGCTAGCAAGCTCAACCAAGTTAAACAATTGAGCAGGTAGTTTGACCTCAATAACATCCGCTTTTAAGCCAAGGTGCTGAGGAATAGAACGAAAGTCCATTTCAGGTATCTCCATGATAAATCGCCTTTTTATAGTGGCGATAGGTTGTAATCCTTTACATGATGTCAATGCAGTCTAATGACGTATAAATGAAAGTCAATGGGTAATAAGTAACGCTAAATGGATAGAAGTGATTTGGTGGTAATTAATGAGTGCTTAGAGGGTGTTATATGTCTCAAAAGGGTTGTAAAAATTCACGTATTGAAAGGAGAAAAAATAATAAAAAAGTGAGAGTGAGATAAAGAGAGTAAAAATAATATTGAGAGCATGGAGCATGGAGCATGGAGCATGGAGTATGGAGCATGGACATGGAGCATGGGCGAGGTGCTTGTCGCTCAGTAAAAGGCCCAACGGGATCAGCTGGGCCATTGAAAAGGTGTGAGTTTTTAGTCGAGCGTATCGCCGGGTACGCGAACCCAGCCTTCCATAAGCACACGTGCGCTGCGGCTCATAATCGCTTTGGTTGCAGTCCACTCCCCATTAACTTCTTTTGCTTCTGCGCCGACTTTAAGCGTGCCTGAAGGGTGACCAAAACGCACCGCATCGCGTTCACCGCCGCCAGCCGCTAGGTTAACCAGCGTGCCAGGAATGGCCGACGCCGTGGCGATAGCGACTGCCGCTGTGCCCATCATCGCGTGGTGTAACTTGCCCATTGATAGTGCGCGAACCAGTAGGTCGATATCGTTTTCACTAACAGCCTTTCCGCTCGATGCCGCATAAGCTTGCGGCGGCGCAACAAAGGCAATTTTAGGTGTGTGCTGGCGCGAAGCCGCCTCTGCAATATCGCTAATCAGGCCCATTTTCACTGCGCCATAAGCGCGAATGGTTTCAAAGCGCTCAAGTGCCGCCGTGTCATTGTTGATGTCGTCTTGTAGCTCTTTGCCTGTGTAACCGATTTCGTCGGCATTCACAAAAATAGTCGGAATACCTGCGTTAATCATGGTGGC
>CAXRCC010000043.1:0-3334 GCA_964228975.1 Paraneptunicella sp. | reverse complement strand
GGGGATGTTAAATTGAAACCACGTAATCAACTTGTTAAAGCAAGCTCAATGATATTTGCGCTGACTAACGCGATGTGTGTCGGTAGCGTATTCGCTGATAATTCCTATAAGGTAAAGTCACCGGATGGAGACATCACTGTTTCGGTAGCGGTAGAAGATGCTGTCAATTATTCCGTGTCGCTGAAAGGGAAAACTATTGTTTCTTCCTCTCACATTGATTTGCTTTTAGAGAATAAACCTTCCCTCAGTTCAGGTGTCACAGTAAAAGATGTGGAATACGACTCACAAAGTCAGGTTCTACTTCCAGAGGTTAGGGTTAAGTCAGAAAAAATCATTGATCGTTTTGAACAAATGACTCTGTCATTCTCAAATGGGTATGACTTGGAATTTAGAGCTTATGACGATGGAGTTGCTTATCGATTTGTTACCCAATTTGAAACGCCGATTACGGTAGTGAACGAAATCGCCGAATTCAATTTTTCAGACAAAGCGACAGTCTACTATCCCCTTGAAGAAAGCTTTTATTCACATAATGAAAGAAGCTATCTGCATCAATCAATTGGCGATATTAAGGTTACCGATTTAGCAAGTACGCCAACACTTGTCGATTCAGGTGCCGCTAAAGTGCTAGTTACTGAAACAGCATTGTACGATTATGCTGGGATGTGGTTGCTTGGCGATGGGCAAGATGGCCTTAAAGCAACATTCCCTCAACAGCCTACAAAAGTGGTTGATGGCGAGCCTGAATGGATAGACCGCAACCAGCCCGTTGTTGAACGCGCGAACTATATTGCAAAAACTGAAGGCACTAGAGCATTCCCGTGGCGCGTTTTGGCAGTGGCTGAAAACGACACCGACTTATTGACCAATCAACTGACTTATCAGCTTGCTATTCCTAATAAAATTGGTGATACCTCTTGGATAAAGCCAGGAAAAGTAGCGTGGGATTGGTATAACGCCAACAATTTGAAAGGTGTAGATTTTGAAGCTGGTTTAAATACCGAGACCTACAAATACTACATAGATTTTGCAAGTCAGCATGGTGTTGAGTACGTTATTCTTGATGAAGGCTGGTATCCGTTAGGCGACCTAATGGGTTCTGTACCAGGGTTTGATGTACCTGAAATAATGGCTTATGCAAAAGAAAAGAATGTTGGCATTATTTTGTGGACGACGTGGTTGACGCTAGAAAAGCAATTTGATGAAGCCATGGATCGATTTGCTGAGCTCGGTGCGGTAGGAATAAAACCTGATTTTTTCCAAAGAGATGATCAGGAGATGGTTAATTTTTATTGGAAGATTGCTGATGAAGCCGCCAAGCGCCACTTGTTGGTTGATTTCCACGGCGCGTATAAGCCCGCTGGGCTGCGCAGAACATACCCTAACGTAATTACCCGTGAAGGCGTAAAAGGACTCGAGTGGAATAAGTGGAGTTACGACAGCACACCAGAGCACAATACCACATTACCTTTCATTCGTATGGTTGCAGGCCCAATGGATTACACGCCTGGCGCTATGTCTAACGCAGTAGGTCCGGCAGCTTTTGAGCAAATAAAGTACAAGGGCAAAGACGAGAATCACGCAGACTTTACTATTCGATTTAACAGACCAATGAGCCAAACGACCAGAGTTCATCAAATGGCGATGTTTACGGTTTTTGAGAGCCCACTTCAAATGATGGCGGATAGCCCAACACAATACTTGGATAATTCCGAAAGCGCTGAATTCATCGCCGGTGTGCCGAGCGTTTGGGACGAGTCTATTCCACTAAATGGCGCAATTGGTGATTATGTGACGTTTGCACGTCGCTCTGCGGACAACTGGTACATTGGTGCCATGTCAGATGAGCACGCACGCGACATTACTATTGAGTTGAGTTTTCTTCCTAAAGGCACTTATAACATCGAAATTTTCCAAGACGGCGTAAATGCGCATCGCTTTGCTGAAGATTATAAGAAGGTTAATAAAGTTATCACCAATGAAGATAGCTTAACCATGAAAATGGCGCCAGGTGGTGGTTTCACCGCGAAAATTACGCCGCAAAAATAGTTTGTAAGCGCACTCAAATCTGTAAGCGTAATGGGTTTAATTACAGGGGACTTGGTATGCACAATTTCCTGTTACTCCATTACGCTTTCCCTCTTTTTACGAGGAGTGATGATGAGCTATGTTTAAACTTAAAAAACGCACCAAGCCAGTGGTGGAACAAACGAGCAAGAAAGTGGTAAGTGAAGGGTATGAAGGATTTTCTCTTTATTATCGCGGCACCTGTCCTTTTTGTCGCTATGTATCAGCCTATTTGAAATCTAGAAGTATCGTTATCGATAGTAAGAATATAACAGACGATAAATCGGCATTGAATGAGTTAGTTAACCATGGTGGTAAGCGACAAGTACCGTGCTTAAAGATTGCCAATGATTCAACGACGCGCTGGTTATATGAATCTGCTGACATTGTTGCCTTTTTTGAGAAGTACCAAGTGAAATAACTTTTCCTTATTTAAAGAGCGTGTTAGTTACCACGCTCTCCCTAATTACATCTTCCTATTTACACCTTTCTATATTGCTTTGCGCATTTACCCATATTAGACCGCAATCAACAAATTGCTGTACAAATTTTAGACTTGGACGATTTGCCGCTTTTTGCAGTGTATTGGTTTCCTGACCAGTTTCGAAATTCATTACTTTATTACTCAGAGAGCGAAACACCAACGCGCTCACAAACGTCACTAAATATTTAAAGAGGAATTATTATGAAACTTCGCAACGCACTTAAAATTGCAGGTCTTGCTACGTCTATTTTGTTCAGCAGCTTGAGTTTTGCATCATCAGTTAACTTAGGCGAAAACGATGTGGCTATCCACGGTTATGACCCAGTTGCTTACTTTGTTAAAAGCATGCCTGTAGAAGGTAAGGCAATGTATACCGCTACACATGACGGCGCAATTTACCGTTTCTCTAGCGAAAAGAACCGCGACATGTTCAAAGCATCACCTGAAAAATATGCGCCACAATTTGGTGGTTACTGCGCAATGGGTGTGGCACTGAATAAAAAGTTAGACGTCGACCCAGCGGCTTTCCTAATCAAAGACGATAAATTGTTCTTGAATCTGAACAAAGCAGTTCAGAAAAAGTGGATGGAAGACGTACCTGGAAACCTAAAAACCGCTTACCGCGTTTGGGACGGTATCGAAGCCCTTTCAGTAGAAGAAACTAACGCTGAGGACTAATCCAACATGCAGACAACTATCGACCGCATCACAACTAACGGCCATGAGTTTTCTGAGCCAGTCGTTATGCTCTGGTTTAGTGCTCAATGGTGTGGTCCGTGTAAG
>CAXRCC010000042.1:0-2820 GCA_964228975.1 Paraneptunicella sp. | reverse complement strand
CGCCACAGCTTTCCCTTCTTCGGTACCGGCCAACTTTACCGAACTGAGCAGATCAACAACCTTTTTATCAACACCTTTAATCCCCTTTTCATACCAGTCCAAAATAAAAGAGCGCGCCTGACCAAGCTTCCACTCTTTGTTTTTTTCAAGGGTAGCTTTAAAGTTTATTACATGCTCTTCCATAACTTTATCTGTAACACCAAAAGCAAATAAATGTCTGATGTTAATATAGATCGAATTAACATAGCCCGGTGAGAACTCTGATGCGTAATCGGCTAGTGCAAGACGAAAATTAGTCTCAAACTGAGGAGCCAATTTCAAAGGGGCTAGCAAGTTAAAATTTATAGAGTAATCTGCATTTAACTTCCAAGCATCTTGATATACATCAAACTCGTAGTTACGTTTACTTTTTCGAATATCAGACTTTAGCTTCGAAGAGCTCGAATTCTTTATTTTTTTACTAGATATTGTCATCAATATTTCCCGCTTTGTGTTTCAGCTTTTGATGCATTTTTTTGCGTATTTCGCTAGCTCGCTTTCTTACTGTTCGTTTCAAATATGTTCTACCTGATTCAAGAGAGGAATGTCCGTTCAGCTCTGCTCGAATTTCCATCTCTCGTTGTTCTGAAATGATATTTTCACTAGCGTGTTGTTTTGCCTCTTGGTGCAAACCAGCTTGCTCTAATCGTTTAACCTCTTGTTTAACTGCTTCTCTTTCCTCATCAATTGAGTGTGACAATTGATCATTAAAATAATGTCGATAAGAGTGAGGCGTAATGGCCCAGAAACGCTCTAGGTTCACCGCTTTTATGCTATTAAATACATCGTTAATTGTTTGCTGAATGATCGGTTGTCCAGATTGATAGTGTCCCCTTTTATCTTTGTGTGAAACGAATATAAATGGATGTGTTTTCGCTACTTTTGTATCAGTACGATGAACCTTGATATAAGTATTCAACAAGTCTCTTAGCTCTTTTGTGATAGAAACAGTCCTACCAAGCGTCTTAGCTGTAGGCTCTTTTAAACGAGGGTCGTCTTTACTGTCGTGTCGTCTCACAACTGACAATGTTGGATTATCAGTATCCGTTCCAATATCACTAATCCGAAGCGCTAATAACTCAGCACATCGAAATCCAGTCTCATACAATACTTGTATGATTAGATAGTTTCTAAACTTAACAACAGGATTCTTAAACGGGTTGTAGTGAGAATCTGGCTTAGCAACCCCAACAAAATCTTCAAATACATCATCTGCAATCCCGGACTTATCCAAAGAAACTTTTTTCGATTTACCCTTTGGTTTATCGCTCTTAAGAAGAGTTTTCATTTTATCTAACTCATCAAAAAGCTCGGCTGCTGTCGGTTTATATTTGACTCGCTCTTTTCCAATAAAATGGAGGAATTCTGTTATGTGAGCTATTCGGGAAATATATTGAGCTTTGCTAATGGTGGGCTTATCTTGTGTTTTTGATAAGTGAAACTTCCCCATATCGACCACATTGCTTGCAGTTTTCACTTTTAATACCTTGGCGTGATATGAACAGTGTTCCTTGAGAGCCTTAACATCATCTCCGTTGGGCACTTTACCATTGTATATTTCGTCAAGAAGATCTCTATCGTTCATTTCCTCCCAGCGTTTCAGATGCTTAATATCTTTTAGATATTGCTCAATTGATGTTGCGGCTTTAGTCATTCGCAGTTTTTGCGTAACAAAGTGAGTTACCCAAAAATCAGGAACACCATCCTCTCCTAATAAAAAGACATAGCGCTCACCACTTTTAAATTTCTTCACAACAACTTTCATACATATCACTATTAAACATTTTTAATTGTCATAAAGTAATATAAAGCGTGTTGTCATATTTTCAACATTAATTTTCTTGTAGAATCAAAAAAGCCGCTTAATAGCGGCTTTCTAAAAAATTTTTCAACATTTTATTTTTTGTCTTAGGTCAAAATGGAATATCGTCGTCGAAGTCGAAATCAGGCTCAGCCATCGGAGGCTGTTGAGATTGCGGCTGTTGCGCAGGACGGTTTTGCTGTTGTTGGAAACCACCGCCTTGTTGACCACCTTGCTGTTGATAGCCGCCACCTTGCTGTCCGCCTTGTTGCTGGTAACCTTGGTTGCCGCCTTGAGGACGCTGCTGATATCCACCACCTGCGTTGCCGCCTTCTTGACCACGGGCACCCAACATTTGCATTTGGTCGACAATGATTTCAGTTGTATAGCGATCCTGACCTTGTTGATCCTGCCATTTACGCGTTTGAAGTTTACCTTCAACGTAAATCTGTGAACCTTTTTTCAGATATTCGCCTGCCACTTCTGCAAGACGACGGTACATGGTTAAACGGTGCCATTCAGTACGCTCTTGCATTTGGCCTTGTTGGTCTTTCCAGCTTTCGCTGGTTGCCAAGCTCAGGTTGGCTACCGCGTTACCGTTAGGCATGTATCTAACTTCTGGATCATTACCAAGGTTTCCAACTAGGATAACCTTGTTCACGCCTCTACTGGCCATGGATATCTCCTGTAATATTATTCTGGCAAAGCTAATTACTGTTAGGCCTTTGTATGGCGCAGGATGTAGCTATGCGTTAGCATGTTATAGCACGCCAGTATACTGCATTTCATTTAAACTGGGTACATATCAATGCACATTCTCGCACTAGCGTATCACATCGGTATGCCAGCGGAACTGTACAAACAGAGAGAAGAACTGTGGTTAATGCGCGACCTTACCATTGACGACTAATATACAATCCATTCCTGCGCGAATTGCCGCTTGCTCGCCAATATTGGTGTCTTCAAATACCACACATCGC
>CAXRCC010000041.1:0-7038 GCA_964228975.1 Paraneptunicella sp. | reverse complement strand
CTCGTAAAATTGTGAAGTCGATCTTCTGTGTTGGATAGAATAGATATTCTTCTCCCATGAAGTTCGTCTTCTGAACGATTGGCTTAACGTTTTCGGTTAAACAGCCTCCGTCTACATCCGGATCTACGAATGAGCTAAGTCCCACTTTAGACAGTACACCTGGCGAACCTGATGCAATCTCTCTGAATAGGTGACTTACTGTACCCATAGGCCAGTTGTGACCTTCAAGTTGACCATCTCTTGCTGCTCTAGATAGCTCTGGGCAAAATCCCCAGAAACCACCAATGGCTTGTTTCACCATGCCCTTGGCAGCTAGGCGATCTAAGCCTTTACCAGCTTTATCGCCTGCGCCAGAGGCAAATAACAAGTTCAGTGAGTTCGGGTGACCCGTACTCTCAAACCTAGCTTGTAGCGCTTCAGTGAAGAGGTCGGGATGCCCACAACATCCAAACCCACCAGGAATGACTGTTGCGTTATCAAATATCATTTCTGCTATTTCTGAAGCAGCTACAATTTGCATAGGTCCTACTCCTGTAACTGTTTAACTGGTACGTAGCGCGAAGCTAGAATCACACAGCCGTTTTTAGAAGACATGCTGTGGCAAGTACCAGGAGCACGAACAACTAAATGACCAGGCGAGAATGATTGACCGTTTTCAATGTAGTCGCCTTGAAGTACAAGTACTGTTTCGAAGCCCATGTGAACGTGGCCTGGTGTGTATGAACCTGGCTCATAGCGTAAGAACGCCATATCTGCACCGTTTGGATCTTCTTGCGTTTGATCGAAAAGTACTGAAATCTCAACACCTTCACGGAAGCCTGGCATATAAGGGGCCCATTCCAAATCTGCCGGGATTTCGATGTCTGTGTCGAAACCAAGTTTTACGATACGATCTCTTGATTCTGGTGGAACTTTAAACTCCATCAGGGTTCTCCTCTCTTTTCAATTTACGTTGTAGTTGCGTTTCGCCGTTATATCCCCAGCTATCACCGGCAACATCTTGAATAACGATGTAGTTCGGGTAACTGTCTGGAATTTGAAGCTCGTCTTGTAGGTATCCCCAGACGTGCTCTAACCAAAGTGATTTCTCTTCAGCTGTGTTTGTGCCTTCGGTTACATAAATGGTTAATGTAATCAAAGGAGTATCAGTAATGTTATTTCCAGCACTAAACCAAGTACCTGGCGCATCAGACATAATTACGTTAGTTACCTGAGGATCTTTCTTAAGAAATTCAGCGGTATATTGCATTAGTCGAGATGCTATGGTGGCCTTTTGTGGCTCACTAATTGGCTTATTACTTGAAAAGACGAGATTAGGCATTAATAATCATCCTGTTTAAGTTGTGAAAAATTTTACTTGTTTGATAATCCGTACCAATAAACTGGCCAATTGTTAGGTGAACCAACATTGTTGATTAGGGAAGCAACACCTACTAAGAAAATTGAGCCGAGAAGTACGGGAAACACGAGAAAATCAAAGCCGTAAGAACCTGCTACCATGATGACGATTGGATTTGCGCCAGCAGGAGGATGAACAACTCTGAAAAATTGCATAGCAACAATAGTTAGCCCAACACTAGCGGCCATTGTGACGATATCATCGCCCACAGCATATAAAGCCACTAAACCGATAAAGGTCGCGATGAAGTGTCCGCCAATCACGTTTCTGGGTTGAGCTAGAGGAGACGCTGATGCTGCAAATAAGATGACACAGGTAGCTCCGAAAGGTGCCATCAGCATGGGTTGGTTTACAAGTTTAGTTAATAAACTTAGTCCAAGAATTCCTATAAAACCTCCAGCGAAACTTCGAAGTAGGTCGGTTGACTTGGGTTTAGGTGGTAAAGCACCGCCACCAGAAAGCTTACCCATGTATATATCTCCTCATAAATAAATTGAAAACTTATCATCCGGCCTTTGTAAGAAGCACAAGGTCCGAATTTAAGTGAACAGACCTGTACTGATTGGGAAAAGTTACAGAGCTGTTCACTTCCCTGCAACTTGATGTACAGGAAGAAAATAATGAGTGTGTACGAGAAAATATTAGATACTGCGGAGTCTTTATTTAACCGTAACGGGTATACCGCTGTCGGTATTGATTTGATCAGAGATGAAGCTGGAATTTCGAAGACAACAATATATCGTCACTTTTCGAGTAAAGCCGAACTAATCGAGAAAGTCTTAAAGCGTAGGCATATGCGTTTTCATCATTCTATTGCTGCTGCTTTAGATTCTAAAAAGACACAACAAGAAAAAATTAAAGCATTAATAAATTGGCATTTTAATTGGTTTAATTCTGATCATTTTGAAGGGTGTATGTTTATGCATGCGTTATCCGAATTTAAGAAGCAAGATGATGTTATTAAAAGAGTTTCTGAAGATCATAAAGACTGGTTATTTAGTGTGGTTTTGAGCATCTTAGGAGAGAGTAATTCAATTAATGATAATAAGGCGGAATTGATGATGACTTTTCTTGAAGGGATGATAATTAGAGCTGAATTTAATGCTTTAAAATTAACTATTGATGAATGCGTGGATGAAATGAGTCGAATAGCATTTCATTGATTAAAATAAATACCTTACCTATTGTAAGGGAAAGGATAAAAAAGAGTCTTGTTGTCATATTGGTAAAGTGTCTGAATTAATACACATTAGAAAAGGTAATTTAAACATAATATTTAGCTTATGATTTTAAAAGATCATGGATTTTGTGATGTTAAAAAGTGGTTAAAATAGTCATCAAGTGTAACTATAAGTTTACGAATTGGAGCGAATAACGGTTAAAAAAAAGGGCGTTAAATTAAAGTATTTGCAATTTGGTTCGAATCTTAGTTGCAAATGTGAAAAATATTTCCTTGTCACTGTTGGCTAGTGGCTTCTTGTATGACAGTTTTATGGAAGTAGTAAGATATTGTTATTAGATTTAATTTTAACTTATTGAAATTTATAATAATAACTTAAAAAGTAAGACAAATAGCGAGTTTGTTAAAAAGCGAAGAAGGGCACAATAAGCTTATTGCAATAGTTTGTAGTGATCGAAAATTGTCTATTCAAAACAGCTTGTTATGCCATGCTCGCAAAGGATGTTACTAAATTTTTACAAATTTAATGTTCGTAAAAACTTTGAGAAGGCATTTTTGTGAACTAGTCGTGATTTTTAGGGTTATTTCCCTATGCAAAAAGAAGTGAATATTCGTCCAAGCAGGTCGTCAGAAGTAAATTCCCCGGTAATTTCAGAAAGATCTTGTTGAGCCAATCTAAGTTCCTCTGCGAGTAGCTCTCCGGCCATCGATGAAAGCAATTGCTCTTGTCCGCCAAGAACATGAGACTGAGCGCGTTGCAGTGCGTCTAAATGACGGCGTCTTGCCATGAATTGGCCTTCCGTGCCTCCTGTGAACCCCATTTTTTCTTTTAAATGATCTTTCAGTAGGTCTACGCCGTGTTGCTCTTTAGCTGAAAGGGTAATAACGGTGTGTCCGTCATGAGAGGAGATGTTGACGGATTCATTTGAGATATCCGCTTTATTGCGAATAACCGTCATTGGGGGCAGCTCTGAAGTGTTAGCCTGTTCAATGAAAGGAAATTCTATCTTATCTGTGATTGTGGTGGAGGTACTGTCCTGAATGAATAAAAGCAAATCCGCGGATTGAATCTCTTGCCAGGCGCGTTCAATACCGATTTGTTCCACTTTATCAGGGCTTTCGCGTAGTCCTGCTGTATCGATAATATGAAGAGGCATACCATCAATGTGAATATGCTCTTTGAGTACATCGCGTGTTGTGCCTTCTATATCTGTTACGATCGCAGCTTCATAACCTGCTAGTGCATTAAGTAAACTGGACTTACCGGCATTAGGCTTACCCGCAATAACGACGTGCATGCCTTCTTGTAGCAATGAGCCTTGTTTGGCTTGAGAGAGTGTACTTTCAAGCTGAGATACGATGGTTTCCAGATCAACAATGATTTTGTTGTCAGAAAGAAAATCGATTTCTTCTTCAGGAAAGTCGATAGCGGCTTCAACATACATACGTAAATGCGTGATTTGCTCAACCAAATCATGTATGTGTCTTGAAAATTCACCCTGCATAGAAAGTAGCGCACTTTTAGCCGCTTGTTCTGAGTTGGCATTGATCAAATCTGAAATTGCTTCAGCTTGGGCTAAGTCCATCTTGTCATTTAGAAAGGCTCTTTCGCTGAATTCACCAGGGTTGGCAACGCGAACATTGGCTACTTTTAGGATTTCTTTTAGCAGCATATCCAAAATGATGGGGCCGCCATGACCTTGAAGCTCAAGTACATCTTCGCCCGTGAAAGAGTGCGGAGCTTTAAAGTAGAGGGCAATACCCGAGTCGACAACATTGCCGTGAGTATCGTGAAAATTGGTGTAATCAGCTTTGCGAGGTTCAGGTAGATACCCTAATAACGCTTCAGCGACTTTGCTGGTATGGGGGCCGGAAATACGGATGATACCAACACCTGCTTTTCCGGGAGCCGTCGCTTGTGCGGCAATTGTATCTAATGATTGATGATTCATTGCCGCACCTCGACTCGTTGTTGCGACTAACTCATGGGTTAGTCTCTGAAGTTTTCAAACTGGAATGGTTGACCGAAGTCTTCTGATTTAATCAGTGCAATACATTCTTGTAAGTCATCGCGCTTCTTACCAGTAACACGTACTTGTTCACCTTGAATTTGCGCTTGCACTTTCAGTTTAGCATCCTTAATCGCCTTGATAATTTTCTTAGCGACAGGTTGCTCAATACCTTGTTTGAAGGTAATTGCCTGTTTGAACGTTTTACCACTGTGCTCAATGCTACCGAGATCCATAGAGGACGTATCGACGTTACGCTTTACACATTTACTGCGTAAAATATCTTGCATTTGGCGTAGTTGAAAGTCAGCTTCAGCAACCATGTTGACTACATTTTCGTTGCGTTCAAAAGTTGCTTCGACACCTCGAAAATCGAAACGAGTTTCCATTTCGCGGTTCGCATTATCAACGGCGTTTTGTAGCTCTGGCAATTCGATCTCAGAAACAATATCGAATGAAGGCATAATGTTTATTCCTCAGAATTAATTCTTATTGTTTATTTGGCTTTTAGGCCTTTTTTATCCATTGCGCTATAGATCATCTTCGCTTGAACTAGCGTAATGACGTTACTGATCAACCAGTATAGAACTAATCCAGCTGGGAACCATAAGAAGAAAATACTCATGAATACTGGCATGTATTGCATGATTTTCTGCTGCATTGGATCTTGAATTGTCATTGGCTGAAGCTTTTGCAATAGGTACATACTTGCGCCAGTTAATACTGGAAGCACAAAGTAAGGGTCTTTTACTGAAAGGTCAGTGATCCAGAAGATGAAGTCTGCGTGTCGTAACTCTACGCTTTCCAATAGTACCCAGTACAATGCTAAGAAGATTGGCATTTGCAATAACAGTGGGAAACAGCCGCCCATAGGATTCACTTTTTCTTTGCGATAAAGTTCCATCATGCCCTGAGACATCTTTTGTCTGTCATCGCCGTATCGGTCTTTTAACGCCTGCATTTTAGGTTGTAGTGCGCGTAGTTTTGCCATGGATTCGTACTGAGCTTTGGTCAGTGGGTACATTGCACCTTTCACAATAATTGTGATGATGATGATAGTTACACCCCAGTTGATAACAAAGCTTTGAATGATGCTAAGTAGTCCAAATAGAGGCTGAGCTAGCCACCAAAGGAAGCCGTAGTCGACAGTAAGATCTAAACTATCGGCGAGAGAAGCAAGTTTGTCTTGATCTTTAGGACCAACATAAAGGACTGATTTTAATGTGCCAGTTTCACTCGCAGGAATGGTTACCATTTCGCCTGTGAAACCAATTGTTGCGTAGGTGTCGTTTAAAGAACGAGAATAGAGTTGGTTGACTTCATCTTGCGGCGGAACCCAAGCGGCAACAAAATAATGTTGTAGCATTGCAACCCAGCCAGCTTTGGTTGTTTCTTTTAAGTTTTCGTCAACGATGTCAGAAAATTCGTACTTAGTATAACGATCATCTTCTGTTGCATATGCACCACCGCGGTAAGTTGGCATAAACATACTGCCTTCTGGACCTACCATCGTTTGCTTAAGCTGAGCATATTGCTGCATTGCAATGGCTTTGCTTGAAGCGTTATTAACGGTGTACTCAACCTCAACAGCATGATCATTGCGCGAGAAAGTAAATGTTTTTGTAACGGAAACGCCAGTGTTGGACTGCCAAGTAAGAGGCACAACTAATGTGTCCTCGTTTTCCTGCATTGTAAAAGTGGTATCCGATACATGATAAATCGGGCGACCAGACACCGTTTCATCAGGACCATCTCGACCAATCAAACCACTTTGAGCGATGTGAAGAAGCGCATTTTGCTCATTCAAAATCGTCATCGGTTCTTCAGAGCCTTGTTCAAGTGGATACTTTTTCAATTTTGCACTGACAACGTCGCCACCTTGTGTATTGATCTTCACAAGTAACGTATCAGTTGAAACTGTAATAACTTTGTCTTCAGCCGCAACAACAGCGCTTGGCAAGGAACCCGTTGTGTCGGTCGACATGGGAACATCTGCGTTAGCGTCGTTGTGAGAGGATGTAGTTTGTTCAACCTGTGCTTGTGGAGCGGGTTGGGGACCATAATCTTTTTGCCACTCTTGCCATAGCAAGAAACTGACAACCAATAGCCCGATGGCAAAGAGACTGCGTTGAGATTCCATAGTTACTTTCTTTTATGTGAATGATTACAAGATGAGTTCAGCGGAACAGGATCTTCTCCGCCTTCATGCAAAGGGTGGCATTTTAATATGCGTTTTAAACTTAACCAAGTCCCTTTAAGCACACCATGCAATTTAATTGCTTGAATTGCATAGTTAGAGCAAGTTGGTTGGAAACGACAATTATTCCCGAGCAAAGGGGAAAGCAGTTTTTGGTAGAGTCGGATTAAGAAGATAAAGACGCATTGCAGCGCTTTGTTAACTTTTTCCATAGCTTTTCCAGTAATGCAAATATTTGCTCATTGGTTTCTTT
>CAXRCC010000040.1:0-13797 GCA_964228975.1 Paraneptunicella sp. | reverse complement strand
GTTTTTGATTACTCAAACTTTATAACAAGCTTGAATGTTAACATCAAGCACTGTGTTACAATTTTTTAACTTTAAGTGAATCGCTGCTATCCCTTTAGTGACAAGGCTTCAAGCGAGTACTAAGTAAAGGTATCACAACTTCTGGGACTTGGAAGCCCTAAAATTAAAAAAAATCACTTTTATAAACACAGATGAACAATTTTTAAACAATTATCCTAAAAAATAGGCTACAAGCCCCAATATAAAAGGCTTGCAGCACAGTAGGATTGATTAATGTGTGTTCGACACGGTGAAACTTTCAACGGGCTCTTGTAAAGCAATATCCAATACCTCGTCAATCCACTTAACCGGATGAATGGATAAATCTTGTTTTACATTGTCTGGAATTTCTTCCAAATCACGCTCGTTGTCTTTCGGAATGACCACGGTTTTGATGCCGCCTCGATGCGCCGCCAGAAGCTTCTCTTTTAATCCACCAATGGCGAGGACTTCTCCTCTCAGTGTAATTTCACCTGTCATTGCCACGTCACATTTAACCGGATTGCCAGTTAACGATGAAACCAATGCCGTGCACATACCTATGCCCGCACTCGGCCCATCTTTGGGCGTTGCGCCTTCTGGAACATGGACGTGGATATCACGTTTCTCATAGAAGTCTTGGTTTATTCTCAGCTTTTCAGTTCGGCTTCTCACCACTGTCATGGCGGTTTGAATAGACTCTTGCATGACGTCGCCAAGGGACCCCGTAAAGGTCGTTTTACCCTTGCCCGGTACTGACGTCGTCTCAATAGTTAAGAGATCCCCACCCACTTGTGTCCACGCCAATCCAGTGACTTGACCAATTTGGTTGTCTTTGTCCGCTTTTCCATAGTCAAAGCGCTGAACACCAAGGAAGTCATTCAAATTGTCTTGATTCACAACGACAGGTGACTTGTCTTTGCTAAGCAGGATATGTTTTACCGCTTTGCGACAAATTTTGGAGATTTCGCGTTCCAAGCCACGAACACCGGCTTCTCTTGTGTAGTAGCGAATGACACCGACAATTGCCGATTCCTCAATCGTCAATTCATTGTTCTTCAAGCCGTTGCGTTCCATTTGTTTTGAAATCAAATGGCGCTGAGCAATATTCAGCTTTTCGTCTTCGGTGTAACCAGACAAACGAATGATTTCCATACGATCCATCAAAGGCTCAGGCATGTTCATGCTATTGGATGTCGCCACAAACATTACATCAGATAAATCGTAATCCACTTCTAAATAGTGGTCACTGAAGCTGCTGTTTTGTTCTGGATCGAGAACTTCAAGCAGCGCAGACGCGGGGTCTCCCCGCATATCTGATGACATCTTATCGATTTCATCTAGCAAGAAAAGTGGATTCTTCACTTCCACTTTTGCCATCTTCTGAATCAGCTTTCCTGGCATTGACCCGATATAGGTTCTTCTGTGACCACGGATCTCAGCTTCATCTCTCACGCCACCTAATGCCATGCGAACATACTTGCGTCCTGTCGCCTTCGCAATAGACTGTCCCAGAGATGTTTTACCCACGCCCGGCGGTCCTACAAGACACAAGATAGGTCCTTTGAGTTTTTTCACTCGTTGCTGGACAGCTAAGTATTCAACAATGCGTTCTTTTACTTTGTCCAAACCATAGTGGTCGGCATTGAGTACATCTTCGGCGCGCGCCAAATCTTTTTTCACTACGCTGCGCTTAGTCCAAGGTACATTGGTCAACCAGTCAATATAGCTTCTCACCACTGTCGCTTCGGCGGACATCGGTGACATCATCTTAAGCTTTTGCAATTCAGCCTTAGCTTTTTCTTCGGCTTCTTTTGGCATCTTCGCACCGTCTATCTTCTTAGTCAGTGCTTCAAATTCGTCAGGAGCTTCATCCAACTCGCCCAGCTCTTTTTGAATCGCTTTCATTTGCTCATTCAAATAGTATTCTCGCTGGCTTTTTTCCATTTGTTTTTTGACGCGCGTGCGGATTTTTTTCTCAACTTGCAGTAAATCGATCTCGCCTTCCATCAACGCCATCAAGGACTCGAGACGCTCGTTCACGCCTTTCATTTCCAACACTTTCTGCTTTTCTGCCAGTTTCAACGGCATATGCGCCGCCATGGTATCAGCCAAGCGAGCGGCATCCTCAATTCCATTTAACGATGTCAAAACCTCGGGTGGAATCTTTTTGTTGAGCTTGACGTATCCCTCAAACTGAGAGACCGAAGAACGAATCAATACCTCATGTTCATTTTCTGGTAATTCTTCGTCTGCCGTCTTATCTACACTCGCGACAAAATAGGGGTCGAGTTGAGACAAGGTATCAATTTCGCCACGCACATTGCCTTCTACTAAGACTTTGACTGTCCCGTCAGGTAATTTGAGGAGCTGTAAGATAGTGGCAATGGTACCGACGCTATAGATATCTTCGCTGCTAGGCTCATCTACACTTGCGTCTTTCTGTGCCACAAGGAAAATTTGTTTATCATTGTCCATTGCAGCTTCAAGGCAACGAATCGATTTTTCACGACCGACAAACAATGGGATGACCATGTGAGGATAAACCACCACATCTCGTAAGGCCAACACCGGAATTTCTATGCGATTTTCACGCTCAACTGTCATACGTGTACTCTATTTATTACTGATTAATTGTTATATGGGGATACGGAGACAAAGTTCAATTAGTGAATGCCTTTGTTATCGTTTTTTGTCACTCACTCTATCCAATTCGGCGATTATTTCTACGTGCTAGCGGCGCTTAATTAGAATATAGCCAAGTCGCCTACATGCTACCGCGCTACAGCATTACCATAACAATATTGTTTTTTCACGCTTTCGCAAGGGTTTAGGAAAGAAAAAGCATCACAGATGCAATAATAAAGGCAGAATCAAAAAAGGCCCGATTGGGCCTTTTATACGTTATTCCGATGCAGCTTTTTTGTCTGCACTGTCATAAATCAATATGGGGTTGGACTCCCCTTTGATTACGGTCTCATCAATGACCACTTTACTTACGTCTTCGGTTGACGGTAAGTCATACATGGTATCCAACAACACCGCTTCGACGATAGAACGCAGTCCACGAGCACCAGTCTTGCGATCCATCGCCTTTTTCGCAATAGCGTGGAGCGCATCGTCTCTGAACTCGAGTTCTGTTTCTTCTATAGCAAAAAGCGCAGCATACTGTTTAGTAATCGCATTCTTTGGCTCGCGAAGAATTTGGATTAAGGCTTCTTCGCTTAACTCTTCCAAGCTTGTTACAACAGGTAGTCGGCCAATAAACTCAGGAATAAGGCCATATTTAACCAAATCTTCTGGTTCGACTTGTTTAAACAATTCGCTCAGTTGTTTTTTGTTGTCAGCCGATTTAACTTCCGCACCAAAGCCAATGCCCGTACCTTTTTGGGCACGTTGCTCAATGACCTTGTCTAGTCCTGCGAACGCACCGCCACAGATGAACAAGATTTTAGAGGTATCAACTTGCAAAAACTCTTGTTGAGGATGCTTGCGTCCACCTTGCGGTGGGACCGATGCAACCGTACCTTCAATAAGTTTCAATAGCGCTTGTTGCACACCCTCACCAGAAACGTCACGCGTGATCGATGGGTTGTCTGATTTACGCGAAATTTTGTCGATCTCATCGATATACACAATACCGCGCTGGGCTTTTTCTACGTCATAATCGCATTTTTGCAATAATATCTGAATGATGTTTTCAACATCTTCACACACATAACCCGCTTCTGTCAGCGTCGTCGCGTCAGCCATAGTGAATGGCACGTCAAGCAAGCGCGCTAACGTTTCTGCCAACAACGTCTTACCACTACCGGTTGGACCTATAAGCAAAATGTTACTTTTGCCTAGTTCTACGCCGTCGTGGGTATCGCCATTGCGCAAGCGCTTGTAATGGTTATACACCGCCACAGACAGGACTTTCTTCGCATGCTCTTGACCGATAACGTAGTCGTTCAAGTGCTCGTGGATTTCATGGGGCTTGGGTAAAGCGTCCTGCTTTTGTTTCGGAGCAATCTCTTTGATTTCTTCCCGGATGATGTCGTTACATAGCTCAACGCACTCATCACAAATAAAGACTGAAGGGCCCGCGATTAGCTTTCTGACTTCGTGTTGGCTTTTGCCACAAAAAGAACAATACAGAAGCTTGTTATCGCCATCACCGTTCTGTTTATCACTCATTATTTATTGCCTCTAGCGTTCCTGAACACACAACAAAGAATAAAATCGTGTTCAGGTCTTATAACTATACTACTTAGTTGCGGCCGCGTCAGATCGATTTTCAATCACTTGATCGATCAAACCGTATTCCTTCGCTTCAACCGCACTTAAAAAGTTATCTCTGTCTGTATCACGCGCCACTGTCTCATAATCTTGACCAGTGTGCTTTGCCATCAATCTATTAAGCTTCTCTTTAATAGACAGGATTTCTTTTGCATGAATTTCAAAATCCGACGCCTGACCTTGGAAACCACCTAGTGGTTGATGAATCATCACGCGCGAATTGGGTAAGCAATAGCGTTTGCCTTCTGCACCGCCTGAAAGCAAAAATGCCCCCATGCTGGCCGCTTGACCAATACAAACGGTACTAACGTCTGGTTTTATAAACTGCATAGTATCGTAAATCGCCATACCAGCCGTTACCGAACCACCCGGTGAATTGATGTACAAGAAGATATCTTTATCCGGATTTTCCGCTTCCAAGAACAACATTTGCGCAACAATTAAATTTGCCATGTGATCTTCGACCTGACCTACCAAGAAAATAACGTTCTCTTTTAGGAGTCGAGAATAGATGTCGTAAGAGCGTTCCCCTTTAGAAGTTTGCTCAACAACCATAGGAACAAGTGCATTCATTGGATCATTAGGTGGATTTATCATAGCTACCTTGAATTCTGTGCGTTAAAAACCAAAATGCTCGGACGAGTCCGAGCATTTAATCAGTAGGTGACTAGTGAAGTCAATTATACAAACAAAATTTACGCTTGTTTGTTCATTACGTCATCAAACGCCTTAGTTACGTCTGATGTCTTCGCGTTCTCTAGTACCCAATCAATAGCTTGTTCTTCAAGTGCAACGTTTTGCATTTGCTGCATAAGCTCTTGGTTGTTGTTGTAGTAGTCAATCACTTCTTGAGGATCTTCGTATGCAGAAGCTGCAGACTCAATCAACTCTTTGACTTTATCTTCATCAGCTTTTAGTTCTGCTGTCTTGATGATTTCACCAAGAAGAAGACCAATGCTTACGCGACGCTTAGCATTGTCTGTGAACAAGTCAGCAGGCAGCTCTGGCATCTCTTGACCACCAGCTTGTGCGCCAAAGCGCTGTTTAGCTTGCTCACGTAGTGCATTAACTTCTTGATCGATAAGCGCTTGAGGGATATCGAATTCGTTTTTCTCAATTAGTTTAGCAATAACGTCTTCTTTGACCTGAGCCTTAAGCGTTTGGTCTAGTTCGCGCTGCATGTTTTTGCGAACTTCAGCGTGAAGCGCTTCTACACCGCCTTCTTCAACACCAAATAGTGTAGCGAATTCTTCGTCAACATCTGGTAGTTTCTGGCCTTCAACTTTCTTAACAGCCACTTGGAAAACAGCGTCTTTACCTTTTAGGTTTTCCGCGTGGTAGTCTTCCGGGAAGGTTACTTCGACAGTTACGTCTTCGCCTTTCTTCGCACCTACTAGAGGCTTCTCGAAGCCAGGAATCATTCGGCCCTTACCAAGCTCTAGTGTGAAATCTTCAGCTTTTCCGCCTTCGAACTCTTCGCCATCGATAGTACCAACGAAGTCGATGATTACGCGGTCATCTTTCTTCGCCTTACGGCGCACTTCTTTCCACTCAGCATGCTGCTTTTGGAGTGTTTCCATCATGTTAGCAAGATCTTCATCAGTGATCTCAACTACAGGCTTTTCGATTTCAATGTCGTCAACGCCTTTAACTTCGACTTCTGGGTAAACTTCGAAAGACGCAACAAATACGAAATCTTCACCGTCTTTGTCATTCGACAATTCAAAAGATGGCATACCTGCAGGCGTGATTTTCTCTTGGATGATCGCCTGATAGAAATTTTGTTGCATCACGTCGCCAGATACTTCTTGACGAACTGCTTGACCGAAGCGCTTTTTGATTACGTTTACTGGCACTTTACCAGGGCGGAAACCGTTGATGCGTTGTGTTTTCGCTAGTTGTTGTAGGCGTGCTTTAACTGCAGAATCAACTGACTCAGCAGGCACAGTAATCGTAAGACGGCGTTCTAAACCCTGGGTCGTCTCGACTGAAACTTGCATTCTGTTACCTCAACTGTACGTCTATTATGACGCTTAATTTCAAACCACCATCAGCGACGTATTCACCTTATCGATGTCGACGCGTTCGGCGGTCATGGTTCAACGTTGATAATCACGTTGGTTAAAAAAAGACGCGGTAGTATACAGCCAGTAAATTTAAGAGTCGAGAGAAAAACAAAGCAAGATTACTGCTTTTTGCATGTATTTTTGTGAAATAAAAGAGAGGTTGTACAGGGATTGTACTAAGAATAAACGATGGTGCGGAAGGAGAGACTTGAACTCTCACGCCGTGAAGCACTGGAACCTAAATCCAGCGTGTCTACCAATTCCACCACTTCCGCGTAGACGCTAGCTATAATAGTCATTCAAAAAAGAATGGCTGGGGTAACAGGACTCGAACCTATGAATGGCGGGATCAAAACCCGCTGCCTTACCAACTTGGCTATACCCCAGTTGTGGTGCGGAAGGAGAGACTTGAACTCTCACGCCGTGAAGCACTGGAACCTAAATCCAGCGTGTCTACCAATTCCACCACTTCCGCGCAGCTAGACTTTCCTAAGAGATAACAGAGAATTGGTGGCTACGGCGAGATTCGAACTTGCGACCCCATCATTATGAGTGATGTGCTCTAACCAACTGAGCTACGTAGCCTCTTTGTTTCTCTTCCCTCTCAGGAAGTGGCGCGTATTATGCGTATATGACTGGCAACCGTCAACCCCTTTTTTGCTAACTTTTTCTAAATGCTCATTAAGTGTGCGTTAGGGTATGAATAACGCACAAAAAGCAGTGAAATTGAACAACTTGGGTAAAATTACGTTGTTAAGCTACCACGCTGAAGTACCTGATTTTGTTTGGTAATAACAAACGTCTATGGGTCTTGGGCCATAACTATTGTCATGAAAAAATGGGTTATCTAAGTGTTTGCCCGTTTGAATACGTTTTTTAAATTCTTCATGGTGGGCAGTTTGAATAAAATACGGCGTATTGTTTTCATTGTGTACATAAGCACGTTTAATTTTGCTGTTATTGGTTATATTTTTAAGCACGCCACCTTGTGATAAGTCTCCTCGAGGAAGCTTTTGCAGTATTTGCATACCTTCAACTACTCTGCCTACCACCGACATGTTTCTGTCTAGGTGCCGCGGTGCTTGCCCTATAACAATGTAAAACTCAGTACTTGCCGTATCTTTCTCACTATTTCTAGCAAAAGCCACTACGCCAGGACAGTGTAAACCCCACATTTCTTTTTTCTGTTCATCTATGCCCACTGGAAAGCCATCAACAAAACCTGTTTTAGGAGCAAACATGTCGTTGTCTTCAATAACTTGAGCATTACTTGAAAGAGGTTGCGTAAACTCAGCGTTTAGTGGTGAAAGTAACTGCGCATCGAATTTACTTTTATCATGGCCGTCATTACTGCCAGCTTGGGCCACAAACCCATCTATAACGCGATAGAAACTTTGATTATCGTAGAAACCGGCATTTACGAGTGCTTTAAATCTCGCAACATGGGTAGGTGCAAGGGTAGGGTGAAGCGCTATAACTACATCACCATAAGAAGTTTCAAAGGTTAAGGTATTCCTTTTTGCTACCTCAAACCACGGTGCATTATTGTTATTGATAGGCTTTTCATAAACTTCGCTTTGGTTATTATCGGCATGTACGGACGTTACCCCAAAAATGAAGAGCAGCAAGGAAGTAATAATTACGCTAACGTTTCTATTTAAACACCGAACGTTTTTCAGGTGTGTTTGTGCGAAGCTGTATGATGGCGAGCAAGTAAAAGTTCGGTTCATAAGTTAATCATGAGAAGAAGTTTAAAACGCTATATCAACATCTTTCATAATATCTTATCAAGCTGAAACGCAATTTGTTTTATGCAGAGTGTAAATCGAGGGATTCGCCCCCTACACATTGTGCAGAGGACGTTTATCAAACATCGTTATAATGGTAAAGACGTTAATTTTTGTGTGAGTGGATTAAACTCGAAACGCACGGTTCCTACTGTTGATTGTCCATTCTCATCTACATTCGAATCATTTATATCGCTTACCAGTTGGTCGATAACAACACGATATGATGTTGGTCCATTCGCCCAGCCGTTAACTCGCGCACGATATGTTTTACCCGGTACTACACCGCCGCCTACTTGCTCATTAGAGCCAAGGTTTCCGGACGTTGCCATTATATTCCCGTCTTCATCGAGTAATTCAAAGTCGAGATCTGGTACCGCAACTACCTCTACGTCAGCGCTCAAGGTTGCGATAACACTTGTTGCGCTTGGTAATGCAACGAATGGAATATCAACGTAATCTACGCCATTGACGAGTGACTCGTCTGCAGCACCAATTAGGATGATACCAGTATGTTCCTCTACGTTGTGGTAAACCACCGACTGTTCTTTCGGTGGAGAAACGTCATTTGTTGCGGTTTCGCCAATTCCTCGAGAAGAGGCACCTGCTTCAAAACCACTAACCCTTGCTTCGAACGTAAATAGCTTACCTTCGGGGTTATTAAATTTAAGATGACGTAATTTTGAAAGGCGGTCTGCATCGAGTGATTGATCAAAACGAAAACGCGCGATGTCACCCTGTTGCCCCGAACCGTCGTTGTCAGCGTTTGTTACGGTAATATTTTTGTTACTAATGTGAGTGATGTCAAAATCGATAGGGCCGTAGATACGCTCATCGCTTTTGTTCACTAGTGCAAGATCAACAGCGAAGACGTTGTTGTTAAAGCTTACGTTACCAATTTTGTAGTCAACTCTGTCGCTAACGTCTAACGCATTCAACCCCGTTGATGCAATGCCAGACATTGCAGAGAACCCTACTTGTTTTGTGTCATTTTGCGCAATGCTTCGCACCACATATTCGTAGTCAAAAGAATCAATGCCTTGTCCTGCTCCACGACCGAAGCCTTGACCTTTGTCTAAATACGAAGTGCCACCAATTACAAAATCAACGTGCGTAAAGCCGTCGAAGGTAACGTCACCATCAAAGTACTCACGGTTAGGCACGCCAGTGAAAAGGCGTGCACTACTGCCTTTTCTGCGCTTAAGCACTTGGTATCCCAGTGCGCCAGGCACGGTATCCCACGTTATTTCGATTGCTTTTTCAGAGACAATGAACGCATCTACTGTTGAAGGCGTTGCTGGTTGTTCCTGATTAGCAGTGAAATTACTTACCGCTGTTGAAATCGTCTGACGACCGCCTGATGGTGCTTTTGCGTTAACCCCTAATTCACGCGCAGCAAAAACGCGCTCAATAAGTGCGTGGTGTTTACCCGGCGCTGTAAGATCAAGTGGGTCCGTTGGGTAAAGTGCCGCGTCTGCTATCATGACCGCGTCTCGCGCTTTAACAAATGTATCAGGTGCGGTAATTCCTAACACATACATTGAACCTAAAAATATGCGTTCCCAGGTCTCTTTACCCAGACTGGCTGGGTCGGTCGGATCACCGGTAACTTTATTGGGACGCTTAAACTGGTTGTCAGGTAGCATGGCAACCATGAATTCACGTAAGTCCCACATGGCACCAGCGTAGATCTCGCCGTCACGGTGAACTTGGAAAGCGTTGTCACGAGTACCCAACTGTGAGTAGCGAATTTGGCTTTGTGCAGAGCGGATAAACTCAAATGAGTCTGGATCTGTCCCACGTTCTCTTAATACTTTTCTAAGGTCACACGAGTTTACAGGATAGGTACCTAAATCTGGTGTTTCACCAATCGTATATGCCCATAAATCTGCTTGCCCTTCATTAAGTGCGCCACCTTCCGGTTCACCTTCGAATCCTGCAATTGGTGTGATCGTCGCATGCGTGCCTTCGTGAATAGGTACCGAGAAGTCCATTGCTAAGTTGTTGAATAGGTAACCATGTCCGTATGCTGTTGGGTTAACTACCACTTCTTCACCCGCAATTTCTTGAGATAGTGGCACAGCAAAGGCATTATCAAGACCCAACAACTTAGCCAAAAACTCTGGATCAGCTGGGTTATCTGGAGCATCTAATACGTTTGGTATATGAACCACACCAACAAGTGGAACAGCTTCGTTAGGGTAGCTATTTGGGAAAGAACCTTCACCCACGCCGCGACTATGAACACTGTCGCCATCTTTATGCATGTAATCTAGGTACTCTAGTAGCGTTGTAATGTAGATAAATTGACTAATACCGTCGATGTGATGAGCAGGTGATGGCGTTACGTGATCATTTTCTTTCGGACGTGCTTCAATCGCAGCATCTTCACTGAAATGGTAGGTACCCGCTGCTGCTTGCGCAAATGGCCCTTTAGTTAATAACGCACTTTCAATTAATGCATGCTTACCTGTTAGAAGTCCTTCAACACCCGTGACAAAATTGGAGTCGTTGAACTTGCGAAGGTTAATTCGCTCCATTCCTTTAGGTTTGCCAGTGAAGCCACCGTTCTCATCTTCGATAAGACAATCGCCCTGCATAGATGCAGTAATGGGCGGAAACGTCGGAAAATAGTCTGCAGTAGGTTGAACAATGCCTGTATCGGTTACGGGGTTTACTGGAAGAATGGTTTTCACGCGGTCTGTGCGCGCTAAAATATCACCCGTTTGCGCATCTACAGTGTATTCAAATACGCCAAATGGGTTTGTTGAATAAAAGAAAAAGCGCCATGCAAGCTTTAACTGATCATTGTCTTGCACGACAATTTTTTGGGGAATTGGTTTTGAGAAAACACCAAGTGCTTTTTCGATTTGCGTAAATGCGGGTGTTAGCACTTCAAGTGCTTCTGTGGGGAGTACTTTGGCATGTTTCGCAATATCGTTTTCAGCAACACTTACTGCATTTTGCGCAGACAAGCTAACGTTGTTAGACAACTCAGCATCGCTGACGGTGTCAACGAATACTGCACGTACAACTTGGGCATCATCGATAAGTAAACCCAATCCGCGATCTTTAATTTTTACGCCGTTTATCACTTGATCGAAGCGTACTAAATTTCCGCCTAGCGCCTGCTTGCTGCGAAATGGATTAAAGACAAAGTCGTTGGCTGTAAGACCACCTAGGAGTGATGCGTACTGACTTATAAAATCTAGTCCCATCATCTCTGGTGATGAACCCGCAACGTCAATGGCAAGACCAAATGCGGTGTCTAAATTCCCGTTAGTTGTGCGTACTGTGGCGTTAGAGAACGCGCTGGTAAGTTCACTAAGAGAGTTTTGCATTGCAACATTCGCTGCAGATTTACTGTAATTGTCAACCAGTGAAATGTTTCCAATTCTGTGGTCTGATGTATCTAGAGGGGCATGGATATGCTGGGTTGCACCCGCTAATAGTGGCAGTGCAGCCGCAACAGCAGCACAAACAAGGCTTCTTTTTTTCATTATTAATTCCTTCAAACGTGAGTGCGAACGGTTTTATCTACACAGTGTGTAATTAAAATGCGCTCGCTTTTTACACAGACAGAATCAACAAAAAGGTGTATTGGCTCTATAGGGGTAAACCACCATAGTTAACTACACAGACCAGCTATCTCTTTGGGAAAAGTATTCAGGCAATCAATAACTAAAAGGAAGTTAGATTTTTGGGCAAAATAAAAATGGCTTGATGCAATAACTAAATGAAGTTGAATTTCTTTATGTAGCAGTGGGGGCGGGGGGAATTCAAGAGGTTTATTGAGTGATGTTATCAGTTGGCGGTGAGAGGCCAAGACGGCTGTAATAAAGCCATCTTGGCAACTAACAAAGGTGTGCTAAACGTTGAAGCGGAAGTGAATAACGTCACCGTCTTTAACGATGTAGTCTTTACCTTCTAGACGCCATTTGCCTGCATCCTTAGCACCTTGTTCACCGTTAAACTCAACGTAGTGGTCGTAGCTTACGATTTCGGCGCGAATAAAGCCTTTTTCAAAGTCGGTGTGAATTTTACCTGCGGCTTGCGGCGCAGTTGAACCTTCAGGGAACGTCCACGCACGTACTTCTTTAACACCAGCGGTGAAATAAGTTTGCAGTGTAAGTAGGCTGTAGCCAGCGCGGATAACGCGGTTAAGACCTGGTTCTTCTAAGCCCATGTCCTGCATGAATTCTTCACGCTCGTCATCTTCAAGCTCAGCAATGTCCGCTTCAATAGCGGCACATACTGCAACTACCGTTGCGTTTTCGCCAGCTGCAATTTCACGTACTTGGTCAAGATAAGGGTTGTTTTCGAAACCGTCTTCGTTAACGTTTGCTACATACATTGTCGGCTTAAGCGTAAGCATGTTCATGTAGCTAATGGCAGCAAGCTCTTCTTTTGAAAGCTCTAGAGAACGAAGCAATAAGCCTTCATCAAGGTGAGGCTTAATTTTTTCAAGTACTTTCATTTCGTACTTGGCATCTGCGTCACCACCTTTAGCACGTTTTGCTACACGGTGAAGCGCTTTTTCTGTTGTTTCAAGGTCAGCTAGTGCAAGCTCAGTGTTAATAACGTCAATGTCATCTTTCGGGCTAACGCGACCGGCAACGTGAACAATGTTTTCATCGTCAAAGCAGCGAACTACGTGACCAATAGCGTCTGTCTCGCGGATGTTTGCTAAGAACTTGTTACCAAGACCTTCACCTTTTGATGCACCTTCAACCAAGCCAGCAATGTCTACGAATTCCATTGTTGTTGGTATTACGCGCTGAGGGTTTACAATCTCAGCTAGCTTGTCCAAACGAAGGTCTGGTACAGGTACTACACCAGTGTTTGGCTCGATAGTACAGAAGGGGAAGTTCGCCGCTTCAATACCTGCTTTTGTTAATGCATTGAAAAGTGTTGATTTACCTACGTTTGGTAGGCCAACAATACCGCATTTAAAACCCATGGTATGGATCCTTGTCTGGAAAAGTAATCACTGATGTAGGCTACGCTTTATGCGAGTGTAACCTGTTTTGCGCTTGCTTTAAGTCTTCTTTAAGCAGAATTTCTGTACAGCGAACCGCTTCATCAATGGCGCTTTCAATTGCTGCTTTTTCATCTGCTGGAGGCTTACCTAACACATGGCCAGTAACACGGCTTTTGTGCCCTGGATGACCAATGCCTATACGCAAACGTAAAAAATTCTTGTTGTTACCCATTTTTGCCACAATGTCACGCACGCCATTTTGACTTGAGCTGCCGCCCACTTTGTATTTTGCTACGCCGGGAGGTAAATCCAGCTCGTCAAACGCTACTAGTATTTGTTCTGGTTCAATTCGGTAGAAGTTAGCAAGTGCTGCAACCGCTTGACCACTTTTATTCATGAAAGTGGTAGGGTAAAGCAAACGAATATCTTTGCCTGCAATCGTGATACGTGCAGTCTTACCGAAGAATTTGGTTTCTGGTTTTAGCGGGGCGTTATAGGTGTCGGCAAGTTGGTTTAGAAACCATTCACCGGCATTGTGTCGGGTATTTTCATATTCGGGGCCTGGATTACCCAGACCCACGATAAGGCGGATATCAGCCAAGAGGATTATTCCTCAGAAGCTGCTTCTTCGCCGTCTTCTTCTGCTTCAGCCGCTTTAGGAGCA
>CAXRCC010000039.1:0-6445 GCA_964228975.1 Paraneptunicella sp. | reverse complement strand
TTAGGTTAGTAGATACTACGCAGATGAGCCTTTAAAAAGTTGGCTCCCCCTCCCCGACTCGAACGGGGGACCTGCGGATTAACAGTCCGTCGCTCTAACCAACTGAGCTAAGGGGGAAGCGACACTTTTTATGTTCTGTTGGCTCCCCCTCCCCGACTCGAACGGGGGACCTGCGGATTAACAGTCCGTCGCTCTAACCAACTGAGCTAAGGGGGAACAGAACATTTCGTTGTTTGAGAGTGTTCTCTGTCACAACGGAGGCGAATATTAATTATCACCTGAGCATCTGTCAACACAGAATTTAATATAATTGTTTGTTCGATTAAGAATGCAGCATTAAAAGTGTTTTTTGAGCGCTTTTATCACTTTTACAGCGGAATTCACTATCATGCACTTCAACGATGGCAAAACCATTCGTTCCATTTTCTAATTGAGAATATTTAGTATGTACTTCAATACTTGAGTGCTGTGATTAATGCGCTTCTCAGCTAATGCATATTAATGACACTTTTATGAAAAATAGATCTATAAAAGAAAATGCGGCATGTTTATTTATACAGTACTATAAACCGAGCAACGAACTTATCGGACACAAAGCGTTAGTAAAAGCTTACCTCGTATTTTCACTCATCGGCTTGATGCCGCGTAGTTACTGAGGTTTTCATAGTTATCCACGGAACCTGTGGATAAATGTGTTAATGAAATTCTAATAACCCCTTCAAGCCCAGTAAAACGGGTGTCAAGCTGAAACCCGGGATTATTTTTAAAAAGTTAAAAAAGTGATACTAAACAAACTCTTACATGTTTGCTGGTAAGGTTTTTGGCTGTGAAGGTTAAAAAGTGTACAGGTGGATTTTGCCTTGTGTGTTTTTTTCTCTTTGTGCTTTAAAAAAGATCCTGAAGGGCTTGATTTTTGAAAAAGGTGTGGATTATCAGCTCGGTCCAGGTAGGTTAATTTACCCTTTGATTTGATCCCGCAATAGCTGTGAATTGTTATGAAAACGAACTTGTTCTATTTCATTGACTTGTGACGTATTTATGAATGGGAGTTATATAGGGTATCTATAGCTGTAATTTGTTTCTAATTATTGATACGCCATAGAGTTATGAAAGCATATACTCTAGAATAGTTTGATGCCTTTAAGCGTTGTTAAGGCTATCAACCACTAATTCTAAATTGAACACCAAGTTCCCTTCTGTGACTCCTTCCTTAGCAGTATTGCTGAGTGAGGTGTGGCGGGTACGTTTTCTGCTGTAGAGATTTTTCTGTGAATAAAAACAAGACAAATGATCTTTTAAATGGACCTATTGGCCCCACCCTGAAAAGGATGACACTTCCGGTTGTACTCAGCATGATTTTGCTGCTTTCTTTTGGATTGGTCGATACCTTCTTTGTTGGTTTGCTCGGCACGGAGCAGCTCGCCAGTATCAGTTTTACTTTCCCTGTTACCTTTACCTTAATCAGTATGAATATTGGTTTGGGGATAGGCACATCGGCAACGGTGGCGCGTTTGCTTGGCGCTGGGCAACATGACGAAGCGCGGCTTGTTGGCAGCGGGGCGCTGAATCTTGCGGGTATTCTTTGTGGGTTAATTGCCCTCATTGGCTGGATTTTTCTAGAACCTATCTTTACTGCGATGGGCGCTGAAGCGGTACACATGCCTTATATTAAGGACTACATGAACGTGTGGTTCATCGCGAGTGTATTCCTTGCTATTCCCATGGTAGGCAACAGTATTCTTCGCGCTAATGGCGATACCACTACGCCGAGTATTATTATGGCGGTAGGTGGTTTTATTAATGCATTACTCGACCCCATGCTTATTTTCGGTTGGGGGCCTTTCCCCGAACTTGGTATACAAGGCGCTTCCGTTGCGACCATGATCGCATGGTTTTTCAGTACCCTTTATATTCTGTATTTACTCGCTGTGAAACGTAAGTTGATTTTGCCTCGATTGTTAAAGCCTGCTGAGTTCGGCGAGGCAAGCAAAGGCGTATTAAAGATCGGCATTCCTGCTGCGGGTTCAAACATGATTACCCCAATGGCAAATGGCGTGATGACCGCGATTGTTGCGCAATATGGCTCTGCTGCGGTAGCAACGTGGGGTGTCGGAAACCGCTTGGAATCACTGGCTAACATTATCCCGTTGTCTCTTTCTATGACATTACCTCCCTTAATTAGTCAAAATTTTGGTGCCGAGCGTATCGATAGAGTAAAGCAGGCCTATATGCTAACGATTAAATTCGTGTTGCTGGCGCAATTAGCGGTTTTCCTTCTCATGTGGATAACATCGCCTTATATTGCCGCGGCTTTTGCACAGGATGCGGAAGTTGAAAAACTCATTATTTTATTTTTAGCGATTGTGCCGATTGGGTATGGGCTACAAGGCATCGTGGTGTTAACCAATTCTTCTTTGAATGCGATGCATCGCCCAATGGGCGCGTTGCTTTTGAGCATTGTGCGCTTCTTCGTGATTTTTGTACCGGTATGCTACATCGGGAGTGTGTTGTTTGAATTGCCGGGTATTTTCTGGGGGAGCGTGGTTTCTTATATTGTTATGGGGGCGATTTCGTTTTACTGGTTCAGCCGTTTACTGAAGGGCACGATGAGTGTGAAGGAAAGGGCGTAAAGGAAAGTAAGTGAAATTGCGTTACAGGAAAAAGCTTAATGTCTCGACTTTTTAATCTGCAATCGAAATATCAACCCGCAGGTGATCAGCCTCAAGCAATAGAACAGCTGGTGGATGGGCTAAGCAGTGGTTTAGCTTCACAAACCTTGTTAGGGGTAACGGGTTCGGGTAAAACCTTCACGATGGCGAATGTGATTGCGCAAACTCAGCGACCAACGTTGATTTTGGCTCACAATAAAACGCTTGCTGCGCAGTTATATGGCGAGATGAAAGAGTTTTTTCCTGAAAATGCGGTTGAGTATTTTGTATCGTATTACGACTACTATCAGCCGGAAGCCTACGTACCGACTACGGACACCTTTATTGAAAAGGATGCCTCCATTAATGATCACATAGAGCAAATGCGTTTGTCGGCGACTAAGGCATTGATGGAGCGCCGCGACGTTGTGATTGTGTCGAGTGTATCGGCAATTTATGGCTTAGGCGATCCAGAATCGTATATGAAGATGTTGTTGCATCTTCGCCAAGGCGATTTGATGGACCAGCGTGATATTTTACGTCGCTTAGCTGAATTGCAATATACGCGTAATGACATGAATTTTGAACGCGGTACGTTTCGGGTTCGGGGCGATGTTATCGATATTTTCCCTGCCGATTCCGACAAAGAGGCCGTGCGTGTTGAGTTGTTCGACGAAGAGATTGAGCGAATCAGCCTTTTTGACCCATTAACTGGGGCAATTGAAAAGCACGTTGCCCGTACAACTGTTTTCCCCAAAACGCACTACGTCACGCCCAGAGAGAAAATTCTTGAAGCGGTCGAGCACATAAAAGATGAGTTGAAAGAGCGCAAAGAGCAGCTCAAAGATAACAACAAACTGGTTGAGGAACAGCGCGTTTCTCAAAGAACTCAGTTTGATATTGAGATGATGCTGGAGCTTGGGTATTGCTCGGGTATCGAGAACTATTCACGTTATTTGTCGGGTAGAGCGCCTGGCGAACCACCTCCTACATTAATTGATTATTTTCCTGCCGATGGCTTGTTATTTATTGATGAGTCCCATGTTACGGTGTCGCAAATCGGTGCAATGTATAAAGGCGATCGGTCTCGTAAGGAAACTTTGGTTGAGTTCGGTTTCCGTCTGCCTTCTGCGTTGGATAATCGTCCACTTAAGTTCGACGAGTTTGAGCAGCTGTCGCCTCAAACCGTGTATGTAAGTGCAACCCCTGGTAAATATGAGCTAGAGAAATCATGTGGTGATGTGGTTGAGCAAGTTGTTCGTCCAACAGGTTTGCTCGATCCTGAAATCGAAATTCGCCCCGTGGCGACACAGGTTGATGATTTACTCTCGGAAGTCCATAAACGAGTGGCCGTTAATGAACGCGTTCTCGTGACTACGTTAACCAAACGCATGGCCGAAGATTTGAGTGACTATTTGGATGAGCACGGGGTGAAAGTGCGTTATTTGCACTCGGATATCGATACGGTTGAGCGAATGGAGATCATTCGAGATTTGCGTTTGGGGCGTTTTGATGTGCTGGTTGGCATTAACTTGCTGCGTGAAGGTTTGGATATGCCAGAGGTGTCATTAGTGGCTATTTTGGATGCCGATAAAGAAGGCTTTTTACGCTCGGATCGTTCATTGATTCAGACCATTGGTCGCGCCGCTCGAAATTTAAATGGCCGTGCTATTTTGTATGGCGATACCATCACAGGTTCAATGCAAAGAGCCATTGATGAAACTCAAAGACGCCGTGCGAAGCAAGAAAAGCACAACGAGGAAAATAACATTCAGCCTCAGAGCTTGAATAAGCCTGTGACCGATGTGATGGACCTTGGTGATTCAAGTGCGGCATCGGATTCGAATGAAGGTGGCGTATTAAAAGCGGCTGAACCGCCTAAACATTATTCTAAGCACTCTATTAAAGAATTGATGGCTGATATTGCGGATATTGAGAAACGTATGTTCGAGCATGCCAAGAACCTTGAATTTGAAGATGCTGCGGCACTTCGCGATCAGGTAGAGTTATTACGCAAACGGCTCGTGCAAATTTCTTAGCGAGCTTGCGTAGGTAAAAAAATGTCCGACAAAAAAGTGGCTTTTAATCAAAAAGTTGCTTTTTTTCTACCAGAAGAATCACCGATTAATTTTTCCCTTTTTTGCCTTTAATGATCAGGAAGGGTTTGCCATATCTACGGAATTCAGTATAGTATGCAAACTCATACCTTAATTATTTGGCCTAGATTTAGGCTTTGACAATAGGGCAGGGAGCCCCAGATAGGTGATCTAAGATGCTGAATCGTTTGCAAGAATCGGATATTAAGTTACTAAGAGTCTTTTATGCTGTTGCTTCATGTAACGGGTTTACTGCCGCAGAACCAGTATTGCGGATGCACAGGCCTAATATCAGTGCAGCAATCAAAAAGCTGGAAGAACGTTTAGATTTAGTGCTGTGCCACAGAGGAAGAGGTGGTTTTCAGATGACAAAAGAAGGTGAGCTTGTGTTCCAAGAAACCAAGCGTATCTTTAACGCCTTCGACAGTTTTGTTTTCAATCTTAAAAGTTTACATGACGACTATTCAGGTCATGTAACACTCGTTCTCATGGCAAGCTTACCACCCAGCATTGTCGCTGCGGTTGGGCAGGCTGTACGCAGTACCATGAAGAAGTTCAACGACATTCATATCAACATTCAAACACGCTTGTATCATGAGGTAGAGCACGTTGCTTTATCTGGTGAATGTCACTTGGTTGTGTCGTGTTATGACATGGTGAAACCGGAGTCAGTGAACTTCCAAGAAATTAATGCTTCATGTCGTGGTCGATTGTATTGCGCTAAAGACCATCCACTAGCGAAAAAGTGGGCGCGTAAGGTGACGCCATTGAATGTGCATGAGTATCCCGCTGTTGGCATGTCAGGTATGCCATCTGGTAACTATGTACGCGGTGATAATCGTTTGTCGATTCAAACTTTTTCGGACTCTTATGAGTCCTGTGTCTCTGCAATTCTAAGTGGAGAGTATATTGGTTTGTTACCTGATTATATGGTTGAAAATGGTTTTGCTCAGGAAGAGTTAGTCGCGATTGGTGGCGACTTGTTTGAGTTTGAACAACAGCTTTATGTAATGAATGGTAAAAACACGCGATTGAACCCAGTGCTGAAATTTTGCATTAAAGAGCTGTGTTATTTTATCGAGAATAACGAGGCGTAAAGATGCACAGCTTAGGCGTTGAATAGCATTTCGCTAATCTACTTCTGCTTAGCTGGTTAATACTAAAAAGCCGCCTTTCATCTTAATTGAAGGCGGCTTTTTTAAATAAATTTTGTGTTTACTTGAGATTTACATCTCTAGCAAGACACTCTCCACCAGCTTGTTTCATCGAATCATTCCAATCAATACCGAGTTGCATTCCAGCGGCCTTTGCTGTTAGCGCGAAACTGACCATAAGTTCATCTTCTGGTGGAATGAAAAACCTAATGAGGTTGTCTGAATAAGATGATGTGGGGCATGTCCCTGCTGTATTAACTCCTTCTAATGTGATCCATACGTAACCATCGTATCCTGCTCCCCATTGGGCGTTTTTTCCTGCTAATGCGATTGTATGTACTTTTCCATATACAGCTCCTGAAGCGGCATAAGACGAAAAAGCGGGAAGCGTTAGCGCCAACGACAGGGCAAGAAGTCCTTTTTTCATAAAAAATTCCTTTTGAATTAGATTAAGAATTGGGTGCCAGTATAGACAAAACGCTTGGCGTTTTAAATATGCTCACCCAAAAATTTATAGGGGGTATCCAGGTAGTTCTGGTCCATTGTT
>CAXRCC010000038.1:0-19381 GCA_964228975.1 Paraneptunicella sp. | reverse complement strand
GTTTTAAGTCTTTCCCAAAATACAATTTACCTCATGCGTTAATGAGCAATATCAATGCCTCTGCTCCGGCTTATATACTGCAAGGATTTCAGCAGACCGTGTTACTGGGATATTTTTCGCAAACCAATCGCTTAATCATGACGCCTTGGCATATGGTGTCGAATGCCTTATATCGTGTGTTGTACAAAGACACCGCGTCCGAGTTACAAAAAGAAACACCAAATTTTTCTGTATTAGTTAGAGTCTGGGCCTTCTATGCACTGGGGGCTGTGTGTGTATTTGTTTCGCTTTATTTCTTGGTTGAGTTGTTAATTATGCTCGTGCTTGGAAAAGAGTGGAGTGGGGCTGTTGCGGTTGCTGAAGTCATGCTGCCATGGTTCTTTTTTAGAACGATCACGGGAGTATTGGCGTTTGCGCCGATTGTTTCGCAGCAGCAACGCAGGGCTTTACAAATCGAGGTATGCTACACCGTAACCTTGGTTAGCGCGCTTATTTCTGGTGTGGTATTGGGTTCAGGATTGGATGCGTTGAAGTGGTTTAGCTTAACAGGCGCGATATTTGTTGCACTTCAGCTTGCATGGTATTGGCACCTTCTTTTATCACTCAAAAAACACAAAACGTGAATTAGCTAGCACTATTAGCCCTTTAAAAATTTGAATTATCAGGCATGTTTAACGGTCTGTTAAAGCCTTGTATGCCTCTAGCATTGTCGTGCTTTTTTGAATAGAATTTAGCCTGTTTTTTGGGCAGGCCTTATAAATAAAAGAATTAGGAATTTCTTTCATATGGGAAAATTAATTAGAGTATCGTGTCTTGTTATGCTGTTCGGGCTGATCTCATGTGGAGGCGGCTCGTCGTCTACACCACCCGCTCCTCCTGTAGAACCTCCTAATCCCGAGCCTCCTGTGGTCACCAAAGCACAAAAGATCGAAACGATGTGGGCGCAAACTATCGCACCTTATATGGCAGGTGATTTATGGACTCCCATCAATATTTATGATGCGGGTCATGCCTTAATCATGCCGCTGCACTATGCTTTTGAAATTGCTGATGACACGACAATGCAGCAAGATTTCCACGACTTTTTCTCTCGTTATAACACCGCATTTGACGATGCCCTTGATACCAATGATCAAAGCCGAATGCAGTTTCATTATGTCGCGTCTCGTTACTTCTCTTTAATTAAAGATGAGGAATGGTCTGCGTCACAAGAGTCGCTGTATAACAAAGTTATTCAAGATTTAGACTTTTTATGGAATGTGAAGTTTGCTTCTCAGCTTGGTGTATCAGGCGACGGTAGAAGAGAGATCTTGCAGTGGAAATTAGACAACATTGGCTTAGTGACGCCGAAGTTTCGCAGAGCAACATTTGATATCGAGTTTAATATGTTCACTGTCGGGGCGGATATTGCCGCAGTGCAAATGCACAGAGACGGTGAGCTTTCCCCACTTATTGCTGACATCAGAGACATGGCGTTAGCAACGTTCCAACAGGAAGTGCAGTTTACATCAACAGGTTGGTTGTATCAGCCAGGGCAATGGGAGGAGTTTGAAGACTATCTTTATGCTGGGCATACCCAAGTTGTCGAAGGGCTAGAGCCATCTCCTGTTCAAGGTATTGCAACAGATTCTTCACACAGCCATAGAATGCCTTTGTGGCTGATTAGTTTGAAAGAAGCTTTTCCCGCCGACTCAGAACAGTACGCATACTTTGAAGAGTTACATGAAGGGTTTAGAACCCAGTTTATGGATGTCGTTTTTGTTCCGCAAAATGACGATTTTCCTTCTATTCGTATGACAAATTATATGGATGGAAATAACGGCGTTTACCGTTACCGTTTCAACGAGCAGCCAGATATTAAACTGGGTTATGACCCCTATAATTTATCGGGCACGCTTATGATCAGCTTTTACCCCTTCTTGTATGATGTAGAGCTTGCCCAAGCTTACGATAATGTGTCATTCCCACTGCCAGATAACGTGGTAGAGCTTTATCAAGGTTTGGGACCAGCACGAGAAGCAAACGAGTTTGTCACCGTGCCTAACTTGTTTACAAATGGGTATGCAGAAGTCTATTCACTGATGGCTTCTTTGATGGTTAAGTAAAATTAGGCTTTTTCCCATCTTATCCTTATAATTAGCCGCCGCTCAAACGTCGTTGGCTTTGAGCGGCCTCATTTAGGCTAAATCATCTACACCATCCACGCTTATTTAATAGGTGATACTGTTGTATAAAGAAATAGATTTCATGGAACTTGTTGCTCATCTTTGGTCTAAAAAGTTCCCAATTGTCGCATTTGTATTTGTTATCTCTGCACTAACTGTTGTTGGTGTACTGCAATTAGAAAATGAATATCGAAGTGAAGTTAAACTTTATCCGAAATCATCGGATACTGGCGAGCTAGGTAATTTAGCAGGGCAGTTTGGTGGTTTAGCTTCTTTAGCCGGTATTAATATTCCAGGAGGAGGAAACGAAGAAGTTGGCCTTGCTCTGGAAATTTTAAAAACAAAAGATTTTATTTCGGGATTTGTGAATAAGAATGACTACCTTGTTCCCATTTTTGCTGTTGAGAAATGGAACCGTGGTACAAACGAACTTATTTTAGATCCTGAAATTTATGATGAGGCTTCAAAAACATGGGTGAGAAAGCTTCGGGAAGGGCAATCTTTAATTCCAAGCGATAAAGAAACCTTTGAAGTATTTTCTGAAGGCTTATCCGTCACCACAGATCCAGAAACCAATGTTACTGTAATTGGTTTTACTCATTATTCTCCTACCTTTGCGAAATCCGTTTTGGATAACCTTGTTGGTGAGTTGAATGAATACATGAGACAAAACGCGCGCAAAGATGCTATTCGCAGCTTAACGTTTTTAGATGAACAGGTAAAAACAACCAAAATAGCTGGCGTAAAAGCAACACTATTTCAGTTAATTGAAGAGCAAACTAAAAAACTGATGCTAACTGAAGTGAGTAAAGATTATGTTTTCCAAGTGATTGACCAAGCTTATGTGCCGGAGAAAAAAGCGAAACCGTTTAGAGCGCTTATCGTTCTAACGGCTGCTTTTGTAGCAGGGTTCTTGGCGTGCTTGTGGTTCACCGTACGTTTGTTTACGAAATAAGCTTATTGTTTGAGTGATGTTTCCAGCTGTAATCGCACTATTTATCTTCGCGTTATTTTGGGGAAGCCGAGTTTACTTGGTTTTCCCTGCGGTATCGTTGTCGAACATCCTCTTCCCCTTCGTCGTCATGAGCTTGGCGGTGTTATTTGGTGCTAGAAAACACGCCAAAGAAATTTGGGTGATTGTTTTTGCGCTATTCACTTATCCTATTCTCGCCTTTACACATGTTGTCTTTTTCCATAATCCTGAACAGTTAAAAGATCTGTTTTACACGGTTCAAGTGCCCATTTTATTTTTATGTACTTACACGCTTGCCAGTGTTTATTACACAAAAGGTGAGCAGGCACTTTATCTTAGCAAGTTATTTAAATACGGGAAGTGGACCTATTATTTGATTGCTGCAGCCGTAGTTTTTCAATTTCTCGGTATTCTGGGGATCGTTCCTAGAATTTGGGAGCGAGAAGTTCATGAAGGGATTTTTACCATTACAGGGCCTTACTCTAACCCCAATAATTTGGCGGCAATATTTTTCTTAATGTTTGGCTTTCTGCTTTTCCTAGGTGACCACCTTGGCATTATAGAGGGTAAAAAACGCTTAATTTTAACTTGTATCGTTATTTTGCTTTTGACCTTGTCTCGCTCAATATTGTTGTTCTTTATCTTGTTTTACTATTTCTGGTTACTTCATAAACAACGGTATCTCAAGTTTGTGGCTGTGAGTTTGGCATCTGTTGTTATTTTCGCAGCAGGCATTTCTTTGCTTTTCAATTTGGAATGGGTTGCCGCAAGTAGCAGTGAACATCCACTTTTGGTAACGAACTTAAATCGACTCATTGCAATACGAAATATCTTAGAGGGTGGAACGGATAACTCGTCGTTTTTAAGGCTCTCATCTTATTGGTACTTTTTACAAAATATCATGGACACTTATTCAGGCATTGGCAGCGGTGGTTATTTTCAGTTTTACCAGAACGCTGAATTTGATATTGAGTTAATTAGTCAAAATCCTCATTCTTTTTGGATTGAAACAGCAATTGCTTATAGTTTTTGGACGCCGCTCTTTATGTTATTCGGTATTTTTTATATGTGGATTCAAGCGCGGGGAAGCTGGCATTCTGTCTTCACCATTATGGCGCTTTTTACTGTTTTATTGGCAAATGTTCCTTCTACGATAATTCGTTCCCCCGTTGTATGGCTCCCACTGTTTTTAGTCTTTTCTATCGCTTATTGGGAGCGACGGACGAGTGGTAACACAGCGTCACCCGAAAGATAAAAATTCGGTTTTGTATACATACTAATTGTAATAGAATTGCGCGGCTCGCAACTGAGCACGTTTTAAAATAATGAATCAGGAATAAATGAATGGGTAATTCGATAGAGTTGATTAATAAGCTGAAAGAGCGAAATGCGAAAATTGGTGTTATTGGTCTAGGGTATGTAGGCCTGCCTTTGGTTCTGCGCTTTTCATCTATTGGTTATCAAGTTGTTGGCATTGATGTTGACCAGGGTAAAGTGGATGCCTTAGCGGCAGGTGAAAGTTACATTGAGCATATCGATGCGAAGAGCATTCAAGACGCGGTTGAACAAGGGTTTCGTGCAACAACGGATTTTTCAAAAGCCTCAGAATGTGATGCTTTAATCATTTGTGTACCCACTCCGCTTAACAAGTATCGCGAGCCCGATCTTGGCTATGTTATCGGTACGGTTGAATCACTGCAGCCACATTTGAGAAAAGGTCAGGTACTTTCTTTAGAAAGCACAACGTATCCTGGCACCACAGAAGAAGAAATTGTTCCGCGCTGCGAATCTCAAGGCTTAGTAGTCGGTCAGGATATCTTCGTGGTTTACTCTCCAGAGCGTGAAGACCCAGGTAACGCTCATTTCACAACGGCAACGATTCCTAAAATTTGTGGTGGTCATACTAAGCCTTGTTTAGAAGTGGGTTTGGCGCTGTACGAGCAAGCGGTTAATCATGTTGTACCAGTATCTTCTACCAAAGCGGCTGAAATGACTAAGCTGCTTGAAAATATTCACCGTGCTGTAAATATTGGCCTTGTTAACGAAATGAAAATTGTGTCCGATAAAATGGGCATTGATATTCACGAAGTGATTACGGCGGCAGCAACAAAACCTTTTGGCTTTACTGCTTACTATCCGGGCCCCGGTTTAGGTGGTCACTGTATTCCCATTGATCCGTTTTATTTAACGTGGAAGGCCAGAGAATACGGACTTCATACTCGCTTCATCGAGCTTTCAGGCGAAATCAATCAAGCTATGCCAAATTGGGTTGTGACTAAGTTAATGGATAGCTTAAATAACCATGGCGTGGCTTTGAAAGGTGCCAAGATTTTAGTGTTAGGTATCGCATACAAAAAGAACGTTGATGACATGAGAGAGTCTCCTTCGGTTGAAATTATGGAGATTCTAAAAGAGAAGGGCGCTGACTTATCTTATAGCGACCCTCATGTTCCTCAATTCCCGAAGATGAGACAACATCAGTTCGATTTATCTAGCATTGAATTAAGCGCAGAAAACATTGCAAGTTTTGATGCGGTATTAGTGGCAACAGACCACGATCGATTCGACTATTCTTTTATCCAGGAGCATGCAAAACTCATTGTTGATACTCGTGGTAAGTACCTAAAACCTTTCGAAAATGTGGTGAAAGCATAAAATGACTAGGAAAAATTTTGCAATTGTAGGTGCGTCAGGTTATATCGCACCTAGACACATGAAAGCGATAAAGGAACTTGAGCATAACCTGTCTGTGGCATACGACCCAAATGACTCTGTAGGCATCATTGATAGTATCTCTCCCGATACGATGTTCTTTACAGAGTTTGAGCTGTACGAAGACCATTGCTGGCGTTTAAAAAGAAGTGAAAAATCGAGCTTAGATTATGTCGCGGTATGCTCTCCTAACTATTTGCACCATTCTCATATAGTGTCTGCGATGCGCTTCGGCGCCGATGTAATCAGTGAAAAGCCATTGGTGACAACCATAGAAGACTTGGAAGATTTAAAGCGTGTTGAAGAAGAAACTGGCCAGCGTGTATTTAACATCTTGCAGCTACGTTGTCACAATTCAATTAAAGCCTTAAAAGAAGAGTTAACACCGGCAAATGAAGCGGGTAAAAAGCACGAAGTTGAATTGACTTACATCACTTCCAGAGGCCGTTGGTACTTGGGTAGTTGGAAGGGAGATGTACGCAGGTCCGGTGGCTTAGCTACCAATATTGGTGTGCATTTCTTTGACATGTTGCATCACTTGTTTGGTGAGTTACAAAAGAACCATCTGCATTATCAAACGGCAACAAAAAGCGCGGGTTACTTAGAATACGAAAATGCGCGAGTGAAGTGGTTCTTGTCTATCGACTCAGACGACTTACCACCGGAAGCGAAGCAAAAGCAAACGACTTATCGCTCTATTACCGTCGGTGGCAAGGAAATTGAGTTCTCGGGTGGCTTCACTGATTTACATACCGTTAGCTATAAAGAAGTGCTAGAGGGCGGAGGTTACGGCATTGAAGATGCGAGAACCTGCATTGAAGCGGTTGAGAATATTCGTAACGCGGTGCCAGGCATTGCTGTCGATAATGAAATACATCCGTTTTTGCGAAGTATTTTAGAGGGCTAAATGTTAAAGCTGTCTAAAGAAAAGGGCTACATAGCCCTTTTTTATTAGGCGTAGCCTTTTGTTGTGCATTCCTGTGAATGCCATAAAGAATTAAACGTACACCAAAAATCAGAGAGCTAACCATGTCTGTTTACATTCACGACTCTGCCATTGTTGATGAAGGCGCTCAAATCGGCGACGGTTCACGAGTTTGGCATTTTGTTCATATTTGTGGCGGTGCCAAAATTGGCGAATCTTGTTCATTCGGACAAAACGTTTTTGTTGGGAATAACGTTGTTATTGGCAATGGTTGTAAAATACAAAATAATGTCTCTGTTTATGACAACGTATTTTTAGATGATGATGTATTTTGTGGGCCAAGTATGGTCTTCACGAATGTTTATAACCCGCGTTCATCCATTGAAAGAAAGAGCGAATACAGAGATACCCATGTTGGAAAAGGGGCAACGCTTGGTGCCAATTGCACTATCGTGTGTGGCGTGAAGATTGGCCAATTTGCTTTTGTGGGCGCTGGTGCTGTCGTGAATAAAGATGTTAAAGATTTTGCCTTGATGGTTGGGGTGCCAGCAAAACAAATAGGCTGGATGAGTGAGTTTGGCGAGCAATTAGATCTTCCATTAGAAGGTGAAGGCCTGCAAGCCCAATGCCCTCATAGTGGACAAACTTACCGTATCGAAAATGCTAACTTGGTGAAATGCTAATGGAATTTATTGATTTAAAAACGCAATACCAAAAAAACAAAGCGGCCATCGATCAGAGAATCCATGCCGTCTTGGACCATGGTCAATTTATTATGGGGCCAGAAGTAAAAGCACTGGAAGCCGAGCTGAGTGAATATGTGGGCGTAAAGCATTGCTTGGGTGTTGCCAATGGTACCGATGCATTGCAATTAGCATTAATGGCGTTAGATGTTGGGCCCGGTGATGTCGTGTTAACAACCACGTTCAGCTTCTTCGCAACAGCAGAGGTGATTAGTCTTGTTGGTGCCACACCCGTTTTTGTTGATATTGATCCGGCCACTTACAATATGTCTGCCGCTTCATTAAAAGAAGCCATTAGTGCATTATCCAAAGAAGACATAAAGGCCAAGGCTTTGATAACGGTTGACTTATTTGGCTTACCTGCCGATTACATAGCTATTGAAGCGATCGCACAAGAAAACGGTATTGCAGTGATTGAAGATGCTGCACAGGGCTTTGGCGGCGAGTTGGGCAATAAAAAGGCGTGTAGTTTTGGTGATATTGCCACTACGAGTTTTTTCCCTGCAAAACCTCTGGGGTGCTACGGAGACGGCGGCGCGGTATTCACGAAAAGTGATGCGTTAGCTGAGCGAGTTGCCTCTTTAAGAGTTCACGGAAAAGGAACCGATAAATACGATAATGTTCAAATTGGTATGAATAGCCGTTTGGATACGATTCAAGCCGCAGTCCTGTTAGAAAAGCTGTCGATTTTTGATGCTGAGACGCAGAATAAACGTGCCTTAGCCGATGCATATTCAACTGCGTTAAGTGGAAGGTTTGTGGTGCCATTTGTGCCTGAAAATGCCAATAGTAGCTGGGCACAATATTGTTTACTGCCAAAGTCTGGCGGGCGCAGCGAATACATGTCTGCACTGAAAGACGCAGGCATTCCTTCTGCGATTTATTATGGTAAAGCACTGCATAAACAAACCGCTTACGAAGGGGTGAAGCAATACGTGGATTTGAGTGAGGCAGAGCGTGCTGCTCAGCTTATCTTCAGCTTGCCCATGCATGCTTATGTCACAACTGAACAGGTCGAAAAAATCGTTTCTGTTCTGAATGGAGTGTAAAACGTGAAAAACAGAAAAAAAAGCCAGGGTTTTAGTTTAATTGAATTGCTGGTGGTTATGGTTATTTTGGGGCTTTTAGCCTCATTAGTTGGTCCCGCAATGTTTGGGAAAGTCGACTCATCACGCGTTAAAACCGCGCAAACACAAATTCAAATGCTAGGCACCGCGCTTGATACTTATCGACTCGATACTGGTGACTACCCCGATAAATTGAGTGAGCTGAGAGCATCAGAGCGCAGAGGATGGGATGGTCCATATCTTCCAAAAGATATCCCGCTTGATCCTTGGGGAAATGATTACAACTATCAGAAACCCGGTGAAAACGGGCAAGAGTACACTCTGAAATCATTCGGAAAAGATGGCAAACCGGGTGGTGAAGAAGATTCAGCGGATATCACCAATTAATTCTTATGAATTTTACCGAAATCTTAATTCAGAAATTTGATGTAGCTGAATCTGAAATTGATAGGGCAGTGCAGTTTCAATCGAGCTATGGCGGCAAGATTGAAAACATCTTATCTAACCTTGGTATTGTGGATGGTGAGGTTATTTGTCAGGCGTTGGCAGAATCCTTATTGCTGACTTATGTCCCTCAAGATGGCGTGAATGCGCTATATGATCGTTTCACCGGCCAGTCCATTGCTCAAGACAAGTTCTTAAAAGAGCGAAATTGGTATTTGCTTGGAAAAGGAAATGCTGACAGTGACGTTGAGCCCGCCAATGACCTAGGCCCTGACTTTTACGTTACGTTTAATCCTACTAATTTAGAAGCGGTTGAATACCTTGATTATCAAGGTAAAGCGTTTGAATTGCTTGTGTGCTCAGAGGGCACTTGGCGGGAGCTTACGGGGCGATTGAGTGCCGACACTGGTATTGAACTGGCAATGGATGACTTCTCAGATTTAGAAGTTGAACGCCTAAAAGAGCTTGCATCCGAAGCGCCAGTCGTTAACTTGGTTAACTCACTCATTAGCAAATCACTTCAGTTAGGTGCATCCGATTTGCACATTGAGCCTAGTGGAAACATCTTTAAGGCAAGAGCTAGGGTGGATGGTGTTCTGAGGGATATTGAGTTCATCCCAAGTGCAATGTCGCTTGCCGTTATTTCTCGTATTAAGATTTTGTCTGCCATGGATATTGCCGAAAAGCGGCGACCGCAAGATGGCAAAATATCCATGAAAATTTCAGGGTTTGACCTGGACATTCGTGTTTCCGCCTTACCGCTTAATTCAGGTGAAAGCATCGTAATGCGTTTCTTGCTTAAAGAATCGGTACGATACGAGCTTTCTACGCTGGGGATTTCAGAAGATATTCACCAATGGATTGATGAGGACCTAACAAAATCCTCGGGCGTGATCTTACTGACAGGTCCAACAGGAAGCGGTAAAACTACGTCGCTATATTCATTTTTGAATAAGCTTAACAACGATAAAGTTAAAATTATCACGCTAGAAGATCCCGTCGAATACCAACTTGATGGCGTGAATCAGATTCAGGTAAAGCCTGATATCGGTTTTGACTTTGCAGCGGGTTTGAAAAGTATCTTACGTCAAGATCCAGATATTCTGATGCTGGGTGAAATTCGTGATGCTGAATCCGCAAAAATTGCCATGCAATCAGCGCTGACAGGGCATTTAGTTTTCAGTACTGTTCACACCAACGATGCACCAAGTGCTTATACACGTTTAATCGATTTAGGTGTAGAAGAGTTTTTGCTTAATGCGGCGTTGGTCTCAATTGTTGCTCAACGACTGGTCAGAAAGGTGTGCCCAGATTGTGGTGAGACTCCTTCCAATGCCGATGAGCTGGTAAGTAAATACAAACTCACTGAATACGCTAAACAGTTTGGTGTTGAAAATATCAATCTTAAAAAAGGCGTTGGCTGTAAGTCATGTGCTTATACCGGGTATCAAGGTCGAGTCGCTATTCTGGAGTATCTGCGAATTGATGACGATGTTAGAGCCATGCCTAAAGATGCAGATTTTTTGTTAAAAGCCGCGAAACATATGCAGAGTAAAGGTGTTCGAGATCTTTACGAAGATGGTGTGTTTAAAGCGATAAAGGGTGTAACCACAATCGACGAAGTCATTAGGGTGGCTGGATGATCCAATTCGAGTGCACCGTTTACGACCAACACGGAATGCGTCAAGTGGTTACCATTAACAGTGCGTCTGAAAGTGCTGCAAAAAAGAAGCTGCTTGATGCGGGCTACAGCGTCGCTAAAGTTGTTGAGATCAAAGAATCTCAGGGCATTAGTTTATTCGCAAAGAATAAGTTATCCCTTGAGCAACTGGAGTTTTTCAGCGCTCAAATCGCCTTGCTTTTAGGCAATGGTCTTAAATTAGATGAAGCATTAGAACTACTGCAAAAAGTATCTGTTGAAAAAAACATGAAGTTTGTTGTAGGTAAAATGCTCAATCATGTAAGGGAAGGGCATCCGCTATCTGAAGCGTTAGAAGAGAAGTGGGGATTTGATAAGCTCTACGTAAGCCTAGTGCAGATAGGTGAATCCTCTGGCAATATCGCTGAGGTGTTTTCGGGTATTGCTGCCGATCTTAAGTTCAAAAAAGTGCTAGCGAGTAAAGTTAAACAAGCTATTTCTTACCCTGTGCTTGTTCTCGTTTTCTGTACGTTAGCGATACTCTTTGTTTTCAATATTGTCATTCCAAGAATGTCGGTATTGTTTGAAAATCAAGACAACCTCCCGTGGTACACCGAAGCGATGTTAAGTTCAGCCGACTTCGTAACCACTTATCAGTGGTTAATGCTGCCTCTTGTCTTTGCTATTCCTGTGATTCTTGTGCAACTCAAACAACGGCCAGAGCTAAAAAACTCTATCGATAAAGCCGTTATTTATATTCCCATGTTGTCGCAGTTAGTCAGAATGCTTGAAAGAATTCGCTACAGCTCAGCTATGTTCTTAACAATTAAAAGTGGGATCTCTGTTGAGCGGGCTATGCAATACAGTGCCAAAGTGATTAAGAACACCGTTTTGCAAAGGCAGGCAGAAGCCGCAGAAGTGAAGGTTAGGCAAGGTAACCCTTTGGCGGTGTCGTTTAAGCAAACATTGATATACGACGAAATTCATACTGGCCTGATAGAAGTTGGTGAAAAGAGTGGCGATTTAGAAAGTATTTTCAATGAAATCACAGAGCGTGAGCAATTTAACTTCGATGCATTGGTTACGCGTTTTACTGCGCTGCTAGAACCTGCGTTAATCATGTTGATGGCGGGCATTGTGGGGAGCGTTGTTGTTGTGATGTTGATGAGTATTATTGCTGTTCAGGATATCGGCTTTTAAGTCATGATGATGAAAAGGGAGCAGTTCGGCTTTTCATTAATTGAGCTTCTTGTTGTGTTTATGATTATTGCGTTGGTGATGTCGGTGGTTGCGCCATCAGTTAATAAGATGCATGCACAGCATATGGCACAACAAGAGATTAGATTGCTCCAGCAGTTTATTAAGCAGGCCTCAACGCAAGCCTACACGGAACATCAAGATATCCACATACAACTGAAAGGGTTCGGTTTTCGCATTCAGACAAAACAGAATGTTGAACGCGAAGCGCAGGAAAGTGTAGATGATGATTCCAGCTTAATTAGCGACACTGAGGATAGTCAAAGCAAGAATACACTAGCGCGTTATACGCATGATTTTGAGTACTTGTTTTTCCCCGTGCAATTTATTAAGGCGTATAAAAGTGGTCATATCAATAGCCGTGAAGTTGAAGTCAGAGTGGGTTCAGCAGGTATAGAGAAATATGTGTCAGTCCGTGGGGTAGCCTACATTGAATAAGTTCTCGATGCGTGGCGCACAGTCAGGTTTTACTTTGATCGAAGTGTTAATTGCCAGTGTGATTTTGTTTATGTCGATTGCGCTCGTATCGATGGCATATAAAAGCAGTTTACGAGCAGAGCGTTCGGCGGAAAAGCATGTATTTCGGATGGTCGCGATAGGCTTTATTCAAGAAGAAGTCAAAGAGGCACTTAGAGTTCGTCCGCAAGCAAATTCAGGAACGGGTGTTTGGGGTAAGTTCTCATACGCTTGGAAAGTGACCGAAGAAAAAACTAAGTGGTCGAAAGAAGGGTTTGATTTAGAAGCGAGAACCGAGGTTCAGCTGGGAAGAAAGCTGTTTCTAAAAACGATTGCCATTGACGTTGGAGAGAGCAGTCATGAGTTCACCATGCTTACGTGGCAATAATAAGCATAACGGTTTCACGCTGATTGAGTTGATGGTTACCATGGTTATTATGGCTATCATTATGGCGCTGGCGACGATGGCGTTATCTCAGTTTAATGGGTATGTTGATAAAAGTGGGCGAGGCTTCGACGATCGTATAAATCTGTATTTAAGTATTGAAAGGTTGAGAGAAACGATTGCTCAGATGAGTGATTAATATGTTAAAAACAACCTAAAGAAAACGGCGCTTTTTTTCGAGGGGACGGATGAAGAGGTTAAATTTGTTTCTCGGATTGGTTGGGTTGAAGAGACGCCTACGCTGAATTGGCTCGCCGTTGAAAATGATGAATTTGATGCGTCATTAAAGGCGTTAGTTTTGTATCAAGTATCTGCGCTATCTGATCCATTGTTTGAACAGCGCTTATTTCCTGAAAAAGAAGATATGAAACGGTATACGATACTGTCTGGCGCTCGGGAGATACGGCTGACTTATCTTGGCATTGAAAATTTCAGACAAGTGTATCCATTCGGGACAACAGATAATTTTCTGAAAAATTTAAGATGGAATGGCAGTTATCAGGGGAAGGATACGGGTTACTTACCCAATAAGATTAAGGTTAACATTGAATGGGATGATGGCCTGATATGGCCGAGTATCTTTGCGGTGGAAAGCTTTAACCTAGCGAAGCGAACACTCATGCTAGATGGTGCATCATGAATAGCGCTGCTTCTTTGAAAAATCAGCAAGGTGCAGCGCTTATTTTTGCGTTGTTAATAGCCATATTGATGGGAGTATTTGCCGCTTTCTTCACGTTTAAAGCGCAGCAAAACATTAAAATGGCCGAGAAAATCTCGAATAGGTTGGCGCTTACCTATCAAGCAAACGGGGCGGTTAACAAAGCTTTATATGGCGTGCTGAACTTAGGGTTTACAGGGCTTTCTTGGCCTGATGGTGACAAAACCCATCCTCTGCTTTTGTGGGGAGAAGATATCGAGGTTTCGCCTAGCGTTACGGTTTCTATTCAAGATCTTAGTGGCAAATTGAATGTGATTCCTTTTAAAGCTAATGAATGGCGCTCGATATTAATGCACTACGGCAAAACCGAGGCAGAAGCCGCTTCGGTTACCGATAAGGTTGAAGATTGGATGGACACAGATAGCTTCAGGCGGTTACAAGGCCTAGAAGCAAGAGGGTATCGTTTCATAGGAAATGAAAAAGGCCCTAGGAATATGTTCATGCAATTCCAAGAAGAATTATTATTCATTCCGGGCATTGATGCAGAGTTACTTGCCAAGATTGAGGCTGAAATTGCCTACTGGGGCAGCCCGAGCCGTTCACCGTTTGTTGGCACCGAAGCGATGATTCGAGTGTATACATCGGGTGAACATTTGAATGAAATAATGCAACAAAGAGAGAGGCAAGAAGATTTGCGCTCTCAATATAATAAATTGACACAGGTTGATGCTAGCCTTGTGAACGACGTGCCTTCCGGTATTTTCAGAATTAAAGTCCGGACGGAAAACGAACAGTCGCAATACACAAGAACAGTAGATGTAAATTTGTTAGGTGTGGATACCATGCCTTTTTATATTAATGGATGGCAATGAAAGAGCTGCTTTCTAAAACTAAGTTAAAAGCCATTGATGCGCTGACGAAACAGATCGCGTTTGTTGGGCAGGGCGATGAGAAAAGTGCCAAACGTATCGGTGTGGTGCCAAAAGGGTTATACCTTTCGTTCGAAAGAACTTATAAGGTGATATCGAAGAAAGAGCTTAAATCGATTGTGGAAAACGAAAAGCATATGCGTTCTCCGTTTGCGAATAGCTATGTTTTCTATCGAACTAAAGCGCTGAATGATGGCAGTTGGCTGGTAAAGTACCATTTTATCGACGTAGATAAATATCCGGATGTGAGTGACTATAAGCTATTGATCTTATGGGATGATATTGCTCAATTTATGCTTGAAAAGCGCTCAGCCGAGTCGCTTATATTACATACAAGCTTTGGTCGAGAATTGGCGCTCTTAACGGATGGCGGCATTCGTTTTGCTGAATTAAAGGCGCAAGGATTAAAAGAGCGGTTACTGCTTAGCGCGAATGAAAAAACACACGAAGAGGTTCAACTAAGTGACGCTGAAGTCCTCGAGGATATTAGTGGATACCTCTTAAGTTTTCAGTGGGTGGGAATTTCAGGTGCGCTCAATACCGATGCTTGGAAACGTAAACAAGGCGTCAACTGGCTAAATCCACAGCTCGCTAAAGTACTGGGCTTGGTCCTAGGTGGAGCAATCGTTGTTGAGTCCTTATTCTTACTCGCTTCACGCTACTACATGGATAACGTAGTCGATGCCGCCGCTGAGCAGCGCCAACAATATTCCGCGATGAAGAAAACCTATTTAGGTCAACTAGATACCTACACTCAGCTCGAAGATGTCGTCATCTCGAAGAGTAACGCGGCTTCCATACCTGAAATCTTGTTCCATTTTGACAACAAGGCAGATTTACGCATTGACCGGCTGGATTATCTTGGTGGTGAGGTCAGAATCGGTGGTTTAATCAGTAACATGGATGCATTAATGGCTTACCTTTCATCCCATAAAAATGTGAAAGGGTTAGAGTTCATGTCTCCTATCACACCAGATAGAAGCGGCAAAGATCGCTTCTCCATTAAGTTTGAATTGTTAAATGAACAGTAATTTAAAAGAAGAGCTTCAAAAGCCGATTGTTAAATACGGTATTGCTGGCACAGCGGTGTTGCTGGCTTTGCAGCACGTTATTGTGCCTTGGTTTGAATGGCGTAATGATACGGTGGATGAGTTGCATGTTAAGTCAGGCATGTTGGTTTCTCCCAATGAGCTTGAAGGTGCAATTGAAGAGTTAACCGTTAAAAACGATGAGTTGAAGTCGGAATTAGCGGCATTGAAAAAACGCTTTCCAAAGGACGATAACAGCAACGTGAAGTTGCCGACAGAAATCAGGGCGCTCTTTAAACAGTTCGATGTTGCGGTTAATCGCGTATCTATTACTGAGCTAGAAACGCAGCTAGATAGGCTTAACCTTTATGGTATTAGCATAGAGGCGAATGGGAGTGCAGATCGTCTTTTTTCACTGGTTTCGAAACTTGAAAATGATGCCTCGTTCTTTATTGTTGATAGAGTCACGTTGTACGGGCGTAAAGGGCAAAAAATGAAGGTGCGTATGGAGTTGCAGAAGTATGTTCAACGTTAAGTCTGAAAAGCACCTAATTCCATTGATATTTGGCTTTGCGTTGTTGCTTGAGTTTGTGGTGAATGTTGTTTTTGGAATTCGAACAGACGACCGACAACTGCAAGTCGACAATTGGACTCGCCAACAACAAGTTTCTTCTGTAAGTAGCGATGGGTTTAAAGTGAATGCTGTTTTTGGTTTAAAACCAGAAGTTGATACTGAAGCGGAAAAATTAAGGTTACAACGAGAGCAAGAAGCAGCTGATAAGTTGGCGCAGGAAAAGGCGCGTAAAAAAGCTGAGGAAGAGCTAAAAATAGGCGAAGAAAATATTCGTCTGTATGGTATTTCAGTTGTTAATAATGAAAGGGTGGCGATGCTATCCATCTCGCATTCAGGTGGAAGCGGTGAGCTATTTCAACTGAAGGAAGGCGAATCTATTGAACTGCAAAATGGTAGAAATTCAGTAGGTATAGAAAAGGTTTTGACGGACTCCGTTACGCTCTCTGTGACAGATAACAAGAAAAGCACAAAGTCGTCGATTAACTTGGTGATATTTAGTTATGGGATCTAATTTTTTCGTGGTAGATATGAGAAAGGTATTAATGGTTAAGTCTAAGGTGTGGTTGTTGCCTCTCTTAGTGATGTTCATTCAGGGGTGTGCGAATACCAATAAGCAGCACTTTGACTCTGTTTTTGTCAAAGGGAAAAAGGAAGCTGTCTCAGAAGATAAATTAATGGATGACGATGGCAAGAAGGATGCGTCCAAGCAACCTGGCGGATCATCAAGCCTGCAATCTCTTCAAGCTTCTGAGTCGCTTGATGCTGAAACCTCCTCTAAGCAACTCGCGCTTAGTGATGAAAAAGATATTACGGTATCTTTTGAGCAATTAGATCTTAAAGAGTTTGTTAACCATTCATTAGCCAATGTTCTAAAGGCAAACTTCGTTATAGATCCTCAGGCAAAGCTGAGCGGGCAAAAGGTAACACTGTCTATCAAAGATAAGGTTAGTCAGTCGGAGTACCTTGCTTTGTTTAAAGATGTGCTTCAGCAAAATGGCTTGTCGATGAAAATTCGTAATGACGTCGTTTTCTTACACCCTGCTAGTCGCCGAAGAGGGCTGCCTGAATATGATTTTGGCTATGGCAAAAGCAAAGTTATGGTGCCGCAAGGTTCACAGCCCGTTTTCCAAGTCGTTCCGCTGGAGTATATCGATCAAAAGAGTTTATCCAGCTTTATTATCAGGCTCTCAAATGCTTCTCCTGAAAATATGACGGACCCTAACCTGATTGGGTTAAAAGGAACGAGACATGATGTTCTGAGAGCGTTAGACATCGTTAATATGGTGGATGTGCCGCATGTGCGTGGAAGACATATTCAATTCGTCAAATTGGAGTACCTGCCTTCATCTGAGTTTATTTCCCAAGTGACAGAGCTGCTTGAGAATGAAGGTGTAGAAGTTACTAACTCTTTACGTTTCGCTGATTTGAGCAGACAAAATGGGGTAATCGTTCATTCAACAAGCGAAACGTTGTTGAGTCGTGTTGAGTTCTGGCGTAAGCAATTAGATACCCCTGAGTCGACTGAAGATAAGCAATATTTCATGTATTACCCAGAAAACATGGAAGCGGTAAAATTAGCTGACGTATTGCAAAAGCTTGCCTCGGTTGCCGCAGGCGGTAGTGCTTCAACAACCAAGAGAGCGACGGGAAGCACAGATTCCGTAACAGGACAAAGTAACACAACAGCGGCTAGTTCATCTTCTGCAAGCTCAGGCAGTGCAGGCGACTTTAGTTATGTTGTTGATGAAAATCGTAATGTGATTATCGTTTATGCTAATGCGAGTAAATATAAGAGCTTATTGCCTTTGCTGAAAAAATTGGATGTAACACCGTCTCAAGTACTGATTGAAGCGAGGCTTATTGAGATCACATTAACCGATCAATATAGCCAAGGCATTGAGTGGAGTTTGTTTGGCGGTGGTGCTAAGCGAAATATTAATACATCTCAGCTTACGTCATTTGCTAATGGTAGCTTCAGCTATACTATTAGTGGGGTTGATTATAATGCTGCTCTGAATCTACTAGAAAGCCAAGATCGACTCAAAGTCCTATCGAGCCCAAGAATTGTTGTTGCCAATGGTGAAAGCGCCACATTAAATGTAGGAACTGAAATCCCTGTACTTTCAACACAAGCTGCGGATGTTGATAGTGATCGTGTTCTACAAAGTATTCAGTATCGTTCAACTGGTGTTGACTTAAGTGTTGAGCCAACAGTGAATTCCAGCAATGTTATTTCGATGAAGGTTTCACAAAATGTCAGTGAAACTTCGGAGAATGCTTCATCTGGAATTGATTCACCGCTAATATTAAACCGCTCATTTCAAACTTATGTTATTGCTAATTCAGGGCAAACATTGGTACTGGGTGGTTTGATACGAGAAAATAATTCATCTGATGATTCAAGCGTTCCATTTCTTGGCGATATTCCAGTGGTGGGCAACCTGTTTAAGAGCGATTCACGCTCAACTTCAAGAACAGAGCTAGTTGTCTTAATTACACCAAGGATAATATCGAATACGAGCGATATTGATGATGTCCGAAAGCTCTTTCTTGACGAATTAACTTTGTTTGACTAGATAAGTGGATATTAAGTAGGAAATTTTTAACATATCTCGATTAATCTAGCCTTGACATAAATGTATAGAGCTTTGATAATCCACGGCGAGCACATTTTTAAGGAATTGTGCTAATTGCAATTAACACATTCATTTTTGAATTGGAGTTTAAAATAATGAAAAAGCTAAATAAAACTGGTTTGGCTATGGGAGTAGCTCTAGCAGTTGCATCTTCTAGTGCTTTTGCTGGTACATTCACAGCTGCATCAGAGGCTGTTGGTGTTGAAGCTGCTACAGCAGGCTCACTTACAGTTGAAACTGTTGGTTCTGTAGCGTTTGACCCTGCAACAGGTGTTAGCTCAGATAACCGTGTTTACGTTCAGCTAAACAACGGAGCAACTTTTGATGACGCTTCATACACATTATGGGTTAGTACAGCTGACGGTAATTCTTTAGATAACACTGAGTTTGTTCTAATCACGCCTGCAACTGAAGGCGCAACTGAGTTAGAATTCCGTGCTGCAAGTGATATCGCTGGCACAGCTGACTACATCCTTTCTAGCTCTTCTGCTGTTGGTGGCCAAGTTGCTTCTATCGCAGTTAATGCTCCTGCTCTAGCTGCTGGTTCTATGATCAGCCTAGACGCGAACGCAGATGATACTTTCGGCACTTTCGACTTCTACACAGCTGTTGAATTGTTCCGTTATGCAAACCAGTTCTCTGCTTCTGTTGAAGCGGGTGAAACTGCTGACGCAATCGTTGACGTGAATGATGACCGTAATTCATTCACTGGTGGTGCGGTTACAGATAC
>CAXRCC010000037.1:0-13587 GCA_964228975.1 Paraneptunicella sp. | reverse complement strand
CAATAGTGTTGCCGTCTTTCACGACGAATCCATCAACCGCTGTGCCGAAGCCCAGATAACACAGGGTGGGTAACGTGTTACCCATGATATGGATACTCTTACCATCAGGGTGGTTAGCAAAAATGGGGCGGTTATATTCTTGATTAGAGCAGTCATTAACAGAAATCGTAACCGTTTTACCGACTTTAATGCGTTTATCGCTTAAATACGCAAGAGCATCGGTAATGTTCGCGTGATCATCGGGTACGTTTAATGTCATGTCTTCAATGATCATACCTGTAGACATGCCCGCGCCGGGAGACGTGATCGGATCTGAATCCATGCCAGTGCCTGCGGTCATCAAGACGACATTGTCGAGGTCAACCTGCTCCCCCGCGTTTGTTGATAAGTTGGCAAACTCAAGCACAATGGGATGGCCAATCGGCATATCAGTCGTGGCGGTAACATCAAAGGAAAGTGTTTTCCATTCGCCTTCTTTGATGGCTGAATGGTTGCTTTGTAATTGTGCGATTGTTGCGCCGTTGGCTTTGATTCGAGCAACAAAGTTGGCATTGGCTTGCCCGTTTTGTTGACCAACATCGTAGTGAAGTGTGTAAGTCTCCCCTACTTCAAGCACTGCGCTCACGGTTTGGCTAATTCTCCCTCCGTGTTTAAGAAATGCGATTTGAGCGCGGCCGTCTATCATGTTGTAACCCGTAGCGCCATCAGCGGGTGATTCAACACCAATGTCTCCAAAGCCTGAATTTACCCAACCAGAAATGCGATCTGTTTGTCCTGTTTCTGTAGGAATGGCATCAAATTCAAAGTTGTTATTCAATACGGTTACGTTATTTGCTAACGCACTATGAGCGAGTAGTAATGCCCCAACAGATAAGCAGGCTTTCAGCTTAAACTTCATAATCTTCTTCTTTTATTTAAATAGTCAAAAGCAAGAAGCTATCAGTAACCGAGGGGAGCGGAGAGGAAAAACACTTGCGTGCTGCGCAATTCGCTTGCGTGATGCGTAAGATCTTTAAATTTGAAAAAAGCTCAATGAGGTAATATCCCCGTTGAAAAATGTTAAAAATCAACGGGGGAACATAGTAGTGAGTGGGGCTTATACTTACATAAGCGTTAAACCCCTTGCATGACACCTAATTTACTTGCGTGTTATGCAATCAGAACATTGCCATTAGAACTTTCGCTCATTGGTAATGACACCGTGGCTTTTCTCATCACGTTCGATAATGAAGCCGCCACTTAGCGAGATACCAAAAGCATTAATTAAACCTCGGCTGCTTGCGCGAAGTGGGATAGGCGAAAACTCAGGAACAGAACCGAATGAGGCGTCCACAAAGCCACCTGTTCTCGTTTCATAAGCCGTGGTTCCATTTCCCGCAGCTGTGCTTCTAAATGCTTCAATAGAACCATTTTGCTCTGCTAAAAATCCGTATTGGCCATTGTATGATGCTACGGCGTTATTGGCTTCAATTAATCCGCCTTTGCTACTATAGAAGCCGCCATCAGTGTTTAATGTCGATTGAATGCCATTGGCGATAATGGTTGCGTTATTTTCTGCGCGTACCCCTGTGTAGAATCCTGAAATACGCATGTTTGATCCCAATTTAATAGTGGCGCCATTTCTTCCTACGATGCCTGACGATATATAGCCAGTTGTTCCTAATAGAGTAAACCCATCAATCAAACCAATGGTATTGCCATCGTTCACTACGAAACCATCAACACCTCTGTAGAAAAATAAGCGGCATGATTCAGATTCTGTACCGCCAATAACATGGATGCTCTTTCCATTTGGATGATTAAACACAAACGGATCCATTTGCTCTTCGGATGGACATTCGTTGACTGAAATGGTGACTGTTGTGCCGACTTTAATGCGCTTGTCGTCTAACGATCTCATTGCTGCATTCATGTCGGGGAAGTCGGTAGGCACATTCAACACCATATCTTCACTAATAATATCTGAAGAACCGCCAAATACAGGGTGTGTATCAGGGGGACCCATCGTTTCAGTAGTAGGAGATTCGACGCTAGGAACAGGGTCAATGTTGTTGGTATCCGCATAGCTTGTTGTTGCAAAAAGCGCTGTACTGACCAATGTTGCAATAAGGGAAATATTTTTCATTTGTATTTTCCTGTTTTTTATAAAAAGGTTTTCGTGAATTGTTTAATGCGTATTTAAAATTCAGTATCATTATTACTGTTATGTAATAACTTTGTAATCCTACTTTAGGTTAATAAAGTAACCGTTTTATGTTTTGTTTTTTAAATTTGGTGCAATTAGATGATTTAATGGTGTTTTTTATTTGTTAATTAAGTTTTTTTAAATTGAATGCTGCTTTAAATATAAAATTCGTGGTTTGTTAACATGCTTTTAAAGCAGCTGATGCTGACTGTTTTTGGTCATGATTAACCGGAGTGAATATGCTGTTTGCTTGACTATTGTTGGGCTTTAGCCGGATTGTGTTTTGTTTGTTAAATTCCGTTCCGGTATTGGAAGTTAATATCGAACCATTGAAGGTGTTGTATTTTTATTTCTTAAATTGTTTTTGGCTTTCAAGCGATTAATATATAAAAATATCATTCAATATAGTGTTGTATTTTTTTGAGCTTTTTATCACTTTTGTTGTCGTTTTTTGACTGAAATGTTCAGTTTTATCTTTGTTGTAGGATATATTTTTACCTTTATATGAAAGCGTTTTCAATGTTTCTATTTCAATTTCATACTTAAGTTGAATAACACAGCTGTTGGTAAAGAGGACAACTAGGACAACTAGGACAACTAGGACGACTAGGACAACTAGAACAAATAGAGCAACTATGGAAAGTAGAGTCGTGAAAACGAAGAAGAGAGAGTAGAGAGGCTTAGCTTCGAACTTTCTGTTAAAGGCAGCAAGTGAACTGATGCACATGTGGCAAGTTGGCTCATATAACGTAAGCGCATAAATGGCACAGTGAGTCCATCAAAAATAGGTGTTAAGTAAATACGGTAGGAAAAGACTTAATGCGGTGACTTATCCTATAAATTGTGTGGTTTAATCCATAAATTACAAATTTCGGGGTTCTTTTTTACTCTCTCTGTAGGATGTATATCCTAAATGTTGTTAATGATGAAATTTGTTCAAAAAGTGCTTGCCCTTCGTAAAAACTCTATGTTACTTCTAATAAGGAAATTCATTGAAAGAGATATTTATGCAAACGGTCCACAGTACAAAACGCGTTATTAAAGCAAACGTTGCTAGCGTCGTGCTCGTGAAAATCGTGGTGATTATTATTAAATCATTGCGGGGACGGCTACTGGCATAACAATGACCAAATTAGCAAAAACCCCCGCACGAAAGTCCGGGGGTTTTTTCGTTTTAGGGCATCTATTTTTGCTCACTGATTTAGCAAGTTAATATTTTCAAACGGGATCAAAGGCAGGCAACAGATATGAACGGCGCGCATTACATCTTGCAGTTTCTAGAGCAAAAGCATGTTCACTCAGTTTTTGGGTATCCCGGCGGGGCAATTATGCCTTTGTACGATGCTTTACTCGATTTTTCCATCAAACATTATTTAGCGCGTCATGAGCAAGGTGCAGCGTTTTCGGCAGTTGGATATGCCCGATCTACAAACAGCGTTGGCGTCTGTTTTGGCACATCGGGTCCGGGCGCAACTAACTTAATCACCAGCATGGCAGATGCAAAATTAGACTCCGTTCCTTTATTAGTGATCACAGGGCAGGTTGCAAAAAGCTCAATGGGCTCGGATGCGTTCCAAGAAGTTGATGTGCTCGGTTTATCCCTTAGTGTTTGTAAACACAGTGAATTGATTACCGATCTTGAAGAGTTACCCGAAGCGTTAGCTCGCTGTTGGGAGTTGGCACAAGAAGGCCGACCAGGCCCGGTTTTAGTTGATGTACCCAAAGATATTTTATTGCAAGAGATGCCCGCAGAGTTACTAAACTTGTCTGCGTCTGCGTCTGCGTCTGCGTCTGCGTCTGCGTCTGCGTCTGCGTCTGTCGTTGAAGATGTATCAGAACACCAAGCTCAAATTGATGCCATCAATGCTGTACTCGCCACATCCGAAAAACCGCTTTTATATGTAGGCGGCGGTGTTGCTATGGCAAATGCTATCCCGGAATTAAGGGATTTTATGGCAAGTTGTAACATGCCTTCAGTGGCAACGTTAAAAGGTTTGGGCTGTGTTTCGGGCGATCATCCGTACTATTTGGGAATGCTCGGTATGCATGGTTTGCCAACTGCCAATATCGCCGTACAAGAATGTGATGTATTGCTGGTGGTTGGCGCACGTTTAGACGATAGAGCAACCGGTAAATTGGATGAGTTTGCACCGCATGCCAAAGTGATTCACATTGATGTTGATGCCGCTGAAATCAGTAAACGTCGTACGGCAGATATCAGCATTCAAGCCGATGTGAAGGCAATCCTGCCTTTCCTTAAGGTGACAAAAAACTGTTCTGAGTGGCAGGCTTATCTCGGTAATATTAAAGCAGAAAAAGCAATGCAATATAGCGACTTTTCTGCATCAGCAAGGCCCGATGCGCCGAGTGTTTTGCATCGATTAAGTGAAAAGCTACCAGACAATTCGGTAGTGGCTGTTGATGTTGGGCAACACCAGATGTGGGTTGCGCAGCACATGTCTTTTACTACACCGTGCAACCACCTCACAAGTGGTGGTTTAGGCACGATGGGCTTTGGCTTACCTGCCGCAATTGGTGCCAAAGTCGCTCGCCCTAACAATACCGTTGTATCTGTGTCGGGTGATGGTTCCTTTATGATGAATGTACAAGAGCTTGGGACACTAAAACGTTACGGCATTCCCGTGAAGATTGTCATTATGGATAACCAGCGTTTAGGCATGGTGAAACAGTGGCAAGAGTTATTCCACGACGAGCGTTATAGCGAAACTGACTTATCTTGTAATCCTGAATTCTGTGCATTAGCTAAGGTGTTTGGCCTAGAAGCACGAGAGCTGACTGATAATAATCAGACCGAAGAAGCGCTCACCTGGCTATTAGAAACAGAAGGTGCAGCGTTATTACACGTTCGTTTAGACGAACAACAAAATGTGTGGCCCATTGTGCCACCTAATACGGCAAATCATAAAATGTGGGAGCAACCATCATGCACAGATTAAAGCTAGAAGTGAATAACAAGCCAGCAATCTTAGAGCGTGTTTTGCAAATTATCCGCTACCGAGGCTACGACTTAATTAGCTTAAAAGTCGTTCCGCAAGGGATGGATATGTTGACAGTTTTACTCACTGTGGATGGTACGCAACCCATTAGTAAACTAACTAATCAGCTAAATAAGTTGTATGATTTGACCCGAATAATTAATTTGAACTTGGCCCAATCTGAGAATGCGCCACAACAACACGCAATGTGTACCGCGTAACTATGTTGAATATCAGTTATTTAGCATCGAAAGTGATTGGGCTGCCGGGCGTACATAATAGGAATAACAATGTCTAAGAAACTTGCTGATTTAATTTGGTTTAATGGTGAAATCATTCCTTGGGAAAAGGCACAGGTGCATGTCTTAACTCATGCTATCCATTATGGTTCTTCAGTCTTTGAAGGTATCCGTGCTTATAACACACCAGATAAAGGGACATGTGTCTTCCGCCTTCAGGAACACAACCGCAGATTGTTGGATTCAGCAAAAGTCTACCGTATGACAATCCCGTACACGCTAGACCAAATCAACGATGCAACACTCAATATTATTAAAGAGAACAATCTTGAGTCAGCTTATATCCGTCCAATCGCGTTTTATGGCGATATCGGCATGGGTCTTCAAGTGCCTTTTGGTCAAGAAACAGAATTAGCGATTGCGGCATTCCCGTGGGGCGCTTACTTAGGTGAAGAAGCCCTGAAAAACGGGGTGGATGCGGGCGTTTCTTCTTGGAATCGTTTAGCGGCAAACACAATGCCGACAGGCGCAAAAGCGGGTGGTAATTACCTATCATCACAGCTTATTTCAATGGAAGCTCGTCGTCATGGCTATGGCGAAGGTATCGCACTAGACGTACACGGCTACGTAAGTGAAGGCGCGGGTGAAAACTTATTCATCATCCGCAATGGCGTGGTGTCAACAACACCTAAAACTGCTGCGATTTTGCCAGGCATCACACGTGATACCTGCATGACAATGTTGCGCGAATTAGGTTACGAAATCCGCGAAGAGAACATTCCAAGAGAATCATTATACCTAGCAGATGAAATCTTCATGTGCGGCACTGCCGCAGAAGTGACGCCTGTACGCAGTGTAGATGGTATCGCGGTAGGTTCTGGCTCTCGTGGCAAGATCACAGAGCAAGTACAAGACATGTTCTTCGGTTTATTTAACGGTAAAACTGAAGACAAATGGGGTTGGTTAACGCCGGTCGAGTAAGCGATAAACAAGCTTAACGAATGCAAGAAATAAGGAGTTAGCCAACCTTGCGCTGGCTCCTTTACCTCGCTTTCCTCGCTGTTTCATCTTCTTATCTCTCCCGTTTTCCTTCCTGTTTTAGTGACTGCGGCAACCGCTTTTTCTGAGCATGCCCATCACACAATGATGCATTAAGCTGCGCTTTTGGGCTGGCTGAATCTTTTATTTTTAATGCGCAATATTTGAATTTTTTAAGGTATAAAACAGTGGCAAGAAAACTCCGTTCCGCAACTTCTACACATGGTCGTAACATGGCTGGCGCACGTGCTTTATGGCGTGCTACGGGTATCTCTGATACGGATTTTGGCAAGCCAATTATTGCCGTTGCTAACTCGTTTACCCAATTTGTGCCGGGGCATGTTCATTTAAAAGACATGGGGCAACTGGTCGCAAGGCAAATTGAAAAAGCAGGGGGGATCGCCAAAGAGTTCAACACCATTGCGGTGGATGATGGCATCGCGATGGGGCACAGCGGTATGTTATATAGCTTGCCATCACGTGAATTGATTGCCGATTCCGTTGAGTATATGGTCAATGCCCATTGCGCTGATGCCTTAGTGTGCATCTCAAACTGCGATAAGATCACGCCAGGGATGTTAATGGCGGCAATGCGCTTAAATATTCCTGTGATTTTTGTTTCCGGCGGCCCTATGGAAGCGGGTAAAACCAAGCTTTCCGACCAAATTATCAAGCTGGATTTAGTCGATGCCATGGTTGCCGCTGCCGATGATTCCGTGTCTCAAGAAGATTCGGATAAAATCGAGCGCTCTGCTTGCCCGACCTGCGGTTCATGCTCAGGCATGTTCACGGCAAACTCCATGAACTGTTTAACCGAAGCGCTAGGTTTATCCTTACCCGGAAACGGTTCGATGCTGGCAACCCATGCCGATCGTGAAAAACTCTTCTTAAAAGCCGGCGAGCAAATTGTTGAGCTGTGTAAGCGATATTACGATCAAGAAGATGACAGCGTATTGCCGCGCGAAATTGCGAACTTTAAAGCCTTTGAAAATGCCATGAGCTTAGATATTGCCATGGGTGGCTCTACCAACACGGTTTTGCATTTACTTGCCGCCGCAGCCGAAGGCGAAGTGCCGTTCACAATGGCAGATATTGATAGGCTTTCTCGCAAAGTACCTCATTTATGTAAAGTGGCCCCTTCTACTAGCAAGTACCATATGGAAGACGTACACCGTGCTGGTGGTGTGGTGGGCATCTTGTCGGAGTTAAATAAAGCCGGGTTACTGCACGCCGATAACCAGCACGTATTGGGCACATCTGTTCAAAACGTGTTAAGCGCGTGGGACATCACCAATCCTGCCAACGAACAAGCCATTGAATTTTATCGTGCTGGTCCTGCAGGGATTCGCACAACGCAAGCATTCAGCCAAGATTGCCGCTACGACAGTGTTGATGACGACAGAGAAGCGGGGTGTACGCGAAGCCTAGAACATGCGTATAGCCAAGACGGCGGTTTAGCCGTGCTGTTCGGCAATATTGCGGAAAAAGGCTGCATCGTAAAAACTGCCGGGGTTGATGAATCCATTCATGTTTTCAACGGCAAAGCCAAAGTGTTCGAAAGTCAAGATGATGCGGTTAATGGCATTTTGAACGATGAAGTTCAAGCGGGTGATGCCGTTATCATTCGATACGAAGGGCCAAAAGGCGGACCGGGCATGCAAGAAATGCTTTATCCCACCTCTTATTTGAAATCCAAAGGCCTTGGCAAAGCTTGTGCGCTTATCACCGACGGACGTTTTTCGGGCGGTACATCGGGTTTATCCATTGGTCACTGCTCACCCGAGGCTGCCTCGGGCGGAGCTTTAGGCTTGGTGAAAGATGGCGACCCCATCAGCATCGATATTCCAAACCGCAGTATTAACTTGATGATTGATGACGCTGAGCTTGAAGCACGTCGAGCGCAAATGAATGAAAGCGATAAGCCGTGGCAGCCTGTCGATCGTATTCGTCCGGTTTCCACAGCACTGAAAACCTATGCACTGCTCGCAACCAGTGCGGATATGGGTGCGGTGAGAGATACCACGAAGTTGCCAGATTAATTGGATTAGGGGATGGGATAACATGGGCGATGTAACACAACCTGCTACAACAAAAAGTGACAAAAGCAGCCAAGAAACCAAGGTAAATACAGAAGTAAACCACGCCGCATCGATGCAAAATGGTGTTGTCGCGAACGTGGACAGCGAGGATAAAAGCGCGCTGACCGACTTTCAGTATTTACGTAAAATTCTTAACTCGCCCGTGTACGACGCGGCAGTGAATACCGACTTAAACTACCTGCAACGCTTGTCCGCAGAATTAGGCAACGAGATTTGGCTAAAGCGCGAAGATCAGCAGCCCGTTAAGTCGTTTAAACTGCGCGGTGCGTACAATCGCATCAGCCAATTGAACCAAGCGCAACTTGCCAAAGGGGTGGTGGCAGCTTCGGCAGGGAATCACGCACAAGGCGTAGCTTATTCTGCCAAGCAAAAGCAAATAAAGGCAACAATAGTGATGCCAAGCACCACGCCTGAAATTAAAGTGGAAGCTGTAAAAAACTTTGGCGGAGATTGGGTTGAAATTGTGCTGTATGGCGACAACTTCGATGCCGCTAACGCCAAAGCGTATGCATTAGCCGATGAGTTTGGCTACACCATGATCCCGCCCTTTGATGATCCCGATGTTATTGCGGGCCAAGGCACGATTGGCAGAGAAATTTTAGAGCAAAAACCCGACATTGATATGCTCTTTATTGCTGTGGGGGGCGGTGGGCTAGCCGCAGGCGTGGCCACTTACATTAAAACCATCAGCCCTAACGTAAAAATTATTGCCGTAGAAGCAGAAGATTCCGCCTGTTTACTTGCTGCAAAAGCGCAGGGCGAACCCGTGAATTTAGACACAGTGGGAATTTTTGCCGATGGTGTCGCCGTGAGAAAAATCGGTAAAGAGCCGTTCAGGTTATGCCAAAAACACGTTGATGAATTTATCACGGTGACGTCTGACGAAATCTGCGCGGCCATTAAAGATATCTTTGATGACACGCGCACCATTGCCGAGCCCGCAGGCGCTATATCCATTGCGGCGATTCGTAAATACGTACGCGAAAACGATGTGCAAGGCAAAAAGCTGGGCGGCATATTATGTGGTGCAAACATTAACTTTCACACCTTGCGTTATGTCTCTGAACGTTGCGAATTAGGTGAGCAAAAAGAAGCGGTTTTTGCGGTTAAAATCCCCGAAGAAAAAGGCGCATTCAGAAAATTCTGCATGTTGATGGGCAGCAGAGCCATTACCGAGTTTAACTATCGTTTTGCAACACAAAACGATGCGCATATCTTTGTAGGAACACGATTGCGCGGCGGGTTGCCAGAGTTTCATGGGTTAACACAAACCTTAGAGCAAAAAGGCTATGAATGGTTTGATTTATCGAACGATGAAACAGCCAAGCTGCACGTGCGTTACATGGTGGGCGGCAGGCCTTCGGTGTTACCGAATGAGCACATCTTCTCATTCAAATTTCCAGAAGCGCCAGGCGCGTTAATGCGTTTTTTAGAAACGTTAGGGGAACAATGGAACATCACCTTGTTCCATTATCGAAATCACGGTGCAGCAGAAGGCATGGTGTTGGCAGGCTTTGATGTACCAGAAGCGGAGTTTTCTCGCTTTCAAGGGTATTTAGATGAACTGAGCTACGAATACACCGAGCAAACCGATAACCCGGCATACCGATTTTTCTTATCGGATTGTCAATAAGCGCGAATCGCCAAGTGATGATGTTGCAGTAAGCTTGGCGATAACACTTTTCCTTCCATCTATTTTAATTTATGCCTTTAACAAACGTTCGTTTACGTGGCTTTTTTCTGTTATTTCTTTCTTACTTTTGTTCCACATTTTTTACGGCCAACACTGCTTTCATTACCCGCTTTTCAAGGGCTATTTCCTAGCTAATTAATTTGTTTAATTAGCCTATTACGTCTATAGATTAAGTAACTTTTCAGGCGTATCGCTTCCCCATTATCAACCACTTAATTCGTTAAAGAAGAGAGCTAAAGCGGAAAGTCATGAACATTAAAGATTGGAAAATAGCGTGGAAATTAACCTTATCGTTTTTGATTTATGGGCTGTTTTTGTCTGCGGGATTTTCCTTTGTAAGTTACGTAGTTAGCTATACCTTTTTAAAAAAAGAAGTGGTTGAAAAACTCGAGTTGATGCGCGATTTAAAGGCTAATCAAATTGAGCTAGAACTTGATAACTACCGCACTAACCTCCGTACAACCGCACAGGGAAACCTCACGAAAGAAGCGATGAACGCCTTTTTAGAAGGCATCAAAACCCTGCCAGAAGAGGTGATGGAAAGCGAAAAGAAAAAAGACCTAAACAAGCTTAATGTTGCGCGTTATTTGCGTAGTCATTTTTTACAGCGTTTAAATTCCACGTCGGAAAAAGAGTATTTTGTTGAAGATGTATTAGCCAGCAGCGCGCACTCTTTATATTTACAAAACCGCTATATTGTCGATAACCACTTTCCTCCTGGCGAAAAACAATTACTCACTTATCCCAATAAAAAACCACTTACTCAATACGATCAAGCACACATTAAATATCACCCTTATTTCAGGGATTTACTGGATACCTTTAATTTTTACGATGTTTTCCTTATTGAGCCTAAAAATGGGCTGGTGCTTTATTCCGTGTTTAAAGAATCAGATTATGCACACAGTTTGCACGATCCATTTTTACGGAGCAGCGGGCTTGCTAGGGCTTACCGTGAAGCAAGAAAAGGCACGCAAGGCAGCGTATATATTGTTGATTTAACCCCGTACGCTCCATCGTATAACGAAGGCGCGTTATTTATTTCCACGCCAATTATTGAAGAAGGCGATTTAATTGGCATTTTAGCGGCGCAGGTATCGTTAGAGCGCATCAATAAAGTGATGACCAACGATTTTAATTGGGGAGTATCGGGTTACGGTCGTACAGGGGAGACGATTTTAGTGGGGCACGACTACTTGCTTCGCAGTGAATCCCGCTATTACTTATCGCAACCCGAGGTGTACTTAGATAACGTACTTAAAGAAAAGGTGCTTTCGGAGCGGCAAGTAGACACCATCAAGCGGTTTGGCAGCACCGTGGGTATTCAAAGTGTTAAGCGCGACTACGTGCGCTCTGCTATTGCCGGCAGTGTATCGATTGAATCTGGGATGAACTACCTTGGTAAAGAGGTGGTTACCGCTTATCGTCCACTTGAGGTTGAAGGGTTGAACTGGGTGTTGCTTGCCGAAGCACAAAAGAATGAAGTGTATGGTTATGTTACCAATTTCAAAGAAAGCCTCATTATTACCATTATCATTTTTACGATTTTGGCAGGGCTGTTTGCTAAGGCGGTGGCTAACTATTTAACGCGCCCTTTAAAACGACTTTCCAAAATGATGAAAGATGTGGAAACGTCGGGAGATTTGGATCTGGCTAAAAACTTCAAATTGATTACCAAAGATGAAATTGGTGAAGCATTTTGGAGTTTTAAAGATTTACTCGTGCGCTGGGAAAGTGTGTTGCGCATGTTTAAATCCGCCATCGACGATATTTCTCAAGGCAAGGGAAAAGAACGGCTGCAAATGGAGTACACCTTAAGCGAAAAAGATGTGCTTGGCACCTTGTTAGATAAAACCAGCGAAACCTTGCTGGATTACAATAAAAACCTAGAAGATAAGCTTTGGAAAGACACAGGGCTGAGCGAATTTAATGAGCGTGTTCGCGGTGAGTTAACCCCCGAAGAAATTACTTATCAATTGCTTGAGTTTATGGCGCACTACCTTGGGTTTAAAGCGGGAATTGCTTATCTTCCATGCGATATTGATGAGTTTAAAATTGCCTCTACTTACGCGTTCAATACCCGTAAACACGTGAGCAACCGTGTGAAAATAGGTGAGGGCTTAATTGGTCAGGCACTCTACGAAAGAAAGCGCCTCGCCTTTGAAGATATTCCACCGGGATACATGAATTTCACGTCGGGTTTAGGGGACGCAGAACCCGATCAAATCCTCGCCATTCCCCTTATTTTTCAAGATACGCTCATTGGCGCGATTGAGCTGGCAAAAGTTGGCAAAATCAGCAAAGTAGAATGGGATTTCATCGACTTTTTGATTGAAACCGTGTCTATCATCATCACGACAGCGCAGTCCCGTGAAAGTAATGCCAAACTGCTAGAAGAAACGCAAATTCAAGCGGAGCAATTGCAAAACCAAACCGAGGAATTACGTAATCAAACCGAAGAGTTATGCGCCCAACAAGAACAGTTAAAAGAGGTTAATCTCACTTTAGAGCAGCGGGCATGCGAGCTAGAAGCACAAAAGCAAGAACTTGAATCCGCAAAAGTGGTTATCGAGAAAAAAGCCTTTGAGCTAGAGCAAAGTAACCAATACAAATCGGAATTCTTAGCCAATATGAGTCATGAACTCAGAACGCCGATGAATGCGATTTTAGTGCTTTCCAAAACCTTGCTAGACACCGCTAAAAAGAACCTAACCGAAAAGCAATTTGGCTACCTACACACTATTAATCAGTCTGGAAAAAGCCTGTTAACCCTCATTAACGACATTTTGGATTTGAGCAAAGTCGATGCTGGTCGCATGGAAGTGAACAATGAGGTGATTGAAGTCAACGATCTCATGAATCAACTGGAAGATATGTTTCAGCCCCTTGCCGATGAACAGGGCATTGGCTTAGTGATGCAAGGGGATACTATTCCGAACATTTACTCCGATCCTCAGCGTATTTTACAAATCCTGCGTAACCTCCTTTCTAACGCCATTAAATTCACCAGCGAAGGTGCTGTCACGCTAACCGTTTCTCAGCGTGATGGGCAATTGGTATTTGAAGTAAAAGACACCGGCATCGGGATTGAACAAGAAAAGCTTGCTGTGATTTTTGAAGCCTTTCGCCAAGCCGATGGCACGACCTCCAGAACCTACGGTGGTACAGGTTTGGGTTTAACCATTACGCGAGAATTGGCGGATTTGTTAGGGGGGCATATTAACGTGACCAGTGAGCCCGGTGTGGGGTCAGTCTTTTCTTTTGTGCTACCAATGCAAGAAGAGGCGAGTGAGCAACATAGTCAGACATCTTCGCCTTCGGCATCGCTGACGGATAC
>CAXRCC010000036.1:0-50889 GCA_964228975.1 Paraneptunicella sp. | reverse complement strand
TCACTCGGTTAACGCGCCCCGTAGCCTCCGGCGCAATCGTTTTTAGACTGAGTAGATTGACTTCATTTTGCGAGATCGGCGAACTGACACTGTTTGTGCGCTTTAAGTAGGATAAATCCACCAAGAATGGACTTGCTTCTGACGCGACATAAATATTCTGCGGCGCGATTTCGCCCACAATTAAATTATCTTGATGAAACTCTGCAACGATATCGGCAATGGCAAGCGCGAAAGCCAATTTTTGGGAGAGATCTAAAGTAGTTTGATTAAGAAAGTCGTTAAAATTGAGGGCTTCATCTGCCACGGGCATGATGGCGTGGCACGACTGCTGTGACTCGGCAATTTCAGACACTGCCGCTAAGCCGTTTTTTGAGAAGCGTTGTTGGATATGATTATCATTCAAAAACTTTTTAAGCTTTCCGGCGTTACTGCTTAACAGTTGCTTGACGAAATAAGTGTTTCCTTCCTCGTCTTTCGCTTTAAAAAGACGTATTTCTGGTGTGACCGAAGCAAGTTCTTCAGTCAATTCGTAATCGAGTATACTCACAATATTTTTCTGGCTATTTTACAGTAATCACTCAATTCCCAAGCGATAACACCTGAGATCCATTCATCCAAACTAACGCCATTAGTAGACCTCTTGCTTACCTCAAAGTAAACAATTTACCAACAGGTATTTCCAAACGAGAGTAAATGCCGCCTTTAGAAGCGTATTAGTTTACCTTGTATATCAACAAGGTTCACGAAACTACGCGTAATAACAACGTTATAAAGCATCATAAAAAAATCTCCATTTCTTTCTACCGAAACCTGCAAAAAAAAGCTTTTTTAATGCATAATAGCCGCGCCTTTTCTTATGTTCATATTTTAGACAGGTCTGGCATAGCATTGCCAAGAGCAGTAAAAAGATCAATTAGAGAGAAAAATTAACAAGGATTCATGATGTTAAAGCAAAGATGTATTTATACAGGACTTATCTTTAGTACCGCGTTTTTAGGGCATGCTGTTGCACAAGAACAAAATAGTCCAGATGGCAGCATTGAAAATATCACGGTTTATGCGCAAAAAAGAGCGCAAGATATTGCTGACATCGCAGTGCCTGTGACCGTTGTCTCCGGCGATGACATCCAAGAGTTGCAAATCAAAGACACGACGCAAATTTCTTCGCTCGTACCCAATTTAAAAATCACAAACAATGCTGGTGAAGGTACGCCCCCTTCTTTCAACATTCGCGGCATTGGCATGATTGATTACAATACTTCGTCTGTTTCTCCCATTTCCATTTATTCAGACGGCGTCGTCAGCGGCAGTGCAAATAACTTATCCGTCAACCTATTCGATATTGAACATATTGAAGTATTACGAGGCCCTCAAGGCACATTATTTGGCCGTAATACCACAGGTGGCGCGGTACTGATTCATTCTAGAATGCCCGAAGATGAGTTTGGCGGTTACCTCAACTTTGGCGTTGCAGAGCAAGATCACACTTCAGCGGAAGGTGCTGTTAACTTGCCCACAAATGCACAAATTAAATCTCGTTTAGCGTTCAACTACGATAACTACGACTTTTCTACCAATAACCTTTTCCCCGGCGCGCCCGATGGCGGTTTAAAACAACTTAACTTCCGTTGGATCACCACGGCAGAATTTGATGATGTCCGTATCACGGCAAAACTGCATCACGATGATTGGTCTGGCTCGCCTAAACCCATTCAAAGTTTAGGTATCGATCATGCTACTGAAGGACGCCAATGTACGGTGGCAGAGTTAGGCTCACCTGCCTGTGTTAACATTTATGGTCATAGTGTCGACAGCGAAGATTTCCAAGATACTTCTGCCGATACCGCAGACAGAACACACGACACCGATTCGTGGGGCGCTAGCGTTAAAGTAGAATGGGATATCAACAGCCAAGTCACATTAACCTCTACCAGTGCTTATCGCGATTTGGACCGTTTCCACTCATGGGATTCTGATGGTCCAGGTAACTTCACAGAAGGCACCATGGGCACAGATAACGAACTGGTTAGCCAAGAGTTCACCGTGGCTTATCAGGGTGAAAAAAGCTACTGGCTAACGGGCTTGTATTACTTGAAGGAAGAAATCGATCAAGAAAATAGTATCGATCTTGCGCGCGATTTACGTACTGCGCCACCAGAAATTGCAGCCGGCGCACTACAGGTTTTCTATCACAACCAGTTAGAAAACGAATCTGTTGCCCTATTCTCTCAGGTGGATTACCAACTTTCTGATACTTACACTCTCACAGCAGGGTTACGTTACACAGACGAAAGCACCGAGTGGGATTCCGTGGCCGACTTCGATGTCGTGGGCGCATTCATTCCTGGCGTATGGGATTTAAACGGTGAAGTTGAAGATGATGAGCTATCGGGCAAATTATCTTTGATTCAAAAAGTTTCTAGCGATTTAAGCCTGTATTACAGCTACGCACGCGGTTATAAGAGCGGCGGCTACAACGGCGCGTATTCGCTAACACCGAATGTAGCGGCTAATTCTGAATATCGTCCTGAAAAGCTTGATGCTTATGAAATCGGTAGCCGTTGGTTGTTCCTAGAGCGCAAAGCTCGCCTCAATATGTCCGCCTTCTATTACGACTACAAAGACCAACAAATCTTTGTGTTACTAAACGATGGTTCACCGTTTGGCGTCTTGCGTAATGCGGGTGACTCAACTATATATGGTTTGGAAGGGGAATTTAGCTACGCACCAACAAACGATTGGCAGTTCGATTTGAACGTGGGTTATATTCCAGAAGCCGAGATTGGTGAGTTTGAATTTGGCGAAGTTGTTATTCAAGAAACGCGTTTACCCTTCACTTCTCGATGGAACATTGGTGGACGTGGTCGTTGGGAAACCGAGCTAGGTAACGGTGTTTTGCGCGCAGAACTAGGTTTCGACTATCAATCTGACTTCTATTTCGATCAAAACGAAAACCCTTATACACAACAAGCTGGATACACAGTTTGGAATGGTCGTGTTAGCTATGACCTCAGCGCTGGTTTGAGTTTTGGAATTTGGGGCAAAAACTTGTTCGACAAAGAATTTGCTGAATTGCGCTTTGACTCCATTGCTGGTTTAAGAGCTATCACGGAATTGAAAGGCGAAGAGCGTCAACTAGGTGTAGATGTTACTTATAGATTCTAAATTAATTCAATAATTTAAACGTGACTAAAAGCGAAAATCTCTAAGAAAGTCTGTTGACTTAATCGCCGAATAAACGCACCCTTCAGGTAATTAAAGGGTGCGTTGTTATTTAGGAGATAAAAATGAGACTTTGGAAGCTTTTCTGGCCTGTTTTACTGTCGATATTGTTGCCACTGGCAGTATCGTACTTTGTTTACCCCGAACACCTGCCACCAGGGTTCATGGAATTTCCTCCGCAGTACACTGCGAAAGATCTCCCCGGGTTTAACCTCCCCGTCTTTATTATCCTTGGCATACTCTGTTTTATTTTTACGTTGTTCCTGATCTTCCCGAAATGGTTTGGATTCAAAGGCGAAGCCCCCATGGCCATGCCAACTAACCGCAAACCGCTTCCTTGGTGGTTTTGGGTTGGCCTTATCACCATGGGCTTTTTCTGGTGGTTAATGTGGTCTCACTCTACCGCCTTTGGCAACTTAGTTTATTGGTCTTTCACCCCCTTATGGTGGGGATTCATTATGGTGCTCGATGGCATCGTTTACCGACGCAATAACGGCGTATCGCTGCTTGCCAACAAGCCAAGGTTAATGGCGCTTGCTTATATTGTTTCTGCCATCGGCTGGGTTTACTTCGAATTCTATGACTATTTTGTTCTTGGCAACTGGTACTACCCGCAAGCGTACGATGCGCCGTGGCCTTATTGGTTACTGGTTGTTGAATTCCTGATTACGTACGGCACAATTACCGTGGTGTTCTTTGAGTGGTACACTCTATTCAAAACCTTCCCTAACTTTCCTGCACGTTACAAAAACGGCCCGAAAATGCAGGTTTCTGGTAACGCGCTCATTTTTGCAGGCGCTCTTTTAACGGCCTTAATGGTGATATGGCCATTCCCCTTCTTCTGGGTTGTTTGGATTGGCCCATTTGCCATCCTATCAGGCACACTAATTAACTGCCGAATCGACAACACCTTTATTCAAATTGCCGATAAAGGCGATTGGAGCAGCGGTGTATTAATGGGCCTTGCATCTTTATTCAATGGTTTTGTGTGGGAGTTTTGGAATTACGGCAGCACACATTTGGGTATCGACACACCCACTAACCCTAATTACTGGGACTACAACATCCCTTATGTTGACGTGATTCATATCTTCAGTGATATGCCGTTATTAGGCTACTTTGGCTATATTCCATTTGGCGTACTGGTATGTCAGACCTTCATCTGGGCAGGGCAAGTTTTCGGATTTAATACCGACTTCGAGCTTACCCCAAACATGGACGATGAAGCGCCATCACCAAAATCACAAACAGCTGAAGCGGTTTAAACACAATAAAAGGCTCTCACTGGTTACTCATGAGAGCCTCTTTTTTAGCTTGATTATTGATGAACGGCAATACCTGAACCGTTGCCAAAACTTAACCCTGTATTATGTAGGAACGAGGTTATGATCCCAGCTCACTTCACCGTTGCAAAAAACATTATTCTTGCCGAAATCCCGTTCTTTTTAGCGCTATACCTTTTTGTGGTAGCGAAAACAAGAACGTGGCTTTGGTGGATACTGTGCGCCGTATTTATTGCCTTTTTACCCAACGCCGCTTACACGTTAACCGACATCATCCACTTCATTGGCGCAGTTCAATCGGGTACGCATTCCATCGCCTATTTGGTGTTTGTTCTCTTCCCTATTTACCTGCTGTACATGGTCATTAATTTCCAGTTTTATGTGATCTCTATACAGCTAGCTCACAATTACATTAAGCAGGAGGGCTACCTCAAATTGGCAAAGTGGTTTATTCCGCTTATTCATTTTGCGTGTGCTATTGGTGTGTATTTAGGCCGTGTTCAACGACTAGAAAGCCGCAACCTATTCGAAAAGCCACTGCTTGTTATGAAAGATGTGTGGGTTGATATGACAAACCTGCATTCACTGTCACTCATTTTGCTGTTTTTTGCGCTCTTTTATGGCTTATATGCCATTTTCGCGCATATCAACCAGCGCATTTGGGACAAACAATTTGCACCTTATTGGCACGCAATGCAACGCGTTAAACAGACGAGCTAAACGCCAGCTGCTTTTTGCTTAAATAGAGAAGGTGACCACCTAAGGTCACCCCTCTTAATCCAAGGAAAATCAAAAAGCTAAGCCACAGCCCCCAATTTTCATGTTCAGACAACACATACCAAGTCGGAAAGAAAAACAGCACCATGCACACCAACATACTGTTTCGCATAGCTCTGGCATGAGACAGACCAATGTAAACGCCATCGAATAAAAAACACCAGTGTGCAATTAATGGCAATACCACAATGATAATCATATAGCCTTCTACCGATTGCCTCAGCGATTCAATATCCGTCAAAAGCCCGATAATCAGGCTACCAGCCATGCCGAATAAAACACTATAAAGCGCAGCAAAAACCAGCGACCACCCCATTGCCGTTTTCACAATTTGATTAAACTTGGAATGAGATCGCTCTCCTTTGGCTTCCCCTACCAAGGCTTCTGTTGCATAAGCTAGCCCGTCTAGCCCTAAGGCAATCAGTGTGAAAAACTGGAGAATAATGGCATTGGTTGAGCCAATAAGCTCCCCCATTGCTGTGCCTTTGTAAGTGACAAACGCCAAGCACAGCTGCAACGCCAAGTTACGCACTAACATATTGGCATTTAAGGCAAGCATACCTTTGAAAAAATGGGCGTGAAGAAAGTCGGCCTTGAAATGTATGCCTTTTATTTTGAGCACCTGTTTTAACGCAAGTATGAAAATGGATATTTCGGCAATCACGCTCGCTAACGCCACACCGAATACCCCTAAGTCCAGAACAAAAACAAACAAAATATCCAGTGCCACATTAATCAAGTTGGCAATGATCTGAATCTTCATAATGTTTCGGTGTGCATGCTGCCCGACTAACCAACCAATCAAAGCTAAATTGATTAAAGCAAATGGCGCACTCCACACGCGCACAGAAAAGTACTCGCTCGCCGCCTGAGCAATACTTGGTGATGCTTCTGCAAGCCACAATCCAGCCGATAAAAGAGGAGATTGAAATAGAAGAACGAGCAGTCCTATCACACCACCCAGTACACTGGTTTGCCACAGTACCTGTGATGCGGCAGTGCTGTCTTGTGCCCCTTTTGCCTGAGCAGACAATCCCGTCGCAGACATCCTTAAAAAGCCACAAAGCCAAAAGAGCTGCGTCAATATTAAAGCACCAAGCGCAACACCCGCGAGATAACCGACGTCATCCATATGACCAACGACCGCCGTATCCACCAGCCCAATTAATGGCGTCGTGATATTGCTAATAATCATAGGGATCGCAAGGGCAAAGATTCTTTGGCTCTGTGCCGATAAAAACATGTCTGTTACTCTAGTTACCTGCGACGTTTCACGTCACAATATAATGAAAACGAACTTTGGGAGAGCCCCCATTAACATTTCACGCACCGTTATTGCTACTTTTGCTTTCTTAGTGAGCACATTAAGTACAGCAGCGTTTGCCGCTCAAGGGCATGCAGTCATTCTGCAATATCATCACGTCAGTGAAAGTACACCCAGTTCCACATCTGTTACACCCAAGCGCTTTGCCGAGCACCTAGATTACATTTCCCAGCATTATACTGTGCTGTCACTTGAAAAGGTGATAACGGCAATGAGAAATAACGAAACACTACCAGATAACAGCCTCGCCATTACCTTTGATGACGGTTACCGCAATATTTTGGAAAACGCACATCCCTTGCTCAAACACCGTGGTTTCCCTTACACAATTTTTGTGAACCCCGCACTACAAGGCACACGTAAAAACTTGCTAACTTGGCCCGAATTAAAACTCATGTCACAAGAAGGCGTTACCATCGCCAACCATTACCTCGCTCACGAGCATTTACTGTTCAAGCAACAAGGCAAAACCGATGCGCAATGGCTTTCTGATCACGAGAGCAATATCTTGCTTGCCGAGGAAATCATAGAAAGCTACATCGGCAGCAGCCCACGCTATTTTGCTTATCCTTACGGCGAATATAACAATGCCATTCAAGCGCTTCTGAAAAAGCACAATATGATTGGGTTCGCACAACACTCCGGTGCTATTTCCGCGGAAAGTGACTTCACTGCTTTACCTCGCTTCCCAGCCTCGGGGGTTTACAGCAATTTGAACACGTTAAAAATCAAAATGGCGAGCTTAGCGTTTCCTGTAATAGAAAATTCAATCACTGAGCCTGCTCTTAACGCCACTGGGGAAGTGGATGCAATAACATTAAAAATCGACCTTGCTGATATTTATCCAAGCCAGGTAGCTTGTTATTACCGAGGCGACACATTGCCACTCGCATGGGAAGAAAATACGGTTTCAGTCAGTGGTCCTGAACAATTTCCAGCGGGTCGCTCACGCATTAATTGCACAGCGCCCAGTAAATCGCAGCGCCCACGCTACTATTGGTTTTCGCAACCGTTCTTTGTCCCGACGGAATCAGGGGAATGGCCAAATTAAAAAACCAGCATTAAGCGCTGGCTTTGGGTGCTGTTAGCAATCAGATTAACCCGCTAACAGTTATAGAGAGACGGTAAACTCAAATGTTTACCGTCAAGCAGTAAAGCGATTACTTGTCGTCGCCTTTTGCTTCGATGCTAAGTAGCTCAACTTCGAAAATCAACGTAGAGAATGGTGTGATCTTGCCCGCTAAACGGTCGCCATATGCCAAATTCTCTGGAATGTGGAAACGGAATTTAGAACCAACAGGCATTAATTGAACACCTTCAGTCCACCCCGTGATAACACGGTTAAGTGGGAAGGTAGCAGGCTGGCCACGATCAACAGATGAATCGAATACCGTGCCATCAATCAATGTACCGTGGTAGTGAACTTTAACGGTATCCGTTTCAGCTGGCTTCTCGCCATCACCTTCTACTAATACTTCATACTGTAGGCCAGAATCAGTAACAACAACGCCATCACGCATCTTGTTCTTTTCTAGGTATTCTGCACCTTCAACTTTATTCTTTTCTGACTCAGCTTCACGCTTTTTGTTTTGACCGTCACGGAAAGCCACTTGTAAGTCATGTAAAATTTGCTGTGTTTCTTCTTCAGTTAACTGCGCTTTACCCGCAGCACCTTCCATTACACCTTTAATCAGCAGGTCACGATCCAGCTCAATGCCAACTTCAGCATACGTTGTTGCTTGTTGATCGATGAAAGAACCAATATTGGCACCTAGCGCATAAGCATTTTTCTGTTCTTGCGTCTCTAGTTTCGCTGGCGCAGCTGCTTCTTGCGCCTTATCTTGTTGGCAAGCCGTCAAACCAAATACTACTGAAACCGCCAACACTGAAAGCGTTTTGTTCATGTTTATCTCCGATAATGAACGTTCAATTTTTGTTTTTATTTAAAGTGCTTGGGCTCTATTGGCCGACACCTGAGAGTTGAAAAGTCCAGGGGCATAGATGAAGTTCACCAAAATGAAGAATAGGACGTTTCCAAACTAAGGGCTTATACTAACGCCCAATGGAGAAAAATAAACCATGAATTCAATATAAAATGAAACATTTGCTGTCTATTTGCTTAGTTTTTTGTCTATCTGCTTGCAATGTTTCAGATAGAAAGCCAACCCATTATTTTCAACATGCCAAAAGCGGCTCGTTAGCCAGCGCATTCTCTGAAGATGCGAGCGTAGGCATTATCTCCAGCAATAACGAAGGTATTGTTGTTTGGGATCTAGAATACAATCAAAAAATCTATCAATGGAATCACCAAGACCAAGATGACAACGCCAATATCATTGGTTTAGTTAACATTTCATTTGATAAATCCCACGCCGTCACCGCAGACAGAGACGCGTTTGCCATTTGGGATCTCAATACGGGCGAGCCTGTGGGATTTTGGCGCATTGATGAGTCTAGTGTGCGCGACATTGCCGTTAGTAACCAAGGAAACGGCATACTCGTGGGAAGAGGCAATGGCAAAGTGCTTTACTTTGAGCATCACGTTGGCCGTCGGATCGAATTTTTAGGGCACCAAGAAAAGATTAACAGTGTGGCATTATCGCCCAATGGCCGCTACGCCCTCACTGGCGGCAACGATTACACAGCATACCTGTGGGATACTCAATCCGGGCAAGTCATCTATCAATTCGACCACCCCAGCCGAGTGACCAAAGTGGCATTAGACAGCCAAGGCCGCTACGCCTTTACCGCCGATAGCCAAAAGCATGCCCGAATTTGGGATTTGCAAACCGGGCAGGAAGTCAGCCGCTTAAAATACATTCAACGCCAGAAAATCTTCAGCTCGGCACGCTTTTCTCCCGATGGAAAACAACTTTTAACCGGCTCTCCTGATAGGCACTTAACACTTTGGGATGTAGAATCAGGCGCCAAAATAAAAGATTGGAAAGTGAAGCCCAACGAAAAATCACTCACCCAAAGCGCAGTGGTTTATGCCGTTGCATTTATGGGAGATAACCAAGTGGTCTCAGGCAGCAGCAGCGGTTGGGTAGAAGTCTGGAATATCAATTAAGAGGTAAATCATGAGTCAGGATATCACGGACTTAAAAGCAGAAATTGAAGAGTTACAAATGAAGGTCGCCTTTCAGGAAGACACCATCGAGCAGTTAAACACAGCACTGGTTGAACAACAAAACCAAATCCACTCACTAGAGTTTCAGATGAAACATGTCGTGAGTAAAGTTAAAAGCATGTCGGTATCCAATATGGCAAGCGAAAGTGAAGAAACGCCGCCACCACATTATTAATCGCTAAGACGTGTGGCGTTACCTCTTGCCATCAGTCCCTAATAAGAAGTTCAAAAGTAAGACGCTCTAAAATCGCGATTTGATGCCACCACTATTCGGGCTTAAAAATGCCGATGACATTGTCAGAATGCCCAGTCTTACTTTCAACCTTCTCATCGACTTGAGATTTTTGGTAATCACACGCGACACATTGAAGTTTCTCAACATTGTTTTCGATGTACAGCATCAAAGTGTCCATAGACTGGCATTTAGGGCACGTTGCCCCGGCAATAAAGCGCTTCTTTTTACGTTTTGTATCCAATGTATTCCTCAGCTCAAACGTTCACTTCTCACTTATATTTACAGCGCGATCTCAGGAGAAGTTCACCGCGCCGCGGCATCATACCTTTAATGCCAAGCGTAAAACAATTTTGTTAGCTCGCACTATCGGGGTAAAATCGCGCGACTTTCGAAAAGGGATAACGCAATTTCATGATTAAGATCGATAATATCACTCTCATGCGCGGCATAAAAACGCTGCTAGAAAACGCCTCTGCGGAAATTCAACCGGGACAGCGCGTTGGTATTATTGGTCGCAATGGCTGCGGGAAATCCAGCTTATTTGCCATGATTCGAGGTGAGTTGAACCTAGACTCTGGCGATGTAAACGTGACTCGTACATGGGAAATGGTATCGGTTAAGCAAGAAACGCCCGCCGTGGATATTCCTGCGTTAGATTATGTCGTTGAAGGCGATGTGAAAGTCACGGATATCAAACGCCAACTTGCCGATGCTGAAGCCAACAACGAAGGCGATAAAATCGCACACCTTCATGATTTATTAGCTATCGAAGGTGGCTACGATATTGAATCCCGTGCTGCCATTATTCTTCAAGGTTTAGGCTTTAAACAGCATGAGTTGCACAACCCGGTTACGGCATTTTCCGGTGGATGGAGAATGCGATTAAACCTAGCCCGAGCACTGATTTGCCGTTCCGATTTACTCCTGCTTGATGAACCCACCAACCACTTGGATTTAGATGCTGTAATTTGGTTGGAAAAGTGGCTTAAGCAATATCCCGGCACGCTCATGCTCATTTCTCACGATAGGGATTTTCTCGACAATACCGTCACTCATATTCTTAGCTTTGAACATCAGGGCTTACAAACTTACACAGGCAATTACTCTAGCTTTGAAAAACAAAAAGCACAGCGTTTGCGCCTACAGCAGCAGCAATACGAAAAGCAACAAGCGAAAGTCGCTCACCTGCAAAGCTTTATTAATCGCTTCAAAGCGAAAGCCAGTAAGGCAAAGCAGGCGCAAAGCCGAGTCAAACAACTCGATAAGTTAGAAGAAATCCTTCCTGTTCAACAAGAAAACCCGTTCAGTTTTGCATTTTTTGAACCAGAAAAATCGCCCAACCCACTGATTAAACTTGAGCAGGTTCAAACGGGATACGGTGAAAAAGTCATCTTAGGTAATATTCACCTCAATCTGGTTCCGGGCAGCCGACTGGGTTTGCTCGGACACAACGGCGCAGGTAAATCTACGCTTGTGAAGCTATTGGCTTCTGAACTTTCCCCTATGTCTGGAGAGTACACCGTTAGCCAAGGGGTTAACGTGGGTTACTTTGCCCAGCACCAAGCAGAAAAGCTCAACTTTGATGCCTCTCCGTTACAACATATGCAACAGCTGGATAAACTCGCGACAGAACAAGCCCTTCGCGATTATTTAGGTGGATTTTGCTTTAGAGGTGACGATGCTTTAGCCAAAGTGGGCCCAATGTCGGGGGGTGAAAAGGCCCGTTTAGTGCTGGCGCTCATCATTTATCGTAAACCCAATTTATTGTTACTGGATGAGCCAACTAACCACCTTGACCTAGAAATGCGCCAAGCGCTGACATTCGCTCTGCAAACCTATACGGGTGCCGTCTTGCTGGTTTCGCACGATAGATACCTACTCAATTCAGTGTGCGACGACTTTTATTTGGTCGACCAGGGTAAAGTGGATATTTTCAAAGGCGACTTGGGCGATTATCAACAGTGGGTGATGCAATCCGACAAACAAGCCATCATGCCTGATGGAGAGACCACTCTCGATGCGACCGAGCCCAAAGCAGAAAGAATCAGCCGCAAAGATGAAAAACGCCTAGAAGCAGAATTTAGAAAACAAACTAAAGGTTTCAGGGACCAAATCAGTCGCTCAGAAAAGGACATGCAAAAGCTCGATAGCAAACTCAGCCAAATTGATGAAACCTTGTCGGATACCAGCATCTACAACGACGATCGCAAAGACGAATTGCTCGCCTTGCTTTCAGATAAAGCCGAACTCGAAAAGGCCAAAGATGAAGCAGAAACAGCTTGGTTCGAGGCGCAAGAAGCGTTAGAAGCAGCGCAGCAAGCCTTCAACGACAGCCTAACGCAATAACACTGATATACGCGAATGAAGAGCCAACCAATCATTTCAAGCGACGAGTATTGGAATTATGCACTAAACGTGTATGGCTTCGGGCAGATACAAGCGCTTTGCTTAACATTGCAAGATGAACATCGTTGCAATGTGAATGTGTTGCTTTTTTGCTGCTATCTCGATGCGCTTAAAATCGCGCTCAAACACACGGCATTTGAAACGCTTAATATCGCTTTACAGCCCAGCGAACTTGAACTTCATCAACATCGAATATTGCGCCGTAACGCCAAACAAGGACCCACCGATACTTATGAAAGTTTGAAGCAAGATGAGCTGACATTAGAGCGCAAACAGCAAAAAATTATTACCGAAACGATGCAATCTTTTATTGCAATCGACGCAGAAAAAAACAACAATTTCGCTTCTCTGCAAAGTAACTTGCTTGTTTATGCAAGTGTGCAAGCCAGTGCAGATAGCGTGGTGACAGCAAAATTAAACCGGTTGATTTTAGATTTGAAGAACCAACACCAATCATTCATTCAAACTGAAAACGATGCAAAATAAATTTAAAAGTATACCTTCATTCAAAGCCCCTTTATGGGCAAGAAATCGTCATGTGCAAACGATTTGGCCTCGTTTTTTCCAAAGACGTTTACCACTCGACACCACGCAACAACGCTTGGAACTGCCAGACGGTGACTTTGTTGATCTGGCCTGGTCACAACGCCCTGATGAATGCAAAGGCATTGTTCCAATGTTCCACGGGCTTGAAGGCTCTATCAACTCTCATTATGCCAACGACATGATTGCGCAGTTAAATCGAGATGGATGGTGGGTCGTTTTAATGCATTTTAGAGGATGCAGTGGCAGTATTAATCGCTTACCTCGCTCTTACCATTCTGGCGATACAGAGGATGCACGTTACTTCTTAGAGTATCTGCATAAACAAAACTTTGGTTTGCCCATTCAATCGGCAATGGGATTTTCTCTCGGCGCTAATATGTTGCTTAAGTTGATTGGTGAAGAGCCGAATCACGGCTATTTTGATTCCGCTATTGCCATTTCTCCTCCGTTTAAATTGGCGGAATGCAGCAAAAGTATCAGCGAAGGGTTTTCTCGTATTTATCAAAGCTATTTGCTCGCCAGCATGCGTAAAACCTTCATCGAGAAAATTAGACAAATTGATTTTGGCAAATTCAAAATTACGAATGAAATTATGAATCGCGTCAAAACCTTTCGTGATTTTGATGAATATATCACCGCGCCATTACACGGTTTTCAAAATGCAGAGGATTACTACCTCAAAAGCAGCTGCATCAATTATTTGAAGAAAATTACAACGCCCACTCTCATTATTCATTCAAAAGACGACCCTTTCATGAACACCAGTGTTGTGCCTAAACCTGAGCACTTATCTCAGCACATTAAGCTAGAATTGAGTGAAAAAGGCGGACATGTTGGGTTTATGCAAGGTTCACCGTGGCGTCCTAAAATTTGGCTTCACGACAGAGTCAAAAACTTTTTAAATCACCAACTGGCACAGGTTTAATACTGTCGCCACATAATTGAAGATACCCAATAACGATGAAAATTCCTGTTGATGCCCTCGACCCAGACACACTCTATGCTATCGCGGAGTCCTTTGTTTTACGCGAAGGCACCGATTACGGTGAAATTGAGGCATCACTAAAGGAAAAAACCGCGCAAGTTATCCAGCAGCTTCGTGATGGTGAAGCTGTCCTTTTATACAGTGAGTTACATGAAACGGTGGATGTGGTCTCTAAAGCTGCCTTTGAGCAACAGCAATTTGAACAGGCTGCTGAAGAAGATAAGCAACCTTATTCAGAATAAATCGAATGAGAATAGTACAAAAACAAAAGCGAAGCGCTTTAAATGAGAAACAGATTTAGAGGCGTCGCTTTTGTTATTAACTATTCATATACACAGAAAAACGTTGCCCTGAAAGGGTGCCCATAACACGACAACGCTCTAAGCATTTTACATTATTGGGTGAACACTAAGTTTGCATTCACAGGCACAGCCTGCGTAATCCCCGGTAAACCTGCCACTTTTTGCAGCGCCATGACGCCGCCATCCAAATCAAAATCTTTCGCCATCACCAAAATAGGTTTAGTGACGGATGCCGTCAGTGTTTTATCACCGTCATAACTCACAAGCAGATCGACATCGATTTCTTTCACTTTACCGTGCAAGGTTAACGACGCTTTTTGAGAAATGGCAAACTGAGCAGCCATGCCCTTTTTCACATGCTTTTCCAACACCTTACTTAAGTCTGCTTTGATGATGGCTTTTTTGAACGTTGTGACTTCAAACAACATTTCCTGCATACGCTGATTACGAATGCCGATGCCCGTTTCAACCGACGCTAAATCGATGTCCACGATCATTCTTCCCTTCTCATTAATACTGCCAGTCAGGGTTTTGAAGTGATGCACTTCAGCCACTTGTTCTTTTTTAACACTAACGAAATGAACTGATGAAGTTTCGCCATTTAACAACCAACCGGCGCTTACATTCATCGATACGGCTAATAATGTCGCCGCAGACACGAAACTTTTAAGCATTTTCATGATAACTAGTCTTTTAGATTAAATTGAAATGAAGGGTTAAAGAATGATTTGTTTCCAATCTACGTTCTGATCGCCCAACACAACAAAGTTCGGGTTCGCCAAACTTTCTCGTTGGTTGTACGTTAGAGGTTGGAAATCAATCGAATAGATTTTGCCACCCGCTTCAGACACGATGCATTGAGAGGCGCCAGTATCCCACTCTCCCGTTTCACCGATACGCATAAACACATCGGCTTTGCCTTCTGCCACAAAACACGATTTTAACGAACAGCTTCCTAGCGCCACGGTGTCATAGTCTCGTTGAGGGTTCATTTTCGACATCACCCACTCAACGGGTTGTTCTCGGCTAATGGCAATTTTAACAATGTCGGTTTCTGGATTATCGAGCTTTCTAACGTGAATAGGCAGTATTTCGCCCGCTTCCGATTTAAACGCGCCACCGCCTTTATGAGCAAAATATAAAACACGAGAAGTTGGCCAATAAATCACACCAATAACAGGTTCGTTATCTTCAATAAGTGCAATATTCACGGCAAAGTAACCGCTTTTTCCAATGAATTCTTTTGTGCCATCAATAGGATCAATAAGCCAATAACGTTTCCAGTTTTTACGCTCGGACAAAGACCCATTATTTTGCTCTTCCGACATAATCGGAATATCAGGGCTGGCAGATTCAAGGGCATGTACAATGATTTCATTGGCGAGGTAATCTGCGGTGGTCACCGGCGAGTCGTCGCTTTTATTAAACCGTTCAAAGTCACCGCTCAAGTACACACCCATGACACGTTTTCCGGCGTCTACAGCGGCTTGTTGAGCAATAGCTAGTAACGATTTTAGATCTTGCATGCTATTTCTGAGTTCTCCATCTTTCAGCTAACAACAAAGCGGCAATGCTGCGTGCTTCAGTAAAATCTTCTCGTGCAAGTAATTGAGGTATTTCATGAATAGACCATTCAATCACCTCTAATGGCTCAGGCTCATCGCCTTCTAATTGACTCGGGTATAAATCATGAGCAATAAAAATGTCCATGTTGGAATCGAAAAACGTCGGAGCCATACTCACTGATTGTAGCAGTGATAATGAATTTGCGGCATATCCGACCTCTTCTTGAAGCTCTCGGTTAGCGGCTGTTGCGCCGTCTTCACCGGGGTCGATCAGCCCTTTGGGAAAGCCGATTTGATAAGAATGTGTACCGGCTGCGTACTCTCGTACCAGTAAAAATGTGTCGGGATTGATAAAAGGCACAATCATGACTGCACCACGGCCAGCGCCCGCCATGCGTTCAAAAGTACGCTCTTCTTGATTCGAGAAAGTGAGGTCAACTTCTTCTACGGCAAAGAACTTACTCCGCGCAACAATTCTACGCTCAGTAATGTTCGGCAAAAGTTTATCTGGATCTATTTTACTCATTTACCTACCAAGTCATATTTTCTATCATGAGCTACTATAACCCTATTAAATTTAAAAACCTATGATACCTTGGCAGGAAATTGAAACCGTCCTTTTAGATATGGATGGCACCCTACTCGACCTTCACTACGATAATCACTTTTGGTTGGACTTTTTACCAAATAAGTTAGCAGAAAGAGATAACGTTCCGCTAGAGCAAGCAAGGGAAGATATCTATGCGCAATTTGAAGCTGTCGCAGGCACAATTGATTGGTATTGCCTAGATTACTGGACAGAAAAGCTCAATATCAATATTGCTGAAGTAAAAAGGGAAATCAAACACCTTATTCAAATGCGCCCCGATACCTTACCGTTTCTCGATGCGCTTCATGAAACTGGCAGAAAAGTGGTACTTGTGACCAATGCTCACCCCGGCAGTTTATCGTTGAAAATTGAACGGACTCAGCTTGATCAACACATTGATACGCTGATTTCAACGCACGAGTTTGGCGTAACCAAAGAATCCCAATTATTGTGGGAGAAACTGCAAGCTCGCCTTGGATTTGATCCGAAACATACGCTATTTGTGGATGACACGGTTCGCATACTTGAGGCAGCGCAAACCTACGGAATTCAATATAATCTTGCAGTGAGCAACCCGGATAGCAAAGAGCCTGCACGAGAAATAGACCAATTCCCTTCTGTAGAAGACTACCGCACATTATTGGACGACATTCGCTCGCATCCTTGGCAAGGCTAAATCAACTAACGAGCAGCCATCGCTGCTCTTTTTCATTCCCCTCATTTCGCCATTTTAATCTTTTACTTTGTGTATTAAAGCAGCAGTCCGCCACTTCCCCGAATTTTAGCTAATCTTAAACAAACAAGAATCCGTAAGCATTCGCAGCAATATTTAAATGGGGCTATCACGGAATGCCAAGAACAATAAGACTTATACTCGGCGATCAACTCACACCCTCTCTTGATATTGTGAAACACGCCGATTTCGAAAACGATGTGTTTCTAATGGCTGAAGTCAGGGAGGAAGCAACCCATATAAAACACCATAAGAAAAAGATCGCTTTCATTTTTTCTGCAATGCGCCATTTTGCCAAGTCACTCAAACAACTGGGTGCCAAAGTGCGCTACATCACCATTAGCGATCCGCAAAATACCAACAGCTTACTGGGCGAAACTGCCAGAGCGATAAAGGACACCAACATCAATCGATTGGTGGTGACAGAACCAAGTGAATATCGATTACGGGAAGAACTCGAAGCTTGGAAACAGCGTTTAGCCCTGCCGATTACTATTTTGCCGGACACGCGCTTTCTTGCAACACATCACGAGTTTCAATCCTGGGCAAATGGGAAAAAGCAGCTGCGAATGGAAATGTTTTATCGAGAAATGCGGCAGAAACATAACATATTGATGGCGCATTCAAGACCAATCGGGGGTAAATGGAATTACGATGCACAAAACCAAAAAGCGTTTAAAGGTGAAGTTGACATACCTCAAGGGCCGGACTTTGTGCCAGACGGTATCACTAAACAAGTAATACGCGAAGTTTCCACTCATTTCCCTGAACATTTTGGCCATGTAGAGCCTTTCAATTTTGCCGTTACACGAAAACAAGCGCTTCAAGCCTTAGACGCATTCATTCAATATAAATTACCCCACTTTGGTGATTTTCAAGACGCGATGAAACAAGACGAACCTTTCTTGTTTCACTCCCTGCTAAGTGCATATTTAAACTGTGGATTACTCACACCTTTAGAAATCATCATTAAGGCTCAGAACGCTTATTTAGCGCATAAGGTTCCTATTAACGCTGCAGAAGGGTTTATTCGGCAAATATTGGGCTGGAGAGAGTTTGTCCGTGGTATTTATTGGTTATTCATGCCGGACTACTTAAGAGAGAATTACTTTGACGCGAAACGCACACTTCCTTCGCTTTACTGGGGCAAACCAACGAAGATGAATTGCTTGTATCAATGCGTAAAAGAGACCCAAGAAAATGCTTACGCTCATCATATTCAAAGGCTCATGATACTCGGTAATTTTGCCGCTTTATGCCAAGTTTCACCCAGTGAATTACAAGATTGGTTTTGGTCCGTTTACATTGATGCATTTGAATGGGTCGAGTTACCCAATGTAACGGGCATGGCGCTTTTTGCAGACGGAGGAAAGCTTGCAAGTAAGCCTTATATATCGAGCGGAAATTATATTAATGAAATGTCGGATTATTGCAATCACTGCCACTATGATGTGAAACAAAAGCAAGGTGATAAAGCCTGTCCATTTAATTATTTGTATTGGCACTTTTTGCTCGAAAACGAAGATAAATTGAGCAGCAACCATCGAATGAGAATGCCATTAAATACATTGGGTAAAATGCCAAACGACAAAAAGAATTTAATCAAAAAAGACGCATTAATATTTTTAAGTAAGATCAATGATGAAACTAATTTTTAAATTACAGCAAGATTAATACATTGATAAAATTAATGTAACCGCTTTCATTTCAAGAAAAAAGTAACTCATTAAAGATTAAAATTGAAAATGATGCCCAAACTAAAGTTATTAATTATTCTTAAAAAGAATATTGCTTGGGCATAGGTAAAGCGAGTAAGTGGGTATCAATACGATACTTCTGCGGCTTCGTCCTTAAACAACGCCTCACATTTCACTCTCTCATCAAACAAACGTTCCAAGGTAATACTACCGATACGCGTTTTTTGAGCCAGCAATCGTAAGAAATCTGCGTTGACTTTCCCTCTATTTAAATAATTCCTAAATGTTTGAAGTTTTCCCTTCTCTGGAGAGACACCGTACAAATGCTCATAGAAGTGAGCAATGTTTGTAAAATCCTTCTGAACTATATACTTAACCCTTCTTCTTATAGTTTCGGCGCCATCTATATCTAACTCCAACATAAGTACCTCTCTAAAGTGGAGACAACGATGAAAGCCCCTTTACCTTAACGCCTATAGCCCTAAGGAGCAAAACATTCTCTAGGATATTTTTCTTATAAAGTAATAACTTACCTTAAACAGCACCCCTGCATACATATCATTTTTTCATACATACACTACACTGAATTAAAATAACTATGGTAAATATTAATGAGTATGAATTCCCATCCCCAACAAAATTAAAAAGAGGATTAAAATATTCATTATAAATTTGCGACATACTCATTCATGATTTACATTTAAATTCACCACCAACTGATTAAATGGTTACTTATGAATCCATATATTTCTGACATTAAAATTACCGGGGACGTATTACGTTCATGGAGAAAAAGCGCAGGAATGACTCAAACTGAGGCAGCTCGTTCCATTAATATTAAAACAAGACGTACGATTAATAATTGGGAACGAGGTGTTTCCTCTCCATCCCATAATCATGTCATTGCGTTAGCGAAGAATTATGGAACATTCAATCAACTACTGGATTTATTGTAAAAGGAGGAATAAAAAATGTTGCCAGAGTCTGTGAGTACTCAAGAGTTTATAGATGCGAACAAACAAGCAGAGGAGCAAATCAAAGCCTTAATAGGAAATAGGCAAACGATATCCGCATCAGATGCCATTATTCTTACTAAGAAACTCAAGCTCTCTAAGAACTCTGTGATGAAAACCTTTTTGAGGCATCATTAATCGCCTCAAATCAGTAAATACAGCCTTTATTAAGCCAGTTAAAGGCCGTATTTAAGCACCTACATTGAGATATGATAGAATCCTTGGCTGTCGGCACGACCAAACATACGTGCAGCCTGGTGAACTTCCTGTGGCAATGATGTACTGGGTTTAAACTTCCCCTTCACCCCGACTTGCCCCTGTCCAGTTAACGTCGCCAAAACATCCAGCCCGAGCACATTGTTTGGATCGATTTGAATGTGAATCACCTTATCTTGACAGGTTATAGCGGATTCGAAGCGACCAAAGTCAATCATACCCATCGCTCCAGATACCGATGCGTTATTCCAGCCTCCGTTTGCCTGAATCGCAACACAGTGGCTTTCCGCTACCGCATACTCCAATGAGCTAACATCCAAATAAAAACGCCCACCCGCTTGCACAGGAAGAGGAAGAGGCACTTGAGCGAGTACGAGGTGAGTAGGTAAAAAGAGTTTCGCGTTTTCAGCAGTGACATTAAGGCTTAATAATGATGCTTGAACTTGTCCATTAAACGCAATTTGCTCTGGTGCTCTTGCATTGCCCGCTTTAATATCTAGGCTCGCTTTGCCCAAAAGTAACGCTCCTGCACTCAGCTTCCATGCAATATCCTTAACCTGAATGCCGTTCACCATTGCAGAACGCATCTCGCCATTCCATAAGGTTCCACTGACACCAGATAAAGTAACGTTAGACGGCAAAGGCAGGCGATTAATGACTTGTGAGGCGGGTAGGTTGGCAATAACAAGAATGAAATAGAATAATACAGCTGCAATAATCAGCTTCACTTTATGTTGCTGCAACACTACGTAATACCTCTGTGTTCAAATACGTGTAAAAGAAAGCGGGACTCTCGCCCCGCTTATTAATGCTTGTTTGTTTAAATCACTTATTTACTTAATCTGAGTCGGCGCACTTTGATCATGCCCACTTCATCGGATTCTGCAATATCCGCTTCCGCAACATTGATCCCCATTTGTTCAAGTTGCTGCAACCAAGCCAGTACGTCGTTAAAAACCGCCTTATCAACCCATACTTGGATGTCATCTTTTTGAGGCTGCATTCGCGTTATATCAATGCTAAACCTTGCCGCAGTTTGGTTAACCGCTTGAGGCAGAGATCCGGTAAAGCCACCCGATTGACCACTTGAACGCTTTAATTGAACCGCTTTATTGGCGTTTTGCTCAACCCATGCAAGCAGCTTCGTTTGGCTCTCAACCGAGGCCTTATTTGTCTTAATAGACTGCTGTAAAGGCGACCAAATTAAAAAATAAAAAATCGATATGATGATCACCACACCCGCAACAACGACAAGCTTTTTCTCTCTGTCGTTAAGCGCATGGTATTTTTCAAGTAACTGATTCACGTTAGCTCCTTATGATCAGCGATCCCATGACAAGATCATCTCGGTTATTGATAGCACCTTGCTGCACTTCAAAACCCTGCTGCTCTGCTAATGTTTTAAATTTCTCTAACGATTCAAAGTTCTTCGCCACAGCCTGCAATCTGAGCTCGGCGCGATTCTTATCAAATCGAATGGTTTGCGGCTTCACATTGCTATCAGCAAATGCGCCAGATAAGCCAGAAAGCATAACTAACATAGAGGTACCACCACTGTTACCTTCTAACGCTTTCATCTTCTGGTTCATTTGTTTGCGCACATTCACAATGCGCTTCACTTCAGGGAACGCACGCTGAAACTCTGCGCGAACTTGCGCTTTCAACGCATCCGATTCACTACTGAATTGATTCGCTTGCCACCCTTTATCTGCGACCGTTGCAATTAAAGCTACACCTGCCAAAATCGCTGCTAAGCGCCATTTTTTGACGCTGCCCGACACGGCTTTTTTCGGCTTAAATTCACCTTGTAGCAAGTTAAAACTTGAGGACATTGCGCCTTTAGCCAGTACTTCCATCGGCATTGCATCTAACGCTGATTGCATCTCCACATTAGGAATAGCAGGAATAGCAAGCTCAGTAAGCTGTTGTATAACAACTTGCTCTTCTTGGTGCTTAGTGTGATGAGAGATAGCTGGCACGATCCAGACGTCTTCACCTTGCATGCCCTGCCAAACATTCTGACGCAGTAGAATTTGAGAACCTAAAGCCATGATGCTCCACTTGCCCTCTTCGTGAGGAAGCGCGAGCACATCCGGCACAATGTGATCACACACTAAACCTGCTGCTTGCATGGTAGAAAGCCAGAACTCGAGCTTCTCTTTTTGGACAACTGCGATGTTTTGATATTCACCATCTCTCCCACCTAACGCGAAAAAGGCCGAGTCCACATCAGTTGTAATCTCATCTTCCAACATATAGGGAATTGCAGCGATGGCTTTGCTACCTGCTTTTGCGGGCAATTCAACCTGTTTTAAGAGTACATCGCTGCTGGGTATCAGTGCGGTGATAGGTCTGTTGCCAGCTCTATCGCTCAGGGTAGACAATTCAGAGGCATCGGGTAATTCCCCAGACGCAATGATCTCGTCTTGTTCAGCAGACCACACTAGCCAATGAACGGGCTCTTGTATTTGTGAACCTAAACGGATGACCAACTGTTCCACTTAAAGTTTACCTCCAAATTCTCGACGAACTACCTGCACATTTTTCGATTCGTCTACTTTGAACACGGTTGACATAGCAAATGTGGCATTATTGTAACTGGCTTTAGTATGCAAAATAAAATAGCGAGTCGTTACATCAAACCAATTCTTTTGGAGATCAGAAAGCCCTTGAGAAGCCACTTCACTTTGATTCAGGAAGTCTTCTTTCGTATCGTAAGGGATGTTTCCAATCAAGTTGGTTGCATCTGCCACAGACACACCTGTTAAAGCAGCCAATAACGGCGCTTTCTCAGGCGTAAGCGTATTAACATTTAATTTAAAATTTGACTCATTTGGAATAGCGCAAACAAAGGGCATTAAGTCATTTATCCAAGGTAACGCCGCGCCTTTTACCAATCGAAGTTCTGTTTTATTTGTCATTAATCCATTTGCCGCTAAATACGGAAACTGCTTGGACTCATAATCAGGATCTTCTGCCCCAAAACTGCCGGTTAGATTTGAATCTTCATCTAACCAATCAATCAACGAATCTTTTAATGTATCGGCGCTTAAGCTCGGCACATTGATTTCATCATTCCTTAATAATCGATGAAACGCGCCAGCCAAGCCATCAATGCCATTTCCAGGCACACCGTTAGCGCCGGCATTAGCGCGCTCATTAGAGCCAAGGTTACTAGACCCTTGTCCGTTGTCGTCGCCGTTATTGTTATTTCCATTACCGTTTTGGTTATCATTACCTGGCAATAACGCATTTAAATTGAGACAACTTTGCATATCTTCAAGCTGAGCTTGAATCCCGCCCCCCTGTAAAGGAAAAGCCAGCTCCGAACTCGCCCAAGGTTGCTTGATATGAATCACGTCATCGTCTTCTTCATATAATCGACGAATTGAAATCGCTGCGAATTCTTCTGCACTAAGGGCATACCAAAATGCTTGGTTACCATCTTTTAAATTAGCCGCTCTTCTGACTTGAAGTTGAAGCCGACCTGCCATTTCCGTGGCAATGATAGTGACCATTGCCACAATAAGTAGCACAACAATAAGCGCCACACCTCGCTGCTTCACGCCGGACCTCCCGACGCCATCTCAAACTCTCGTCTGATTCTGCCAAAACCTTCAACGGTAATGATAAACGCAACTGCCCTAGGCAGCTCTGTACCGGAGTATGAATCCCCCCAGTTCGAGGTATCACCCGCATCACGTTTTGGGCGTAAATAATATTCTATTTGAAAGTCCTCAACGTTTTCGAGCAAGACTTTCACACGAGGCTCTGCACCCACTACGTTGTCAACGTAATTGAAGTACACCTTTTCTAAACGTCCCTCTTGTAAGCGATAGCCAACAGCTTGTAATGTGCTTCGAGGCAACATCAGTTGCGGGTTTTGCCACCCTGCTCTCACAAACCCAATGCCATCGGCTTCACTGTCGAGGAAGTTTTCCCCGCCGCGTAACACGGTTTCATTTTTCTGACCTTCTACACGAACTGCTCTTGCCGAAGCTTGCAGTACGTCTCTTTCAATGGTCAGCATAATTCTTTGCAAACGTTGAAGCTCGGCAAACTTTTCTTGAGACACTTCATCGCCATCTAAAACACGATTTAATACGCTATTGGAAGCCAGCCCAATTAACGTGAAAATAGCCACAGCCACCATAATCTCTAGCAGCGTAAATCCTTGTTGATGAAAACGCGGTTTAGCGAGCATTTCGCGCACCAATTTGAGGCTTTGAAATGAAGGTCGTTACACTTGTCACAGAATCTTCACCGGCTTCGTCCTTGCTCACGGTCACTTCAACCGACAACATATCCTTTTCTTCCGTTTTAACGACTTTTTGCTGCCAGTGCCATATGACATCGCCCATTTCCTCAGTGCCTTTCTCATTGTTTTGAGGAGGCCACTTTTCCGCAATAGAAAGCTGAGTTAGGCGATTATTGGCAACCCATGTTGCAAACGTCATTTCTTGTAAAACAGAGACACCTCTTAAATGCTCTGTGACGGCTTTCATTACGGAAACCGCCGAAAATGCAAAAATAAACAACGCAACCATCACTTCAATGAGCGTCATTCCTCTTAATTTTTGCTTTAATCTGGTCGGCATCATAATGAATCCAATGGTCCCTCAAGAACGAGCGGTGTTTCATCGACACCATTGACTCTGAAATAAGTGATAGGGTCATCACCAAAATCCGGTTCGTATTTAAAAACCAAACTAAAAGGTGTTATCTCGCCACTCGAGAATATTAGGATTTGCGGGGGAGGAAGCAGCTTTTCTTCCTCATTTCCAATTTCAACACCTTCGTCTGAAATCGATAACTCTTCATCAAAAAGTTCTTGGTCAAACAAGTTATCTTCACTTTCCCACGGTAACCCATCTAGCACGAGTTCCATAGTAAACGGCTCTTTTAACTCGGTTTCTTCAAAAACTTTGTCATTTGCAAGCAGTTGCCACTTTTGGTTATCGTCGAGGTACATGAAGTGATAGCTTTGCTTTTCATCTTCAATTCGCAGACCTAATTGACGCTGGTTTAAAATGGCAACATCAGAGGCCATATCAACAATAACCTGAAAGCGGCGCGCCTGTTTTTCCAGTTGCTGAGCTTGATCGGTTCCGCCCATATTCACGACAACAAAACTAACAAATAACCCCATTAGAGTAATTACCAGCATCACTTCCAATAAGGTGAAGCCAGTTTGTCGTTGTCGGTTAGGTGCGGTAGCAACTCTCACAATCAATCATCGTTCAGATATAAAGGCCACAACTCGAAATTAATTCAAGTAATCGCTTAAATTCCAATTACCAATATCATCATCCGTACCAGCTTGCCCATCAGGACCATTGCTGAATAGGTCGATAGACGCCAGCTCACCAGGACTAAGAAGTTGATAGTCGTTGCCCCAAGGATCTTGTGGCAAGCGCTTGATGAAACCATCCGTAGGATAATTACGCGGGATAGGCTCAATAGTAGGTTCATTTACTAACGCATCTAACCCTTGTTCAGTCGAAGGGAAAACATTGTTGCGCAGCTTATACATTTCTAAAGCGCCTTCGAGTTGTTGAATATCAACAGCGGCTTTTTTCAATTTTGCTTCTTCGGTGTTACCTAAGATATTTGGCGCAATGATTGCCGTCATTAATCCAATAATCAAAATAACAACCATTACTTCTATTAGGCTGAAGCCTTTTGCTTTCATACTGCTTCTCCTTCGTCAAACTAAAGAATTCAAGGATACAATGGGTAATAAGATAGCGATGATAATGAAGAACACTATACCTGCCATTAACAAAACAATGGCTGGCGTCATAATACTCAGTGCAATATTCACCTGCGTTTCAAATTCGCGATCTTGGTTATCTGCTGCTCTCGCTAGCATTTGTTGTAATTCACCACTTTTCTCACCAGATGCAATCATATGCATCATCATCGGTGGGAAAGTTTTGGTTTTTTCTAGAGCTACTTTAAGGCTTGAGCCCTCTTGTACAAGGGTTGCTGCCTCTAAAATAAGCTTTTGAATAAAGTCGTTGGTCAGCACTTGCCCCGCAATACGCATACCGTCCAATACGGGCACAGCACTGGCTGTCAGGATACTTAGCGTACTGGCGAACCTTGCTGTATTCAGCCCCTTAATAACCTTGCCAAACACAGGCAAAGAGAGCATACGCTGATGCACATTCATCCTAAAGTTGGGCGTTGTCATCATTTTCTTAAAGCCGATAACCAGTAAAATCACGGCAATTACGACAAAACCAATGTAGGACTTAAACCATTCACTGACGGCGATAAGGAATTGCGTCACGCCTGGAAGCTCTTGTCCCATCGTGTCGAATTGACCAACAATTTTCGGTACAACGTAGGTAAGCAATAAGCTTACGATACCAAACGCGATGGTTAGCATCAGCGTTGGATAAATCATGGCTTGAGAGATTTTGCTTCGAATTTGTTGGCGCTTTTCAGTGTAATCGGCAAGTCGGTTTAATACGGTATCGAGGTGACCGGATTTCTCACCTGCTGAAACCATGGCTCTAAATAGGTTATCGAAAATGGCAGGGAACTCAGCCATTGCATCAGCAAGAGAGTGACCTTCTACGACCTTACTTCTCACCGCCATCATCATGCTCTTTTGACGGGGCTTCTCACACTGTTCAGCAACCGCTTGTAATGATTCTTCAAGCGGTAAAGCAGATTCAACAAGCGTTGCTAACTGACGAGTTAACAAGGCTAAATCTGATGTTGAGATTTTAGGTTGGAAGAGTTGAAACCCTTTACTTTGCTTCTTCTCTTTTTCCGCGACTTGCTCCACTTCAAGGGGAATTAATCCTTTTTCTCGTAGTTGAGCTCGAATTTGTTTTGCGTTATCGCCTTCCAAAACGCCGGACTTATTACGTCCCGCTTTATCCATAGCTTTATAGGAAAAGGCCGCCATAGTTATTCGTCCCTAGTCACACGTAAAACTTCTTCCAAAGTAGTGTGACCTTCCAATACTTTTCGGCAGCCATCGTCGCGGATACTTGGCGTAGACTGACGAATGTACTTTTCGATCGCCTGCTCACCATGACCATTGTGTACTTGCTCACGAATATTCTCATCGACAACCAGTAATTCGTGAATACCAGTACGACCGCGATAACCTGTGTAATTACACGCTGAACACCCTTTAGGCGCATAAATAACAGTACTGCTTGCGCTGTCTGCACTTAATCCAAGTAATTCAATTTCTCGCTCAGTAGGCGCATGGGCTTCTTTACAATCAGGGCACAAAGTTCTAACTAATCGTTGAGAAAGTACGGCCAATAGGCTTGAAGATAGTAAGAAGGGCTCAATGCCCATATCTTCCAAACGCGTAATTGCACCCGCCGCGGTATTCGTGTGAAGAGTCGAAAGGACTAAGTGACCTGTTAAACTGGCTTGCACACCAATTTGCGCCGTTTCTAAGTCTCGAATCTCACCAATCATGACCACATCAGGGTCTTGACGCAAAATAGCACGCAAACCACGGGCAAAAGTCATATCAACACGAGGGTTAACCTGTGTTTGACCTATACCCTGAAGATCAAATTCAATCGGGTCTTCTACGGTGAGAATGTTGCGGTCTTTGGAATTAATTTCAGAGAGGCCTGCATACAAGGTGGTACTTTTACCTGAACCTGTTGGACCTGTTACGAGAATGATACCGTGCGGTTTACGGATTAAATCAGAGAAGATAGTTCTATTTTCTGGTGTCATGCCCAGATCTTTCAGATCCAGTCGAGCGTTGTTTTTGTCTAACAAACGCATTACCACACGCTCACCATGGCCTGTAGGCATTGTACTTACACGCACATCGACCGCTCGGCCCGCAATACGCAAAGTGATACGACCATCTTGAGGCACTCGCTTTTCTGCGATATCCAGTTTGGCCATAACCTTAATACGAGACACCAGCATCGACGCTAGCTTACGGTTAGGACGAAGAATTTCTCTTAACACACCATCAACGCGGAAACGCACAACAAGTTGGTTTTCGAACGTTTCAACGTGAATATCCGATGCACCTTCTTTGATTGCTTCTCCTAGCATGGCATTGATCAGCTTGATGATGGGTGCATCATCTTCACTTTCTAATAAATCTTCCGTTTCTGGCAATTCTTCAGCCAAAGAGAACAGATCAGACTCATTACCAATGTCTTCCATCAGCTGTTTTGCCGCTGACGTATCACGCTGATAGCTATCCGTTAACAGCTTATCAAACCTATCGTTGTCCACTTCTTCTAGCGTAAATGACTCGTCGAGGAAGCGTCTTACTTCTGCAAAAACATGAAATGGCGTGTCATCTGTATAAAAAACAGTTGGAGGCTCAGTTCCCATGTTAAGCAAAACACGGTGTCTTTTGGCGTAACCAAACGCTAACTGCTTAATACTTTCTTCTTGTTCTGTTTCTACCTCAGATGCTTCGTGCTCAACCGACTCATCGAGCACTTCATCTGGTGTATTTAAGTCAGCCGATTCAGACATGATTAGTCTTGCTCCTCGGCTTCTTGCTTCTGTAAATAGTCTTCAAATGACGGTGGAAGCTCTAATGCATTTTCCCAATTCGGCAAGCTAGGCGCTTTAGTAAATGGCATAAGAGGAATACCATCTGCCTGACGCTTCAACTGCTCTGCACGAATGAAGTTATATTTACGGTGACTGATCTTGTTCATTGTAATGCCATCGCGAATGATGGTTGGACGAATGAATACAAGTAAGTTACGACGACGTTTGTTCGTGGTTGTCGACTTAAATAAGTTACCTAAGAACGGGATGTCGCCTAATAATGGCACCTTAGAGATACTTTCTTGGATGTCTTCATCAATTAATCCACCCAATACAACCGTGTCGCCATCATCAGCCATCACCGTTGTTTTAATTTCGCGCTTGTTAATAGCGATATCAACAGACGTTGCCCCATTGACACTTGAAACTTCTTGTTCAATCACAAGCTGAACGGCTGAACCTTCATTAATTTGAGGCGTGACTTTTAACTTAGTACCCACTTCTTTACGTTCTACCGTTTGGAAAGGGTTTGAGTTGTTAGAGCCCGTTTGCGAACCCGTAATAATCGGAACTTCCTGACCAACAATAAAGAACGCTTCTTCATTATCCATTGTCGTGAGGTGTGGCGTTGCCAGAATGTTGGAGTTTGTGTCTGTACTCACAGCCTGAACAATAGCACCCCAATCATCTTCTACTACACCAACCATAAAGCCGTTTACGCTACCCAAAAGGTTAGCAAGTAACGTAGTGTCACCCTCTTCCGTTTCCTCGATAGGCGTCACTTCACCCGTTTCACTGCCGATTACGTTACTACGAGTTGTACGATCTCTGGCTTGGTCAATCGCAACAGCCAGCTGACCAATCGGAACTGTGCCATTAGTAAACTGCTGACCACCACCATCGGCTGTTGCCCACTGAACACCGAGGCTTGTGCCATCGCCTTCAAATACTTCAACAATAATGGCTTCAACCAATACCTGCGCACGACGGATATCCAACTGACGAATCACTTCTTGTAGCGACGCCATCATATCCGGCTCTGCAGTAATAACTAATGCATTGGAATCTACATGCGCCTCAATGCTGATATCACGGTTATTATTACGACGGCGGTTATTTCCACCTTGTTGCTGCTGTTCTTCCGCTTTTATGCTAGCGCTTACACCTTGCAATACCTTAACGATTTCTTCTGCTTTCGCGTACTTCAGGAAGGTAACACGCGTGTTTCCGTTAGATTCAAGCTCTTTATCAAGGCGAGTAATTAGCTTAACAATACGCTGCCTTGCTTTGATATCGCCACTGACGATAACGCTGTTTGTACGGTCATCCGCTACAATTTTTGGCTCTAAATTAGCTGGCGTAGCTTGTTTACCTTGAGACTGGTTGATGCTTTCAATAATTCGCACCATTTCTGAAGCCGATGCATATTTTAATTTAATGATTTCAACTTCACGGTCGCCCGCTTTATCAACGCGTTCAATGATTTCAGTTAAACGGTTAACGACTGCAGCGCGCCCAGTTAACATCATGACATTTGAAGGGTCGTGGCTGATAACATTACCACCACCTGCTTGGTCATTAAGTTGACGCAAAATAGGCGCTAGCTCTCGAACAGGCACACTGTAAACAGGCACAACGCGGGTAATCATTTCATCGCCGTTGAAAAGCTCACCATCAATAACCGGAATATTTGATGTTTTAGCGTCTTTATCGCGTACTACCTTCAACACACCCGTTGGCATTTCTACTACTGCGTAGCCATAAACCTGAAGTACGTTTAAGAAGAATTGGTAATATTGATCTTCAGTTAATAAGTCGTAACTGCGAACCGTTATTTTTCCACGTACATTGGGATCAACAATGATGGTTTTCTTTAAATTCTTGCCGACAATGTTGATGAACTCAGTAATTTCAGTTCCCTTGAAGTTAGGGGAATACTCCGCCGCCATGCTAGATGCACTGATGACAGGCAGCATAAATACTGAAGTTGCGAGTAATGTTTTCAATACTTGGGTGATAAGCCGCATATTCTTATCCTATGTTATTCTTCTTTTGATTCAGGCAAGGTTAGGTAGAGGTCTTCTTCAACACCGTTACGGAGGACCGTAAGTTCCATTTTGTCAGACTTCCTAAGCACTTCCATCGCTTGCATTGCCTGACCAACATTTGTCAGATCTAGCCCATTAATTTCAGTTACTACATCGTTTGGACGTAATCCTGAATTCGCGAATACACTGGTGTCTTTGCCAGGGTTAACACGATATCCTTTCAGATCACCATTCTCTCTGATAGGCGTGATTTTAATGTAATCGATAAACTGTTCTGGTCTGCCTCTGAGCGCAGCAAGCTGTTCACTTGAAACAGGGCTATTGACGTTGCGCAGTTGAAGGTTTGACTTTAAAGAGGGAGGACCGGATGTTCTAGAAGGGGTGGATGGACGGTTTGCAACTTGACTACTTGCCAGCTTATTAAATTCCACACCATCTAACATCAGTGTTTCAAATCGGGTACCGTTTTTAATAATGATACGGTCTACAAATACTTCATGAATAGAGGCACGAGTGCCTTCAATATTCTCGCCTACACCGTAGGTCGCCTGTTTTCCTCTGAAATCGACGACTGCCGCACCTGACTGGTTTTCAGAAGACGCCACAACACCCGTTAGCTTTAGATTCAATTGCGTTTGTGGGGCATCTTGAACAACAGGTTCGACTTTCTTTTCTTGCTCTGCCGCACTACCAAATAAGTTAAGTCTTTGTACACCAGAAACATTGGCTTGGTTTTGACGAGAAGCGGCCCCATTTTGAGAAGCGTTAGCATTGACTTGAGAAGAGTTTGCTTCAGGGGCTGGGTCTGGCATAAGACGCCAAGTGAAGTTAGCCAATAAAACGATGAGATATATAATTAATAAAGCAACAACAGCAGTATTTATCGCCTGCTGATAGCGCTGAATTTGCTGCCATACTTGACTAAAAATTTCGCTGTTTGCTGTCATAAAATCACGTTCGTTTTAGCTTTAAAATCTATAGTTTGAGCAAAACAATACCCAAAACGCGGCTGCACATAATAGATGCTCGCCCAAAAGGGTACAACTATAACGGGGTCTAATTACGAAAAAATAACAAACTTACTGTTTATTTTGTCAAATTCCGTGAACAAAATCCCTTCAGTGCGATCCACCTTAAGCTAAATCATTGAATGAACGCTGAATATCAAGGAATTTGGACTAATTAATTTACCAAGCGGTATCTTTACACAATGTGTTTACTTTGCCTAGCACCCTTTCGACAATTTTGTAGAATACAGTAAAGACGAGGAATAACGAGGTTTGTTTCAATAAATTTTGATGAAATAAATCACCGAGTAAAAGAGATAATCATGGGCTCAAATAATAAAGATGTTGAATCACCTCTTGAGGTAAGAATTGATAAATGGCTATGGGCAGCTCGCTTTTTTAAAACTCGAGCGCTAGCAAGAGAAATGGTGTCATCGGGACGAGTGCAATATAACGGCGCTCGCCCTAAACCAAGCAAGATTGTTGAAGTGGGTGCCACCGTCTCTTTGCCTGCGGGATACGACATGAAAGAAGTTGTTATCGAAAAGATATTGGATAAAAGGCAAGGCGCACCCATCGCCCAAACCATGTATTCCGAAACAGAAGAAAGCGTGAAAAAGCGAGATGAGAATAAACTCGCTAGGCAATCACAGAGCTTTCACAGCCCTCGTCCGGATAACAAGCCCGATAAAAAGCAACGTCGTGAACTAATAAAAATGAAACACACTTAATAATATTCCGTTAGAAGTGAATATAGGTGTTTTCGTTCCGGAAATGATGCTGCTAAAATATACAGTATATTTATTTAAACCCTCAATTTAGTCGAGGCTTGACCCTCTGCGCTCTCGCCTTGAATCATGCGCTTTTTGGAGTTCTTTTGAGTACACATAAATCTGATCAATTACATCGTTTTCTATTTGATGCAGCCCACATCCGTGGCGAGCTAGTACAACTAGATGACAGCATTCAAACGATGTTGGACACTCAGGCTTATCCGCCTTGCTTGCAGCAACTATTAGCTGAAATGATGCTAGCAACCAGCTTATTAACGGCCACATTAAAGTTTGAGGGCGAGATTAGCCTGCAGCTACAAAGTGAAGGCGAATTGAAGTATGCCGTGATCAATGGCTCTCATGAGCAAAAATTACGTGGCATTGCGCGCTGGGATGGCAATTTAACTGATGAATCATTCAGTGAATTAGTCGGCAAGAAAGGCATGTTAGCCATTACCATCATGCCTACAAAAGGGCAGCAATATCAGGGTATCGTCGCATTAGATAAACCCTCACTGGCTGAGTGTTTGAAAGGGTACTTTGAGCAATCAGAGCAGCTGGCAACAGAAATCGTATTACATACGGCTTTGGAGCAAGATAAAGTTAGCGCTGCGGGCATGCTCCTTCAGTCGATGCCTGAATCAGACACATCTCATCAAAAGGATAACGACACATTCGAGCATATTGCCCATTTAACGAAAACGATCTCTCAGCAAGAAATTATTGAGCTACCGGTAAAAGAGATTTTGTACCGACTGTATCACCAAGAGGATGTACAACTATTTGATCCTGTTGATGTTTGCTTCTCATGTACTTGCAGCAAAGAAAAGGTTTTTCAAGCTCTGGCATCTATTTCTCCTGATGAAATTCGTAGTATTTTGGATGAGAAAGGAAGCATTGTGACAAATTGCCAATATTGCTTCACCGAATATCAGTTCAATGAAGTTGATTTACAGCCGCTATTTCAAACAGATAGTCACGGCAACACAAAGCTTCATTAAAATTAAGGTTTGATATTTTCTTACCGGAACGGCGACTTGACTAAATGGTTGATTATTAAATATTTTTAACTCAACCATTTAGCATAACCCTGTTATTCAACATATTTTTTTGCCCTTATCAACTAGGCATCGCTGTGTAAACTGCTAAACTATACTTCGTGATTAATATAAGGAAATTAGTAAATGCGGAGAAGTGAAGTTATTGGCACTTGCTTGGTGAACAGTGACTACTTTGATGATCTGGATTCTGCACTGCAAGCAGTACAATCATTGTTCAACCAAACGTATCCAAAGGAAAGCTTTCAAGCTTGGGATAAAGCCATTTCCGACGACACAGCGTGTCAATGTATCACGGAAATGAAAGGAAAAGATGAAGTGGATTTCAATTACTTAGTAACCGTACTTTCGCGTACACACGATCCATCAGATTGTTAATCGGTACGCAATCGCTCCACCACTACCCTCGTAAAACGGCAAACAAGCATTAACGCCGTTCCAACTTTTTTGTTATCCGCCCGTTCTAGTAAAGTGCTTATTGGGGCTACTTACCTTTTTTCTTCTTAGCAGCCTGCTTGGTGGGTAAATTCACAGTTACGACCAATCCACCTTCTGGATGATTCGCTAAACTTATCTTGCCCTGATGAATTTCAACCGCTTTCTTCACAATGGCTAAACCTAATCCAGAACCAACCGACCCCCTGGCTTTATCACCTTGAGTAAAGGGTTGAAATAGTTTTTGAACATCCGCTTTAGGAATACCTGTGCCGAAATCTCGAATTGTGAAAGTCACGTGATCATGCTGTTTTTCGTAGAATGACGAAATAACGATATTATCGCTGCCATATCGAAATGCATTTTCAATCAGGTTATCCAAAATCCTTTTAATGGCAACTCGATGTACAAAAATAGAAGGTAGCTCATGCAACTCTACAGAGATATGGTGATGACCTTCTACGCTTCGAGCCTGAACCGCTTCCCCAATGAGTTCGTTCAAATCTGTTGCTTCCGATTTCTCAGAACAATCTTGTTTCACGTAATCCGTAAACTGATCAATGATGCCATTCATGTCTTCGATGTCTTGAATGATTCCGTCTCGAATCCAAGACTCATGCTCAGACATCATTTCTGTTGCCAAACGAATTCGTGTAAGCGGCGTTCTTAAATCATGAGAAATGCCAGCAGTCAGCAAGGCTCTGTCATCTTCCAATTGCTGAATGCCTTTTGCCATTTGGTTAAAGGTTCGCGTAACTTCAATGATCTCACTGGTCCCTTCCTCATTGAGTGGCGGAGGAATTTGCCCTTGCCCAACTTGGTTTGCGGCTTTAGAGAGCGCTTGAAGAGGCCGATTTAAGCGTCGGACGAAAATCCAACCGCCTGCAACACTTAAAATGCCGATCACGAGAAGATAGATAGTTAAAGGCGAAATATGCGCTTCCCCAACGCCTGTCATTGGAACGGTAATCCAAAGCCCGGGCGCTTGTGGGGGCCGAACCCAAAACCGCTGAGGGTTACCAGGAGTGACCCTCACTTCTGCTGCACCACCAAGTGCATCACTCATCTCTTTAGACAAGAATTGATAATACGTAGCCTGCATTAAGCCATTTTCAAGCGCTTCTTCTTCGTTATAAATACGAATGCCTGTTGCTGCAAAATAGCGTTTATGGAACTTAGGGTTGAGGTAGTCGACATCTTCCAAAAACAGCACTTTAATATGCGTCGCAAGAAGACTATTAATTTGTTGGTAACTGGGCCTAATAAAAGTATAAGTGACAGACAAATAGGAAACGACTTGATTAATTAGCAATAACACACCAATCAACAACACGGTTTGACCGAATGCACTACGAGGCTTTAAACGCATTCAGTGTTCCTATTTAACTGCCACAACGAAAAAGAGATTCACGAAAACCTAACCTGCTTGGGCCTGATCGGAACCGTCTGGAACGAACACATAACCTAACCCCCAAACCGTTTGGATATAGCGAGGATTGGTAGGATCTTCTTCCAGCATTCGTCTTAAGCGAGAAACTTGCACATCGATACTTCTTTCAAGCGCACTGTAATCACGCCCTCTTGCAAGGTTCATCAGTTTATCTCGGGAAAGTGGTTCGCGGGGATGCGTGACAAGTGCTTTGAGTACTGCAAACTCACCACTGGTTAAAGCCATCGGCTCGCCATTATTCGTCATTTCACGCGTGCCTAAATTCAACGAATATTGAGCAAATTGAACAATCTGTTCTTCTTTAGAGGGCGCACCAGGCGCTTCCATCGTATTTCTTCTTAAAACGGCTTTGATTCGAGCTTGAAGCTCTCTGGGATTGAAAGGTTTAGGCAGGTAATCATCCGCTCCCATTTCCAAGCCAATGATACGGTCTACTTCATCGCCTTTTGCCGTTAACATAATAATCGGCATTTGATTGTTATTTTGGCGCATTCTGCGGCAAATGGATAAACCATCTTCACCCGGTAACATGAGATCGAGCACCATCAGGTGAAAGTTTTCACGCTCTAAAAGTCTTTCCATTTGTTCTGCATTTGCGGCGCTACGCACTTGGTAGTCTTGTTCCACTAAGTAACGTTCAAGCAAACTGCGCAACCGCATATCATCATCAACAACTAAAATTTTAGGGGTTTCTTGTCCCATTGGTGCCACCTCATCCTATATAACGCAATTACTATATTTCAATATAGGCATATAAAGAAGTAATCAATGGAAAGCGCGCCCTCCCTTGTGTTACAAAACTTTTCTCTCTTTACTACACTCATCTAGCAACACTTCAACATTACGCTTGAAATTTTACTGACTGCCCCCAAATGAGGTTTGTACAAAATTGAGAATTCAACGTGCAGCTTCACAAGTCGGCACTTTAATCATAAATGGGACAAATAATGCCTGAATCAAAATTCGAGACTCTAGAACAAAAAGCCAGTTACGGTGTCGGCCGTCAAATGGGTGATCAACTTGCAAAACAACCTTTTGATGGCATGGACTTAGATGCAATCACCGCTGGTATTGTTGATGCGTTTAACGGTAGCGCAATGCAGGTCGAAGTTCAGGAAATCCAAGAAGCCTTTAACGTCATCAACGAGCGTTTACGTGCTGAGCAAGAAGAGAAAGCCAAAGAAGCAGCATCAGTAGGTGAAGCATTCCTTGCTGAAAATGCAAAGCGCGATGGCGTAACTGTGCTTGAATCTGGCCTTCAATACGAAGTTATTGAGGCGGGTGAAGCCGATGGCGAAAAGCCGACTCAAAGCTCAACGGTTCGCACGCACTACCACGGCACGTTCATTGATGGAAAAGTATTCGATAGTTCTTACGAGCGCGGTCAACCTGCAGAGTTCCCCGTTGGTGGTGTAATTGCAGGCTGGACAGAAGCATTACAGCTTATGAACAAAGGCGCAAAGTGGAAATTATTTGTACCTTATAATTTAGCTTATGGTGCACAAGGTTCTCCAGGTGGTATTCCTCCGTATTCAGCATTGGTATTTGATGTTGAATTATTAGACATTCTTTAATCAAAAACGGAATGCAAACTAAGGCGACTCTAGTCGCCTTTTTTATGTTTAACGTTTAGCTCCTTGTTCTCTTTTCCTACATTTCCTTGAACGCCCTCTTGTTGTTCATATTTTATACTCACCCTTCAAAAATAAAACAATTCCCCTATTAATCAGTACGATAAATAATTTGAGATACAATGTTACTCATTTTTAACATACAAATTTGGTAATTATTTGAGCTAAATTCATTAACATTTCAAATGATTAGATTTAATTTCACAATCGGTTACATTATCTACCTTAGATTAATTCTTTCAATGTATAGATATCTTTCCATAGCATTTTTTCTTTTTTCACATATGGATAATATTTCTTTCGATTGTTGGGTCTTATAATCTGGCGTCTTGGATATATTTTTAACCTCATAGCAGTAATCAAAGGTTAATCGCTGGACCCACTGTTGACCCACAAGTGAAACATGGTGATTTGGTATCCAATTTAGCCCTTTACAGGCAGCGACTTGAGAAAAGAGAAAGGATAACTTTTATGTTAGACAGAAAAGCTGATATCACCCCCATAGGTGAATCCCAAATCCAAATTTATATTGATGATGTTCCGGTCAAAGTCGCCGAAGGCGAGACAGTGCTTAGCGCAATGTATGCGGTACAGAAGAATAAAATCATGCAAAACGACTACAAAGCCAACCTTGGGGCTTATTGTGGTATGGGTATTTGTCACAGTTGTTTGGTCAAAATAGATGGCAAATATAAACAACGTTCTTGTAAAACATTGATCCGTGACGGTATGCGCGTTACCACTATGTCGAACCGTTTCAACGACATGGGCCTCAGTGAAACAGCACCTAGCGTCACCAGCGCAGACTTCATCAAAGACGCTGCCGCACCAGCATCTCAGTCGGAAAGTGAGGAATCAAATGTCAACTAATAACCAAAATGTCGTTATCGTAGGCGGCGGCGCAGCAGGTATTTCAGCAGCAGCTCAGCTTGCAGAACTAGGCATTAAAAGCCGCATCATTGATGAAGCAACCAAACTCGGTGGCGTCGTTTATCGTGGTCCACTTCGTCATACCGAAGAACTTCCTCACCTAGATGAGTTCTATCAAAAATCTCAAAAATCGTTACAAGACAAGTACCACAACAACAAGGACAAAATCGACGTACAGCTCGAAACCAGTGTTGTTGGCCCTGATGGTACTGATGGATTGATCATCTCTGATCAGCAAAAACTCGAAAACGTAAAATACGACTACCTGATTCTTTCAACAGGTTGTCACGAACGTTCGATTCCTTTCCCTGGTTGGACCCTCCCCGGCATCATGATGATGGGTGGTGTACAGCTTCAAATTAAGAGCGGGCTTGTCCGTCCGGGTGAAAAGATGGCGTTGTGTGGTACTGGTCCTCTTCTTCCTTTGATTGCGTGCCAATTACATAAAGGTGGCGTTGAAGTTGAAGGCGTTTATGAAGCGAGCTCCTTCTCCAAACTTGCCAAAGAAGCCGTTGCCCTACTGAATAAGCCCATGCTAACTCTCAATGGCTTAAGCATGATGAGCTACCTCAAACGCAACAATGTGCCGTTCCACTACGGTTGGGGCATCGTTAAAGCTGAAGGTAAAGAAGCTGTAGAATCAGTCACAGTTGCACCTTACGATAAAGAATGGAAAGCCGACCTTTCTAAAGCACGCAAAGCCAATGTTGATTCAATTGGTATAGGTTATGGTTTTGTGGCTCGTACTCAAATTACTCAGCTACTTAACCTTGAGCACGAGTACTCGTACCAAAGTAGCTACGTGCCTAAACTGGACGAATTCCACCGCGCAAGCAAAGACAACGTTTACGTTGCTGGCGACACAAGCGGCATTTTAGGCTCCGATGGCGCAGCATTTGAAGGCCAAATCGCGGCTTTCGACATTGCACTTCGCATGGGTGTGATCGACGCATCAACTCACTCATCTCGCGTAAACAAAGCCCGCAAAGGCTTGCAACGCGTTAAGAATTTCCGCTTCGGTTTCGACCGCTTCTCTGAGCGCCAGCTTGGTATGTTGGATTTGCCTGATGACGACACGGTGATCTGTCGTTGTGAGAACATCAAAAAGAGCCAAATCGATGCGGCGTTTGAACGTGGCGTAAAAGATATTACGAGCTTAAAAATGGCCACTCGTGCAGGGCTGGGTGATTGCCAAGGTAAAGTTTGTTCAGCCTACTGTTACGACAGATTCAAGCAAGCTGGCCACCAAGAAAAAATGGGGCAACTTCGCGCCCGTTTCCCAATTGAACCTATTACCTTCGCTATGATGGAAGACTAAAGATGAATAAAAACTATGACGTAGTAATTGCTGGAGGCGGTGCTGTTGGTGCAGCATGTGCTTACTTCTTAAGCCGCGAAAAAGACTTGAAAATTGCTTTAGTCGACTTCAAAAAGCCTGGTAACGCCTCCCGCGCTTCTGCCGGTGGTTTATGGGCTATCGGTGAATCTGTTGGCTTAGGCTGTGGTGTTATTTTCTTCAAAACCCTGTCTAAGCAAATCAATGAAGCCAAAGCAAACGGTGAGGAAGCTCCACGCATGCACCCTCACCAACTTCCTGACTTCTTCTTTGATTTTGCGCTATCGTCGAACAACATGTTCCCAGCGCTGCATGAAGAATTGCGTGAAAAACACAATATCGATTTTAAATTTCAGGAAACTGGCCTGAAATTCGTTATGTATGATGAGCACGACCGTGCCTATGCTGACCAAATTGCTTCAGGTATCCCACACCTGAGTGACCAAGTGAATTGGTTAGACGCGGATCAACTTCGCGAAGAAGAGCCCTATGTTTCCCCCGAAGCCATTGGCGCAATGAACTTCACCTGTGATCACCAAGTAAGCCCATTCTTGTTGATTGATAGTTACACTGAAGGTGCGCGTCAAAACGGTGTCGATCTCTACCTAAATACAATGGTGACGGGTGTTGAAACAGAAGGTAACCGTGTTGTTGGTGTTCGCACCGACAAGGGCACACTTTCTTGTAACACTATGATCAATGCAGGTGGCGCATGGTCTTCACAAATCTGTGAGTGGGCAACGGGTGAAAAAATCCCTGTCTACCCAGTGAAAGGCCAAATCGTTCTTTCAGAAAAGCTGCCTAAGATCATGCGTGGGTGTATCAGTACGAGTGACTGCTACATTGCACAGAAAGATAACGGTGAAGTGCTTATCGGTTCAACCACTGAAGAAAAAGGTTATGACACAACAAACACATTGGCAGAGCTCAAAGGCTTGGCACAAGGTGCATCGAAGTGTCTCCCGATTCTAAAAGAAATGAACATCAAGCGTACTTGGGCCGGCTTGCGTCCCGGCACGCGAGACGAAATCCCTATTTTGGGTCCGATGGACGGGATTGAAGGTTACATCAATGCTAACGGACACTTCCGTACAGGCATCTTGTGTTCAGCCATTACTGGCAAACTAATTGATGAAATCGTACGTGGTAAAGAGACTACCTTAGATCTGAAGCCCTTCCTTTATGATCCTAAGCGCTTTGAAGATCTTGATCCGCCATTCTACGGATAAACGTGTTTAACGATGTTCCAGTCGTCAAATAACGAAAAGTAAAAGGGAGCCTTCAGGCTCCCTTTTTATCATCAGTTCACATTGTAATAAGCATTGCGGCTTAATCGTCGTCTGCGACCCAATCCATTTGAACATTGGTTCTGCGCTTTTTCTCCATTAATTCTTCAATTAATGGCGTTAAAATCAATTCCATTGCTAATCCCATTTTGCCACCTGGCACCACCATCGTATTGATACGCGACATAAAGGCACCATCAATCATCTGCAATAAATAAGGGTAATCAACGTTTCTCATTTCACGACGAAAACGCACAACAACAAAACTTTCATCTGAAAGAGGAATGTCTCGCGCGCTAATAGGATTAGACGTATCAACCGTTGGCACACGCTGAAAATTAACGTGAGTCCGCGAAAATTGAGGTGTAATGTAATTAAAGTAATCTTCCATACTCCTCACAATACTGCTCATTACGGCTTCACGGGTATGACCGCGATCGGATGTATCACGCACGATCTTTTGAATCCATTCCAAGTTCACAATGGGCACCATGCCCACCAGCAAATCCACCTGCTTTGCCACATCAGCTTCTTCTGTAACCACGCCCCCATGAAGGCCTTCGTAGAACAACAAATCGGTATTATCCGGTAAATCTTGCCACGGCGTGAAGGTACCCGGCATTTGATTAAATGGCACCGCTTCATCAAAGGTATGCAAATATTGGCGATGCTTGCCGCCGCCGGATTTACCGTATTCTCTAAACAAGGCTTCAAGCGCACAAAAGTCGTTTGCCTTTGGCCCAAAATAACTAATGTGCTTACCTTGCTCTTGGGCTTTTCTTATTTCCACTTCCATTTCTGGGCGGGTATATCGGTGAAAGCTATCTCCAGAAACCATTGCAGAAGTGATATCAAGATTATGAAATATATGACGAATTGCATTGGTAGTGGTGGTCGTTCCCGCACCGGATGAACCAGTAATCGCAATAATTGGATGTTTTACAGACATACTAGTCCTCTCTTTAATTTGCCGCTATTTATAAGCCTCACAGCGCACTGGGTCAAGGAATCCGGCAAAATATTTGCTGCTTTTTTACACTAACTGGACAGATTCTCTGCCTAGCACGAAGTCACGCTGTCGTTCCAATTGCTTTTGAACAACGTTTCATCCATAGTTATCAGAACGTTACCTGTTCTTAGCCTCCTTCGAGCAAGAAATAACATCTCAGTAATCCCCCTTAAGTTTAGTTGGAATCTCACTGGATTGACGAGCTGTTGGCTGAACATAATCTAATTGCTAACCCGGCATGTTTTTCTCAAGAACGAGGTTAGTGCTCATCCAATTAAGGAATTTTCTCATGACAGATTACCTACAACTTGCCATCGACGAAGCGCAAAAAGGCCTAGACGAAGGCGGTATTCCCATTGGCGCCGTGATTGTTCACCAAGGGAAAGTCATTGGCAGAGGGCACAATAAGCGCATTCAACAAGGCAGTACAACACTTCACGGTGAAATGGACGCCTTAGAAAATGCAGGAAGGCAACCCGCCAAAGTGTACCAAGAATCCGTGTTATACACGACGTTATCGCCTTGTTCTATGTGTTCAGGTGCTATCTTACTTTATGGCATTCCCAAGGTTGTTGTCGGTGAGAACAAAACATTCATGGGTGAAGAAGAACTGCTGCGCTCACGCGGCGTGGAAGTAGAAGTCGTGCAAAATGACGATTGTATAAAGATGATGGAAGACTTTATCGAGAACAATCCAGAACTGTGGAATGAAGATATCGGCGAAGACTGCTGCTAAAACCATAATCTGATGTTTCGATCAAAAAGCCCAGCATTAAGACTGGGCTTTTTAATCCGTCAAATATCGATATTCAAGGTTAGCCTTGCTCTCTTGCGATTGCGCGATAACCAATATCATCGCGGAAATACACGTCTTTCCATGAAATTTGCTTAACGATTTCATACGCTGCGGCTTGTGCTTGCGTCACGTTATCACCTAACGCGGTTACACATAAAACACGACCACCACTGGTCACAACATCCCCGTTTTCCTGCTTTGTTCCCGCATGGAACACTTTGGCAGTTTCACTTGCAAAATCAGGCAAGCCTGAAATCACGTCACCTTTGGCGTAAGCTTCAGGGTAACCGCCTGCAGCTAACACAACCCCAATAGAGGCTCGTGGGTCAAATTGAATTTGCTTTTCTGGCAAATTGCCATTGAGCGTTGCCAAACATAGCTCCACCAAATCTGATTGCATACGCAACATAATGGGTTGAGTTTCTGGGTCTCCAAAACGGCAATTATATTCAATCACTTTGGGTGTACCATCAGGCGCAATCATCAAGCCCGCATAAAGGAAGCCAACATATTTGTTGCCTTCAGACGCCATCCCTTTCACCGTTGGCTCAACCACTTCTTTCATGATGCGATCATGAATGTCAGGTGTGACCACTGGTGCTGGGGAATACGCTCCCATTCCCCCGGTATTTGGACCAGTATCTCCATTGCCAGCACGCTTGTGATCTTGGCTAGTGGCAAAGGGAAGAATGAATTCGCCATCTGTCATCACAATAAAACTGGCTTCTTCACCTTCCAAAAACTCTTCAATCACAACACGGCTGCCTGCTTCACCAAAGCGATTACCCGACAACATATCTTTGACTGCGTCTTCTGCTTCTTCACGCGTTAACGCAACCACAACGCCTTTTCCTGCCGCTAAACCATCCGCTTTAATGACGATTGGAATGGATTGTTCAGACAAATACGCCAAAGCAGCATCGGTATCGGTAAAGGTTGCATAAGCCGCTGTAGGAATTTGATGACGAGCAAGAAAGTCTTTAGTAAAAGCTTTGGAGCCTTCAAGCTGAGCAGCGCCTTCGCTAGGTCCAAAAATAGCCAGACCTTCCGTTTGGAATTTATCCACGATGCCAGCCACCAGCGGCACTTCAGGTCCTACAATGGTTAATCCAATGCTTTCTTTTTTAGCAAACGCTAAAAGTTCTGCATAATCTTCAACACCAATCGCCACGTTTTCAATGCCTGCTTCTAATGCAGTACCTGCATTACCCGGCGCAACAAAAACAGATTCTACCGATGCCGATTGAGCAGCCTTGTAAGCCAAGGCATGCTCTCTACCACCACTTCCAATTACTAATACTTTCATGCAAATAATTACTTAAGGTTTAACAAATCTAAGAGTCATACGATCGCTTTCGCCAATCGCCATGTATTTTGCTTTGTTCTCGTCACCCATTCTTAAACGCGGAGGCAATGTCCAAACGCCTTTAGGGTGATCAGCAGTATCAAGGGGGTTAGCGTTCACTTCACTGCTTGCAGCCAATTTGAAGCCCGCTTTTTCAGCGACTTCAATCACATAAGATTGCTTCATGTAGCCTGATGTTTGGTGCATGTCGTCAGATGAAGACTCTGGCAAACGATGCTCAACCACACCTAGCTCCCCGCCTTTCTTTAATGCTTTAAAGAACTGTTTAAACGACTTTTCAACCCCTTCATGACCGTTGCGCATATACCAGTTGTGAATGTTGCGGAACGTCAGTACGCGATCCACTGAGCCATCTGGCACAATGCTGGTTGTCTTATCTGGGTGGAAGGTCGTCATTTTGATTTTTTTATAAGGCGCATAGTTTGCGACTTTTTCTTCGTAGCCTTTGCGAGACTTCACAAAGTAAGGATGCGCATCTTCATCAACAAAGAAATGTGCAGCGTGATACTCGCCCTTTTCTTCAAGCATAGGCGCTAAAATGTTGGAATACCAACCGCCGCCAGGCCAGATTTCAATAACCGACATGTCCGGTTCAATGCCGAAAAAGCGTAATGTTTGTTGAGGATGACGGAACTCGTCACGTAAGCGTTGTTCTGCTGGGCGATCGACATCAGCAACAGCATCAACAATAGGATCAGCAACAGCAACGTTTGCTGTCATCATAAACATTAGAGAAGCAATGACTTTTTTCATAGTAACCTTCGGTTATTGACTGATAATAATTTAGCCATTGTAAAGCATCTTTTTCGCCATTCACACCGAACAAAACCGGATTACATTTGCGTAAATGTAACCCGATATTTTCAGTTCACTTGTTAGGGGCTAGCCTAAGCCTGCACCGCTTAGTGCTTAAAGTGCCTCATTCCAGTGAAGACCATGGCAATACCATGCTCATTCGCCGCCGCAATGACTTCATCATCGCGCATTGACCCACCGGGTTGAATCACTGCAGCAATACCCGCTTCTGCTGCCGCGTCAATACCATCACGGAACGGGAAGAAAGCATCGGATGCCATCACAGAACCCGCAACCTGCAAGTTTTCATCGTGCGCTTTGATGCCAGCAATCTTTGCAGAATACACGCGGCTCATTTGGCCTGCACCAATTCCAACGGTCATTTGGTCTTTTGCATAAACAATGGCGTTAGACTTAACGTACTTGGCAACTTTCCAAGTAAACAAAAGATCTTTTAATTGCGCTTCTGTTGGTACTTTTTCTGTCACGGTTTTCAAGTCTTCTAGTTCCACCATGCCAAAGTCACGGTCTTGCACCAAAATACCGCCATTAACGCGTTTCAAATCGAACTCTTCTGTGAGTTGACCACGCCAATCTCCACAGCTGAGTACGCGTACGTTTTTCTTCGCGGCCAGAATGGTTGAGGCTTGTGCATCCACACTAGGAGCAATGATCACCTCCACAAACTGCTGATCGACAATGGCCTTTGCTGTTGCCGCATCAAGTGGTTGGTTGAACGCAATAATCCCGCCAAATGCAGAAGTGGGATCAGTCTTAAATGCACGCTGGTAGGCTTCAAGAATATTCGCACCCACAGCAACGCCACACGGGTTGGCATGCTTCACAATAACACACGCTGGCACGTCAAATTCTTTAACGCATTCAAGGGCGGCGTCGGTGTCGGCAATATTGTTGTAGGAAAGCGGCTTACCCTGCAATTGAGTCGCCGTTGCTACCGACGCTTCTTGTACGTCACTTTCTACATAAAAAGCGGCTTGCTGATGGCTATTTTCGCCATAACGAAGTTCTTGCTTCTTCGTAAATTGCATGTTGAAAGTACGCGGAAAAGCCGATGCTTCAAACTCAACACCATCTGCATCATCTTCAGAAACCACTTCATCATAACCAGGCAACATTGTGCCAAAGTAATTAGCAATCATACCGTCATACTGCGCGGTATGTTCAAAAGCTGAAATCGCTAAACTAAAACGCGTTTCTGTCGTCACAGAACCTTCGTTTTGCTTCATTTCTTCTAACACTTTTGCATAGTCAGACGCGTTAACCACGATGGTCACATCTTTATGGTTTTTCGCTGCTGCTCTTACCATAGTTGGACCGCCAATATCGATGTTCTCAATTGCGTCTTCAAAAGAACAGTCTTCACGGCTCACCGTTTGCTTAAACGGGTATAAGTTCACCGCAACAAGATCAATTGCTTGGATGCTGTGCGTTTCCATGACTGCTTCGTCTTGCTCTCTACGCCCTAAAATCCCACCGTGTACTTTTGGATGAAGCGTTTTCACTCTGCCATCCATAATCTCTGGGTGCCCGGTATAGTCAGACACCTCAGTCACCGGAATTGCATTATCTGCTAATAACTTTGCTGTACCACCTGTTGAGAGAATATCAACACCTTGGTCGTGCAAGGCTTTTGCAAATTCTACAATGCCCGTTTTATCTGAAACGCTTAACAATGCTCTGCGGATGGGTCTGGGGGTATCCATGAATACTAAACCTCAACTACCTATAAATACTAAAATTGGACCAAATGGTTAAATTTAACGGGACAAAACAAAAAGGCACCCGTTGGGTGCCTTTTTTCAGTGTAGCGTATCTTAGTTCATGCCGTACTGTTTTAGCTTTTTGCGAAGCGTACCGCGGTTGATACCCATCATTAAAGCAGCGCGTGTTTGGTTACCGCGCGTGTAAGTCATGATTTCTTCTAGAAGTGGCGTTTCCACTTCTGCTAATACAAGCTCATACAAGTTATCGATATCTTGGTTATCTAATTGCTTCAAGTATTTATTCACAGCTTGCTTAACTGAGTCACGCAATGGCTTCTGCGCCTGCGTTTGAGAAGGGGTAGTCACTGTAGTAGTGAATGGAGAAGATACATTTTGATCAAACATGCACGTCTGCTCTTTAGTTGTTTTAGTTTACGCCGCTGGCGGATAACTACCTGAGTTACCACCAGCACTCTGATTAAAATAAGTTTCCAATGCCTCAAATTGAGCTTCAGCGCTATCTAATGCATTGAAAATTTTGCGGAAGGATCGCGTAGGATCTTGCTCCGCCAGATACCACCCAACATGTTTGCGGGCGATTCTGACTCCCAGGTATTCACCGTAAAAGCGGTGTACATTACCGACATGAGCACACAATGTGTCCTTAACTTCAGTTAATGTTGGCGCTGGAAGTAATTCGCCGGTTCGCAAATAGTGCTCAATCTCTCGAAAAATCCAAGGATTGCCTTGAGCTGCTCGCCCAATCATCACACCATCTGCGTTTGTGTGTTCCAAAACGAATTTTGCTTTTTGTGCTGAATCAATATCGCCGTTCGCCAATACAGGTATCGTGACTGCTTGCTTCACAGCTTTAATCGTGTCGTACTCCGCATGCCCTTTATATAAACAGGCACGGGTTCTACCATGTAACGCCAATGAACAAATCCCGTTGTCCTGAGCGATTTTAGCAATCTGAACAGCATTCTTATTCTCTGCATCCCATCCCGTTCGAAACTTCAGGGTCACAGGTACCGATACCGCATTCACCACAGCTTTCACAATAGATTCAACTAATTCAGGGAACTGTAACAACGCTGAGCCTGCCAGCTTCTTGTTCACCTTCTTAGCTGGACACCCCATATTGATGTCAATAATTTGAGCACCATTATCGACATTGTGCTGTGCAGCGACGGCCATTTGTTCAGGCTCCGATCCCGCAATTTGCACAGATCGAATCCCTTCTTTGCCACTGTATTCCATTCGCTTTTTAGACTTTTCGGAATCCCAAACCTTAGGGTTGCTTGATAGCATCTCAGACACAACCAAGCCTGCGCCTAATTCTTTGCATAACTCACGAAAAGGCTGATCAGTCACGCCAGCCATTGGCGCAAGTACCAAATTGTTTTCCAATTGATAAGGACCAATGCGCATGATTAAAATCGAATAATATTGGGCAAAAATTGTTCAGCTCTAAAAAAGGGCGCTAAGTGTACGGTTTTTTTGTGGACTTGAAAAGGCTATAAATTAAACAAAAGTTAATTTTTTTATGAAGACGCTCGAAAACCACACAACACAAGGCCTAGAGCGTTAAAAGAGGGGAAATTCCTAGCATAAAAAACGCGAGCGATCCATGCTCTTTTTGTGCTTATTTTGCAGGATGTTTTTTACCGGAGACACGTGCCCACTCGGTTTCAAGAGCAATCGGTTCCATGTCAAAGTCTTCTGAATAAAGCCCTGCGATGCGTTCTGACTGAACATCCAAAATACCCGACATCACCAGATGGCCTTCAGCCTTACAATAATCAGTGATTGCTGGTCGGAGTTCACCCAATGGCCCTGCCAAAATATTGGCCATGACCAAATCAGCTTCTAATGTAGGTTGATCTTCAGGCAAATACAGTTTCAACTTATCTGCCACACCGTTTCGTTCTGCATTCGCTTTACTTGCAATCAATGCTTGCGGGTCGATATCAATGCCAATGGCTTCTTTAGCCCCCAATAATAAAGCAGCAATCGCCAAAATGCCTGAGCCGCACCCGTAATCCACCACCACTTTATCCTGCACATCGAACTTATCCAGCCATTGCAAACACAAGGATGTTGTTGGATGTGTGCCTGTGCCAAATGCAAGGCCGGGGTCTAGCATAATATTAACCGCATTAGGATCGGGCACATCACACCAGCTGGGGCAAATCCACACGCGATCGCCAAACTGCATTGGGTGGAAGTTATCCATCCATTCTCTTTCCCAGTCTTTGTCTTCGAGCTGGTCCAGCTTATATTTAAACCCTTCACCTAATACATTGGCCTTTTCCAGCCGGGCGATCACGCCTTGCATATCGAATTCAGCATCATATAAACCAATAACTTGAGTACGCGGCCATAACGTGACTTTGCCAAGCTCTGGCTCAAAAATGGGTGTGTCTTTCGCATCCATAAACGTCACGGCCTGAGCGCCATTTGCTGATAGCATTTCACCAATTTTTTCTGCGTGTTCTTCTTCTGTGTTTATTTTTAACTGAATCCAGGGCATTGCGTGTCCTTGAGAATTAAATACGATTCGCGCAGTATAACACCGCTACGCGCACACCTAATGCAGGTTTTTAACAGGTGATGCTTTTCCCTACATTTACTAGGACTCAGCAAACATCATGTCAGAACAACACTACGTTATCGGCTACGGCAGCTTAATGAGTCACGACAGCCGCCTTAGATTCAGCCAAATCAATGCACAAGGAACGCCCGTTTTATTATCAGGGTGGGAAAGAGGCTGGGTGGTCAACTGCCCAATTGAAAAGTTCACAAGTGTGGGCGCAACGGCGAATTCAAACGCACAACTCAATGCGCTACTTGTTCCCGTAGAAACCATCACACCAGAGCTACAAGACCGAGAAAAGAACTATCGTTTTACCGCTGTTGAGCCAGAAAACATTATTCCATTTTTCGAAAACGACGAACTGCCTAAAAAAGACGCCAAATACTGGGTGTGTGAAGTCCTTAATCCAACCGAATCATGCGAAAATCATCCTATCTATCAGTCCTATGTCGACACCTGTCTCGTAGGCTGTTTAGAAAACGGAGACGAGAACTTCGCCACTTTATTTATTGCCTCAACCTTTGGTTGGATCCACTCGCAACATTCCGAGCAACATCAACCAGCTCACTGGATCAACGACAGAAATGCGCCTCATTACCCAAGAGCCGCGGCAATCAATGAAGCAATGGCATCTCGTATCGATCAATTGCTTAACAGCATGGACATACTGCAATATCGCCAAGAGAGGTAAGGCTTAATGAATTCATTGTTAGGGTTGGAAACAGCAAGGTTAATACTGAGAAAATACCAAAAGGAAGACGCTGCATTTGTTGTTGATATTATGGGTGACGCCGATTTCATCCGCTATATTGGCGATCGAAACATTCATGACGAAGCCACTGCCATTTCACAGGTCATCGAACCGGCATTTCAAAGCTACGATGAATTAGGCATTGGTATGCTAATGGTGATTGATAAGGCGACACAAACGCCAATAGGCCTTGCGGGAATGTTAAAAAGAGACTTTCTGCCCCACCCTGACATTGGTTACGCCTTCTCTTCCGCATTCCGGGGAAAAGGATTTGCCTTTGAAGCCACGCAAGGCTTAATGGAAACGGCAAAAGCCGTTAATTTATCGGATACTATTTCCGCAATTGTTGATCCAGATAACGTCAGTTCAATTCGCTTGCTAGAGAAATTAGGATTTGCGTTTGTTTCTGATTCTGTGGAAGGAACGAAATCACCAACGCATTTATTTACAAAGGATTTGTAAAAAATAGGTTCTTCCATGAACCGATGGTGAATAGGGAGGGATAGTCCCAATGAACCAACTACTTCGGTCTCGTATTTGGTTACTGGTTCCTATATTAATGACCTTATACTTCATATGTGTTTTGCCAATATTTCTGCAATGTTTCACATTAAAGAAATCGGGGTAAATTTTGGGAAAGGAGCCTTTTATTGGCGCTTGAGGTCGTTCAAAAGGTAATAGACTGATAGAAAAGCCATTTCTTCATCGAGGAAAATGGCTTTATCCGCGAGACAATTTATAACCTAATCCTTTTACGGTTATTATTTTCTCGGGTTTTTTCACATTCACTTCAATTTTTTTACGCAATCTGCTGATTGTGATGTCAATGGCTCTGATGCTTTCGGGGCCTTCCAAATCGTTAAACATATCGATTAACTCTTCTCGGCTGTATGTTCTGCCCGGATGCCTTGCCAATGCCGTTAACAACTGAAACTCATGTCGCGTTAATTGCACCTCAAAGCCTCTATCATCGAACAGCGCTTTATCTGCAATATCGAGTCGCCAGCCATGAAACTGAATTTGATCTTCCGCTGATTTATTTGAAGCGCCCGTTCGTGTCAGGATATTGTTAACACGATACACAAGCTCTTTGGGTAAGAAGGGTTTGCATAAATAGTCATCCGCGCCAAATTCCAAACCAGCCACGCGATCGTCGCCGGAAGTTCGACCGGATACCACAATAATTGGAATAGCGTTACTCACACGCAAACGACGCAACAGTACCAGACCATCTTCATCAGGAAGCGTGAGATCTAATACTATAAGGTCTATGTGATGATGCTCAAGAATCTTCAAGCAGCCTGCAGCATTCTTAGATTGGAGTACTCTAAAGTCGTTTAATTCTAAGTACGCAGCAATGACTG